>JAWKKE010000002.1 GCA_041393415.1 Thermoleophilia bacterium | reverse complement strand
GGTGGCTGCTCTCTCGGGCCCCAACCACGCCGAGGAAGTGGCCCGCGACATGCCGTCGGCGACCGTCATCGCCTGTGGCGACGAAGAGGTCGCCGCCGTGCTCCAGCGGGCCATAACATGCGACACGTTCCGCGTGTATACGAATGACGACATCGTCGGCGTCGAGTACTGCGGCGCAGTGAAGAATCCCATTGCCGTGGCCGTGGGCATGTCGGACGGTCTGGGCTTCGGCGACAACTCTCGTGCCAGCTTGATAACCCGGAGCATCGCCGAGATGACTCGATTGGGGGTTGTGCAGGGGGCCGAGCTTGCTACCTTCCTCGGGCTCGCGGGCATCGGCGACCTCATCGCTACCTGCACCTCCCGGCACAGCCGCAATCGCAAGGCGGGGGAGTTGCTGGCGCAGGGGCTCTCACCGGCCCAGGTTGAGGCGGCCGTAGGCCAAGTGGTCGAAGGTATCCCTACCGCGCACGCCCTGCACGACTTGGGCAATCGTCTCGGCATCGAGATGCCGGTCAACGAGAGTGTCTACTCCGTCCTCGAGGGAGAACGCACGGTCCAGGAGTGCGTCGCGGACCTCATGGGCCGCATGCCGAAGGCGGAGCGCGAGGACTTCTAGGAAGGTCACGGATGGCATCCGTCGCCGGCGTTGTCCCGTGGTAGGGTCTTCAGCCATGAGCGCGCTTCGCCCTCGGCTCTGGCCTGTGAACGCCGTTGCCCGCGGTCTTGCTCTCTTCTGCGGCGGGCTGACGTTGCTTGGCGTCGCGGCTACGGTACGCAGCCATGCGCTCAGCTACGACGCCAACATCTGGTGGATCGCACTGCCGTTTGGCAATCGGGCTCTGGCCGCGGCTGTGCTGGCGTTCGCCGGCGTGGTGTTGTTGTGGTTCGCCGTAGCGCCGCCGCACGCCGTCTGGCGGCGCCTCCTTACGGCCGTGGTGTGCACGGCGCTCGCCGGCGTCGCCGTGTGGAACGGCGTCGGGTTCTACTCCGCATGGCGCGCGGGTCAAATCGACCCGCGCGTTCCCATCCCGCTCTCATTCATCGTCGCCGGCGTGCTGATTCTCATCGCCGTTTGTGCGGCGGGCGTTCCGGCCTCGCGGCACGGGCGTTGGGCCACCTCGGCGACGGTCGTCCTTGTCGCGGCCGCCTGCGCCTTCGTCTTCCCGCTGGCGCAGGTGTTCTTCTTCGGTGAGACGGATTACCGTCGCGAGGCGAACGTTGCCGTCGTCTTCGGCGCCCAGGTGCACGCCGATGGAAGGGCGTCGACGTCCCTGGCCGATCGTGTCGCGACCGCCGTCGATCTGTACGACACCGGCTACGTCGATACGCTCTTGGTCTCCGGCGGAGTGGGGGAGAGCGGCTACGATGAGGCGCTGGTGATGCGCGACATGATGGTCGCCGCCGGCGTCCCGGAGTCTCGCGTGATCGTCGACGGGGACGGCGTGAACACCGCCGCCACAGTGCGGAACTCGCTGGCCCTGCTCGACGGCGAAGCGCGCATCGTCGCGGTGAGCCAGTTCTATCATCTGCCGCGTATCAAGCTGGCCTACGCGCGCGCCGGTCGCGACGTGTTGACGGTGCCCGCGCGCGGCCCGCTGCCCATCGCTCAGACACCACAGTTGGTCGCGCGCGAGATTCCGGCCTTCTGGGTCTACTACTTGCGTGCGCTCGCCGGTTGATGCGGCCGATCGCTGCGGTTGCGGCCGCCGGCCAGGGGCATGCACGGTGAGGTCGTCGTGACGTCCGTGGTGGAGGTGCTGGCACGTCTGGATGAGAAGGCCAATCCCGCCAATCTCGACGGCATGGCGCGCTACGGCATGACGGTGGATCGCCGGCTGGGCGTTGCGGTCCCGGAGATGCGTCGCCTCGCCAAGGAGATCGGCCCAGATCACGCTCTCGCCCTGGATCTCTGGGCAACGGGTATCGCCGAGGCGCGCATGGTCGCCGGAATGATCGCGGTGCCGGACCTCCTCACGGCGTCAGAGCTGGAGAGCTGGGTCGGCGATCTCGACTCCTGGGACGTGTGCGATCAGCTCTGCATGAATCTCTTGGAGAGATCCTCCGTGGCGCGAGACATGATCGATGAGTGGTCGCGGCGCGACGAGGAATTCGTTCGCCGCGCCGCATTCGCTCTGATCGCCTGCCTGGCGTGGCACGATAAGCAGGCGCCCGACGAGGTCTTCCTCGACTACCTGCCGCTCATTGTGCGCGGCTCGACGGATGATCGGAACTACGTCAAGAAGGCCGTGAGCTGGGCTTTGCGGACGATCGGCAAACGTAGCCGCGCTCTGAACTCGGCGGCGATCGCCACGGCGCGGGAGATTAGACAACTGGACTCACGTGCGGCGCGGTGGATTGCTGCGGACGTGTTGCGCGAGCTCGAGTCCGAGAAGACGATCGCGCGGCTCAAGACGTAGTGCTCTTCGCGCGATTCACGAGAGAGAACTCGTTTGCACGCCACACCAAGGAATGCGACTTCCGATTTTGAATGTCGAGAATCAGATAGGCATGTGCCGTCGCGAATCGGGCGAGGTCGCCAGAAGATAGCATAGGGGGGGTTCTCGTGGTTCTCGGTCAGGATTGGTCCCTGTTTTGGTGGTCGGCCATCACGGTTGTGGTCATCGGCGGGGCGATTCTGGTCATTCTCTTCGTGATTGTTCCCCAGGCGCGTTCGATGCGCGAGACGCGGCGGATCACGGGATCTGCGCCCGGCCATACTTCAGATCCGCCGCCGATCAAGGCTCATGTGCGCGTTCTGCGTGATGACCCTCGTTACGCCGAGTCGCAGGCTCACTGGCGGCGGGCGCAAGAGCTTGTCTCGCTCGAGGTGGCAGAGTATCCGGCTGCTGCCAGTGAGGCGGTTCGTGCTGTTGAGACGATGATCGCCGTGATGCTCGGCACGCCTGGTATCTCGCTCGAAACGTCACCGCGGCTTCTCGTTCAGCGTGGGCTGGTGCCAACGGCCTTGGCGCAGAACATCGACGGTCTGAGGAGCTACGTGCGCGGTGAGATGCACGAGGGGTGGCGTGCCGCCGGCGTTCACGGGCGGCGCGCCGCAGAGGCGATCTACGTCTGTGAAGCGTGCGAGGCGTTGCTGAAGTTGTTGATGAACGTCGACGTCGCTTGTCAGGAGGCATGAGTGCACGTCGAAGAGGCGTGGCCCTGCGATCTCGAAGACGTCCTCGCCGTGGAGCGCGCCGCCTTCGGCGGGTGTGAGGAGGTCGAGCTGGTGAGGGCGCTGCTTGAGGATGCCACCGCGCGCCCCGTTCTCTCACTGCTGGCGCGCCAGAACTCTCGGGCGCTCGGTCACATCCTCTTCACAGAGGCGACGATCGACCCCGCGCAGGACGTGCGCTGCGCGATCCTCGCGCCCTTGGCGGTAACGCCTGAGGCACAGGGTCAAGGTGTCGGTGGCAAGCTCATCGATGAGGGCGTGCGTCGTCTTACGCGGGCGGGCGTTGGGCTGGTCTTCGTGCTCGGGCACGTCGACTACTATCCGCGCCACGGCTTTGTGCCGGCGGGCGAGCAGGGGCTGGAGCCCCCGTACTCCGTCACGCCGCGGGAGGCTTGGATGGTGCGCCCGATACGGCCAGATCTCCTCGGGAACGTGCGTGGCACGGTGCGCTGTGCGAAAGCGCTGGACCGGCCGGAGCTGTGGCGGGAGTAGCTACGCGTCGTCTGCTGCATCCCTGACCTGACGTTCCGGCGCATCTGTGACAATATCGACCTGGGCTCATGTTGTCGCGGAGTGGAACGGTGACTGAAGCAGAGGCGATCGCGCGCACCCATGGGGGGCCGGCGACCCTCGACACGTTGTGTCGCGACCTCGCCGGCCTCGGTGTGGAGTCCGGCATGACGCTGCTCGTGCACGCCTCACTGAGCTCGTTGGGCTGGGTGTGCGGCGGCGCGGTCAGCGTTGTTCTCGCTCTCGAGCAAGCAATTGGGGCGTCGGGCACGCTCGTCATGCCGACGCACTCCGGCGATCTCTCCGATCCGGCGTTGTGGGAGAATCCCCCAGTCCCCGAGGAGTGGTGGGCGACCATCCGCGCCGCCATGCCTGCCTACGATCCGCTGCTCACTCCGACGCGCGGCATGGGTGTGGTCCCCGAGGTGTTTCGCCGTCAGCCCGGTGTCGTGCGCAGCTTGCATCCCAACTACTCCTTCGCTGCGTGGGGTCGTGAGCGCGAACGGGTGACCGCGGGCGAGAAGCTCGACTTCGCTCTGGACGGTGAGAGCCCATTGGGCCGTGTGGGCGACCTCGACGGATCGGTACTGCTCCTCGGAGTACCTCACAGCAGCAACACATCGATTCATCTTGCCGAGTACCTCACCGTTCCGCGCGGCAGGTCGGAGGTGCTCTGCTACGCACCGCTGCTGCGCGATGGGGAGCGCCGGTGGACGCGCTACCGAGATATCAGTCTCGACAGTGACGATTTCGATGAGATCGGGGCGGCGTTCGAAGCCACGGGCGCCTGCCGTGTGGGTAAGGTCGGGGCGGCGACGGCGAGACTCATGAAACAGGCGCATCTCGTCGAGTTCGCTGCGGCGTGGATGGTTCGACATCGGGGCCGACATCTCTGATGAAGGAGCGTACGTGGGCGACGAGAGAGCATCGAACGGACGGGAGTCCTTGATCATCAGCGCGACCGACGCCTGGCGCGCCGCTCACCCCGAAGGGCGCATCGGACTACTCGAGGTTGGTGACATCGTCAACGATCGACCTTCCGTCGCGCTCGAGGAACGCAAGCGGCAGATCGAAGAGGAGCTCCGCGCGCGGTACGCAGGGTTCGCGCGCGCGGACTTCCTGGCGCTGCCGTTGCTGGTCGCCTACAGCGCCTACTACAAGCGCTTTTCAAAGACCTACCATGTGCAGTTGCAGCTCGAGTCGCTCGTGCTCAAGGGCAAGCAACTGCCGGCCGTCTCGCCGGCAGTCGACGCCAACTTCATGGCGGAGCTCGAGTCGCTTGTGCTGACGGCCGGGCACGACGTCGGCAGACTGCGTCCACCGATCGTCATCGACGTCTCAAGTCCCGGCGACGTCATGGTGCAGATGAGCGGCACGCAGAAGGAGATTCGCCCGGGCGACATGATCATGCGCGACGCGGACGGTATCGCGTGCTCGATCATCTACGGCCAGGACGCGCGATCTCCCATCTCGACGGCCAGCTCGCGCGTCCTCTACGTGGTCTACGCTCCGGCGGGTGTGGCGCGTGATGCGATCGACGATCAGCTGGACCGCATCATCGCGTACGTGCGGCTTGCCACTCCGGCCGCCGTCGTGCTGCAGCGCGGGGTGCTCTCCGCGGACATGTGATGCCGGAGTTGCTGCCCCTTTGGGTCCGCGTCCTGGCGCTGGTCGTCGGCCTGGCGCTCTGGCTGGCGCAGTACTTCGCCGTCAACCACGTGCAGCGGCCGGTGCGTTCGCGTGTGCGCTTGGAGTCGTCTCTCGATCGCTCCTTGCCGGTGGTCCCGCAGTTCGTCGTCTTCTACCTGTCAACGTACCTCCTCGGGGTCTTGCCGCCTCTCTTCGTGGTGCGCACGAATCAATTCATCGACTTGGCCATCGCCTACGGCGTGATCACTGTGGTGAGCACCGCCGTCCACGTGCTCTACCCGAGTGAGATCGTGCGCCTTGACGCAAGATCGCGCCATGGCTGGTCGTGGCGGCTCATCGATTGGTTTCAGCGCCTCTGCCGTCCGTACGGCAACTTTCCCAGCGTGCACGCCGGCTTTGCCGCGCTGGCGGTCGTGGCCGGCTTTACCGCTCTCGGCGTCGCACTTGGGGTGACGCTGCTCGCGTGGGCCGTTCTGGTGATCATCTCCACGCTCCTGATTCGGCAACACTACGTCGTCGATGTTGTCGTGGGTGTCGCACTCGGAGGTGTGGTCACGGCTGCGCTGTTGCTGGGGTGGTGATGTGGAACGGGTGCCGAGTCGATGCTGATCGGCAACGCGACACCACCCGCGAGGGTGGTATGTTTGGGTGCTACTACTGCCTGATCGAGAGGAAGACGGTGATGGCCAGCAGGTCGTCGGCCCAGACGATCGACTCATACATCGCGGAGTTCCCCGAGGTTACTCAGGGAGTTCTGCGTGAGCTACGGGCGCTCATCCACGCAGTTGCGCCGGGCGCCGTCGAGACCATCAGCTACGCCATCCCGACGTTTGATCTCAACGGCAAGCATCTCGTGCACTTCGCCGGCTATGCGCACCACGTCGGCTTCTATCCGGGGGCGAGCGGCATCGCTGCTTTCGCGGGGGATCTCGCCGCCTACAAGCACGCCAAGGGCTCGGTGCAATTTCCCCTGGACGAGCCCCTGCCGACTGACCTCATCCGGCGTATCGTCGCCTATCGCGTCGCCGAGAGCGACGAGAGCCGGCGCGCCGGGCGGCGGTGACAGTCCGCCGTGAGGTGGCGCCCTGCGCATGCACCAAGCGGAAGTCGTGGCGGGCGACTCGCCGTGCTGCTTGTCTTCGCCGTGGTTGTCGGTACGGCGGTCCTCGTCGCGGGGTGCGGTGGTGAATCGAGTATGACGTCCTCGCCGACTGCCGACGTCTCAAACAGCCCCAGCGTCGTGCCGTCGCCGCTTGCGTACCCGTCCACGGCGGCCGGCGAGCAGCTGGCGTGGGTCGTCGGACGCATGAACGACGGCACCCCGTTCACTCGTGAGGAGATCGAGGCGCACTTCAGCTCATCGTTCCTCAAGGCTGTTCCGGCCGACCAGCTCGCGGTGGTGCTGGCACAGCTCGCGGCTGGAGGGAAACTGCGCCTCGGCGACGTTCTCGTGGCCGGGTCGCCGACGGCTCTCGTCGCGCGCCTGGACAGGAGCACGGGAGAGCAGCTCAAGGCGTCGATTGCCGTCGAGGAAGGGCCGCAGCGGCGTATCGTCGGACTGCTCTTCCAGCCGTACACCGAGACACCGCGGCCGACGAGCTGGAAGGCGATCGACGATCAGGTCGCCGGTCTGGCTGCGCAGGCGTTGCTGGTAGCCGTAGATCTCGACAGTCAAGACACGCCGATTCATCAACTCGATGCCGAGCGCGTGGGGGCCATCGGCTCCGCCTTCAAGCTCTATGTGCTCGGCGCGCTCGGTGAGGCTGTGGAGAACGGCTCAGCGGCGTGGAACGAGCGCTTGGCGATCCGCGATGCCTGGAAGAGCCTACCGAGCGGCGATATGCGCGACGAGCCTGCCGGCACGAAGTTCGCGTTGCGGCACTACGCCGAGCAGATGATCTCCGTCAGCGACAACACTGCTACAGATCATGTCATGTGGCGTGTCGGTCGCGCGGCGGTCGAGGCTCGCTTGCGGCCGATGGGGGCCTCTGCCCCCGAGCGCATGCTGCCCCTCCCGACCACGCGTGAGATGTTCGTGCTCAAGCTGAGCGCGCCCGACGACGTGCGGCGCGCCTACATCGCCGGCGACACGGCTACGCGCCGCACGATCCTCAAGAGCCTGGCGGCGCTTCCGTTGAGCGTCGAGGACGCGGCCGACTGGACGGCGCCGCGTGACATCGACACCATCGAGTGGTTCGCGTCGCCGGCGGATCTGGTGCGTGCGCACGTGGCCTTGCAGGAGATGGCGCGCACGAAGGGTCTTGAGCCGATTCGCGCCATCCTTGCCATCAATCCGGGCGTGTCGATCGATCAGGCGACTTGGCCTTATGTCGCCTTCAAAGGCGGCTCGGAGCCGGGCGTGCTGTGCTTCTCGTGGTACATGGAGCGCGCCGACGGTCGCCGCTTCGCGCTCGCCCTGGTGCTCAACGACGGCGAGCACGCGATCGACACGCCGGCCGCCGTGACCGTCGCCGAGGGCGCGTTCGACCTGCTGGCGAAGGTGCCGTGAGTGTCGACGCGGAGGACTACCGGCCGTGGACGTGGAGACGCGTGGAGTGCCGATTCAAGACCGATGCCGCAATGCGCGTCATCGCGCGGTTCGCGGTTCGGGAAGGATGAGATTGGCGTTACCGTCAACACGCGCAGCGCGGTGGCAGCCGACCAGTCACGACGCCGGCGCACCGTCGCGCGACCCGGCCTGAGACGGCGAGGCGGCTGATGCTCGACGTTGCCTGGGTGCTCTTCTTCACGGCGTCACTGCTGCTCATCATCACTCCTGGGCAGGACATGATCCTCGTCATGTCGCGATCCATTGCCATGGGATCGCGTGCCGGTGTGGCCACGGCGGTGGGTGTGAGCATCGGACTCGTCGGCCATACGATCCTCGCGACGCTGGGGCTCGGCGCCCTCTTGCGTGCCTCCGAGCCCCTCTTCTTGGCCTTCAAGATCGCCGGCGCTGCCTATCTTGTCTATCTCGGCATCGCGATGTTGCGCGGCTCTGCACTGGAACTCTCGGTCGACGCCGCTCCGCGGCGTTCCTTCGCTCGCTTGGTCGGCGCCGGCGCCGTCTCCAACATCTCGAATCCCAAGATCGCCATCTTCTACTTCGCCTTCCTGCCGCAGTTCATCGGTCCGCAGGATGCGCGGCCGGCGCTCACGATCCTCGTCCTCGGACTGGCGTTTGCAGCACTCACCTTTCTCGTCAAAGGTCCGGTAGGGCTCTTTGCGGGCCTTCTCTCCGGTTGGCTGCGCGCCCGTCCGGGCGTGCAACGCTGGATCCATCGTGGCAGCGGCGCGGTGCTCATCGGTCTCGGGGCGCGACTGGTGTTCGAGCGGAGGAGCTAGCTGATGGTCTCGAACGAGCAGCCGCTCACGGAGCAGGGTTACGTGCACGGCTATCACGCGCGTGAGAGTGAGCGCCTGCGCGACCAAGCCGGCACATTGGTCAACCTGCTCCACGCCGACACGGCGTTCGCGCCCGGCAGCGTGGTGCTTGAGCCGGGCTGCGGGACCGGCGCGCAGACGGTGACCTTGGCCGCGGCAAGTCCGGGCGCGCGCATCGTGTCGGTGGATGTCTCTGAAGCGTCTCTCGCTGAGGCGAGGCGCCGCGTCGCCACCGCTGGGGTCACGAATGTGGAGTTCCGGCAGGCCGACATCTTAGCGCTGCCGTATGCGGCAGAGTCGTTCGACCACGTGTTCGTCTGCTTCGTGCTGGAGCACCTGACGCGGCCGATGGCGGCGCTGGCCGAACTCCGGCGAGTGCTCAGGCCGGGAGGCACGATCACGGTGATCGAGGGCGATCACGGGTCCGCCTTCTTCTCCCCGGCGAGCGCCGCCGCGGACGAAGCGATCGCTTGCCAGGTGGAACTGCAGCGACGGGCGGGAGGCGACTCCATGATCGGCCGCCGCGTCTACCCCCTACTGGTGAGCGCCGGCTTTGCCGCCGTGGAGGTTGTGCCGCGCATGGTCTACGTCGACGGTAGCCGGCCGGCGTTCGTCGACGGCTTCACCAGGAAAACGTTCACGGCGATGATCGAAGGCGTGCGTGCGGCCGCTGTGGCGGCAGGCCTCACGACGCTCGAACGATTCAATGAGGGCGTGCGCGATCTGTATCGCACGGCGGAGGACGACGGCGTCTTCTGCTACACGTTCTTCAAAGCCGTCGCGGTCAAGGTGATCTAGCTGTGGCGCGCTGTGTCGCTCTGCTGCGGGGTATCAACGTCGGGCGAGCCAAGAGGATCTCGATGGCAGAGCTACGCGCTCTCGGCGACGATCTCGGCCTCGAAGGGGTTGCCACCGTCCTCAACAGCGGCAATCTCGTCTTCACCGTGCCTGACAGCCGCGTTGCGGGTGTGGCGGCGGAGATCGAAGCGGCGGTCGCCGCCGCCTGCGGCTTCTCCGCGACGACGATCGTCGTGCGCGCTGAGCAGCTCGCGTGCATCGTCGCCGAGAACCCTCTTCTCGACGTGGCCGCCAACTCGGCTCGGCTGCTCGTGGCGTTCGTCGCCGAGCCGGGCGCCTTGTTCCGCGCCCAGTCGTTGTTCGAGGTGCCGTGGGCGCCGGAAGCCTTCGCCGTCGGCGCCCATGCCGCCTACCTCTGGTGCGCGGACGGTGTGATTGCTTCGCCGTTGGCCAAGGCTTTCGCCCACCTCATGGGGGAGTCGGCAACCATGCGCAACTGGACCACCGTGGGGAAGGTGTGGGCTGCGGTGGCCGACACGCAGTCGTCTCTCGGCTAGTGTGCGCTGCGATGTCTCGGGGCCGGGGGCGCCATCGTTCCAGGAGTGCTTCAATAGCGGCACTGGTTCTGCGGCGCGCGAGCGTCGGCGACGCATGCGACTGCGCGAGGAGGTGCGAAGTGAGACGGCGATTCACTGTTCCTGCAGCGTCGTCCCGCGTTGCCGTCGACGGGCCGGCAGCCGCGACGCTCGTTGTCGCCGGTGTTCGGGTGCTTGCCTGCGGCCGACATGGCGAGCGCGGTGCCTGACCGATCGGCGCAGAGGTTGAGTGGGCGGCTCGCGCTGCGACGGGCGGTCGCCGCGGATGCCGACGCCGTTACCGCCTGCGTTCGGGAGGCCTATGTGCCGTGGGTGCCGCGCATAGGGCAGAAGCCGGGTCCTCTTCTGCAAGACTACGCTCGACAAATCGAGACCGAGCACGTCGTCGTCGCGGAGCTCGATGGGGAGATCGCCGGTATCCTCGTGCTGTCCCTCACCCACGAGGGCTTCCTTCTCGATAACGTGGCCGTCTCGCCGGCGCACCAGGGATGCGGTGTGGGGCGCGCGCTCTTGGTGTACGCCGAGGAGCAGGCTCGCGCTCAGGGGTTCTCGGCGATCCATCTCTACACCCACGAGGGCATGGCCGAGAACCTGGTGCTCTACGCCAAGCTGGGGTACGTCGAGTTCGACCGCCGCTTCGAGTTCGGCCTGCGGCGCGTCTACATGCGCAAGGTGCTCGCACCGGCGGACTAGCCTCGCGGCTGTCCGCGCCGGCGGTCCGAGGGTTGTTCGGGCGGGCGTCCCGGCTTTGTACGCCCGCCTCTCGCTCTGGTAAGCTTCTGCGGATGTACCGGTCGCCTCGGTGTGTCGGAGTGCGGGAGCCTCCGATCCGATGTGGTCGCTCACTCCCGCAACGCAGGTCTCAACATGCGCCGGCAGGACTCCGTCGTGCCGGGATCGCAGTCCCTCAGGAGGTACGGTGGACGCCAGAAACTACCTGTTCACATCCGAGTCGGTGACCGAGGGCCATCCCGACAAGCTCGCCGATCAGATCTCGGACGCGATCCTCGATGCGATCCTGACGGATGATCCGTATGGTCGTGTGGCCTGCGAGACCCTTGTGACCACTGGTCTCGCGTTGGTCGCCGGTGAAATCACGACGCAGACCTACGTCGATATTCCCAAGATCGTGCGCGAGACGGTCAAAGACGTGGGGTACACCAATGCGCACTACGGCTATGACTACGAGACCTGCGGCGTCATGGTAGCCATCGACGAGCAGTCGCCGGACATCAGCCAGGGCGTCTCACAGGCGTACGAGGTGCGTACCGACGTCAACGACGACGACGCTCTCGATCTGCAGGGTGCCGGCGACCAGGGCATGATGTTCGGCTTCGCCTGCAACGAGACGCCGGAGCTCATGCCGCTACCCATCTCGTTGGCGCACAAGCTTGCGCGGCGACTCGCCGAGGTGCGCCGCGCCGATATCCTTCCGTACCTGCGTCCGGATGGGAAGTCTCAGGTGACCGTGCGCTACGAAGACGGCAAGCCGGTCGAGATCGTCAAGGTCGTACTCGCCGCGCAGCACGCCGAGAGTGCCGATCTGCAGAGCATCATCCTGCCCGACTTGCTCGAGCAGGTTGTCGAGCCCATCCTGCCGAAGGATCTCTACGACGTCTCCAAGCTCGAGGACATCACGGTCGTCAACGCGACCGGGAAGTTTGTCATCGGCGGGCCGATGGGCGACTGCGGCCTCACCGGTCGCAAGATCGTCGTCGATACCTATGGCGGCAGCGCTCCGCACGGCGGCGGCGCCTTCTCGGGCAAGGACCCAAGCAAGGTCGACCGCTCCGGCGCCTACGCCGCTCGCTATGTTGCCAAGAACGTCGTTGCCGCCGGTCTCGCGGAGCGTTGTCAGGTGCAGGTGGCGTACGCCATCGGCGTCGCGCACCCTGTCTCGGTGAACATCGACTGCCAGGGCACCGAAACCGTATCGCTCAGCGAGATCGAGCGCGCCGTTCTGGCGACGTTCGACCTGCGTCCCGCCGCGATTCTGCGCGACCTCGACTTGCGCCGGCCCATCTACCGAAAGACTGCCGCCTACGGCCATTTCGGCCGCAAGGATCACGATTTCACGTGGGAGCGCACAGACAAGGCCGAGGCGCTGCGCGCCCTCGTCGGCAACGCGGCGCGCATCACCGCCGACCGCTGACCTTGCCGGGCGTAGCATGAGCTACGCCGGTCGTTGGCTGGTCGCGGCGCCATGATGTACGCGGGCGTCTTCCCGCTCGTTCGCACGCGTGCCTTCGCGGAGGCGTTCGACTACGGTGTTCCCGAGGAACTCGAGGGCACCGTGACGGTTGGAGCGCTTGTCGCCGTCCCGCTCGGGGCGCAGACGATCATCGGTGTGGTCGTCGTGTTGCGCCCCGAGACGGCGCACGCGGGACGGGTGCTGCCCCTCCGCGACCTTCTCGACGTGCCTCCAGTCCCGGTCGACCTACTGACGCTTGCCGAGCAGGTCGCGGCGTACTACCTCACCTCGTTCGGCAACGCGCTGGCGCTGGTGTGTCCACCGATGGGCGCGCTCAAGGTGGTGCGCCAGTACGAGCTCACCGCGGAGGGACGTGCCGCCCACGAGGCCGGGGAGACGCGGCTGGAGGAGGTCGACGGACTCAGACTGCCTGCAGGAGATCTCACGCGTCTGGCCGAACGCTACCGGCGCAAGGGTTGGCTGCGTATTGCCTATCGCGTGCATGTCGTCGGCGTCACGCCGAGTGGCCCTACGCTGCGACGTGGCACCGACCCCTTGCCGACACGCCTCGGCCCCCGGCAGCGAGCGGCGCTCAAGCTCGTCGAAGAGGCGGGGGTGTTGGACGAGCGCTCCCTGCGCGCCGCCAGTGGCGTCTCTGCGGCGGCGCTGAGAAAGCTCGTCGCAGCGGGGGCGCTGGTTGAAGCCGAGGAGCCGTCGCCGGATCGCCGCGACGCGCAGTCGCCGTCGGTTGGCGCGTCGTCACTGCCGCAGATCTCAGAGGCTGCGGTGACGACCGACGACGGCGCAGTCGGCGAGCACGCCTGCGTCGCCGTGTCTGGCGGACACGAGCTCTTGTCCGAACAACGCGACGCCCTCGACGCAGTGCTCTGTCGCGCGCGCCCGGGCGACGAGGTGCTTGTGCACGGGGTCACCGGCAGCGGCAAGACTGAGGTCTACCTACAGGCCGCCCAGGCGGCGCTGGAGGGCGGCCGTTCCGTGCTCTTCCTCGTCCCCGAGATTGGGCTCACGGGGCAGACGGTGGCGCGGGTGCGGGCACGTTTTGCCGGCGCGCCGGTGGCCGTGCTGCACTCGGGGCTGTCTGCCGGCGAACGTCTTCTCGCCTATCGTGAGATCGCGCAGGGCACCGTGCGCCTCGTGGTCGGCGCACGGTCCGCGGTATTCGCGCCGCTCGTCGACCTCGGTCTCATCATTGTCGACGAGGAGCACGACATCTCCTACAAGCAGGAGAGCGAACCTGCCTATGACGCTCGCACCGTGGCGCGCTGGCGGGCAGAAGCCGCCGGCGCCGTGCTCGTGCTCGGTTCGGCGACGCCCAGCGTTGAGAGTTACGCGCGTGTGCCGATCCACGCGGACCTGCGGCGCCGAGTCGACGGTTCGCTGCCTCCGGTACTCGAGATCGTCGACATGCGGGGGCAGCACGGCGTCTTCTCAGGTGAGCTCGCACACGCCCTTGCGGCGACGATCGACGCTGGTCATAAAGCGATGCTCTTCCTCAATCGCCGTGGCTTCGCGTCGTACATGGTCTGCGATCACTGTGGTCACGCTTGGGAATGCCCGCGCTGCGACGTGACTCTGACCTACTACGAACATCGCGGCCTGCGCTGTCGCACGTGTGGCTACAGCGAAGCGACGCCCGCCGCCTGCCCTGTGTGCGGCGGGCTGGACCTCGTCCGGCACGGCCACGGCACCGAACGTGTGGAACGCGAGGTGGCGCAGCTCATGCCGGGGGTCGAGCTGCTGCGTCTCGATTCGGACGTGGCCTCCTCTCATGCTCGCGTGCGCGCCGTGCTTGAGCGCTTTGCGCAGCCGGGCGCGAAAGTGCTCGTCGGCACACAGCTCATCGCCAAGGGCCATCACTTTCCCGACGTCACGCTCGTCGGCGTCGTCAATGCCGATCTGACGCTGCATTTTCCCGACTTCCGCGCCGAGGAGCGAACGTTCGCCATGCTCATCCAAGTGGGTGGGCGCAGCGGCCGCGGCGAGCATCCCGGCCGCGTGATCGTTCAGACGCTGAATCCGGAGGCGCGCCCCATCGTGCTGGCGGCGCGCGGAGAAGAGGAACGTTTCTACCGCGATGAGGTCGAGCGCCGGCGTGAGCTCAGCTACCCGCCGGCGGCGTCGTTGGCGGCGCTCGAGGTCTCCGGCCGCGACCAAGAACGGGTGCAGGTCGCCGGGAGGTTCACCGCCGAGCGCCTGGTGGCCCGGCTCGAGCACGACGAGCTCGTGCTAGGGCCGGGACCTCTCTGGCGCAGCCATGGGCGCTACGCCTGCAGAGTTGTGGTTAAGTCGCCGGACATAGGGAAAACCTTGGATACGCTGCGACCGTGGCTGGGTCACAACCGTTCGCGGTTCGCGGAGCGCGGCGTTCGGCTGGTCCCGGACGTCGATCCGCAATGGCTCTAGGCGGTGCGGTACCATAGGAGTGCGAACGAGACGAAGAGACGATCATGAGCAATATCACAGAGAAAGAAGCGAGCGCACGTGCGGAGGTCGAGCGTGCCCGGCGCGAGGCCCAGAAGGAGATTCGTGTCGTCGGCGATCCCGTGCTGCGCCAACGGGCGCTGCCGGTGGAGCAATTCGATCGCGGCTTGCGCAAGCTCATCAAGCACATGGTGAAGACGATGCACGACGCTCCCGGCATCGGCTTGGCGGCGCCGCAGATCGGTCTCTCACAACGACTTCTGGTCTACGACGTCGACGAGGGTCCACAGGCGCTCGTCAACCCAGTACTCAGCGAGTACTCGGCGGAGGTCGAAGAGGTTGAAGAGGGCTGTCTCAGTGTGCCCGGGCTGAACATGCCGGTCGTGCGCTCGGTGAGTGTGCGGGTGCAGGCCTTCGACGGCTACGGCGCGCCACTCGACTTCATTGCCGAAGAGCTTGAGGCGCGCGTGATTCAGCACGAGTTCGACCATCTCGAGGGCACGTTGATCCTCGACCGCACGACTGCCAGTGCTCGCGCCGAGGCGCTGCGTGAGATCGCGGCGCAGGGTCCGAACCTGCATGCGGTCGGCGGCGGCCTCTGAGTGATGCGGATCGCCTTCGCGGGCACCGCGCCGGTCGCTGAGATCGTCCTCGCCGGCCTTGTGGCGGCGAATCAGCGGCCGGTGGTCGTCATCACGAATCCGGACCGGCCGAAGGGCCGTCACGGCACGCCCACGCCGCCGCCGATCAAGCTGCGGGCGGAGGGTTTGGGCGTGCCGGTTCTACAGCCGCAGCGCATCTCGGACGACGGGACGCTCGTCGAGTTGCGCGAGCGTCGGGTCGAAGTCCTCGTCGTCTGCGCCTACGGACAGATCTTGCGCCAGAACGTGCTCGACGCGGTGACGACGATCGTCGTGCATCCGTCGCTCGTGCCGCGCTGGCGTGGTGCCGCGCCGGTGGAACGCGCGCTGATGGCCGGCGAGACGGACTTGGGTGTAACCATTCTGAAGATGACTGCCGGCGTCGACGAAGGGCCGGTGGGAGCGCTGCGCCGAGTGGAGGTTCCCCCTGACGCCGACGCCGGGCGGGCGTATGAGCTCATCGCCCCCGCCGCGGTCGATGCGCTTCTCGAGACGCTCGCCGCGCTGGCGGACGGGTCCATCGTGTGGCGACCGCAGAGCGGCGAGGTTACCTACGCCGACAAGATCCTGCCGACCGATCGCGTGATCGACTGGTCTTGGCCCGCTCACACCATCGTCAACCATGTGCGCGCCCTCTCGCCCCACATCGGCGCGGTGATGAACCTTCTGGGGCGGCGCACGGTCATCTGGCGCGCCGCCGTCGGCGAGGGCCCGCAGCCGGCTCCCGGCGCTACGCATCTGGCGCTTCCGGCCGGCGACGGGTGGATCGAGGTGCTGGAACTGCAGCAGGAGGGCCGCACCCGCGTGGCGGCGACAGAGTTTCTGCGCGGCGCCGGCCGGGCGCTGGCTGGGCCGCACTGATGCTGAGCCCCGCCCGCGAGGCGGCTTGGCGGGTGCTCGTTCGCCTTGGCGCCGACCGACCCACCGGCACTGCTCGCTTGGACGACACGCTCGTGGGGTTGCCCGAGTTGGAACAGCTCGACGCGCGCGACCGCGCGCTCGCCCACGAACTCATCACCGGCACTATCAAGCGACGTCTCTCCATCGACAGCGTTGTGGGGATGTACACCAAGGCGCCGCTGGAACGCACCGAGAGCGCGGTGCTGGCGAGTCTTCGTTTGGCCACCTTCCAGATCCTGTTTCTGGATCGTGTGCCGGCACACGCCGCGGTCGACGACGCCGTCACGTTGGTGGCCGACATGGGTAAGCAGGCGCGCGGCTTCGTCAACGCGGTGCTGCGCAAGGTGGCGCGAGAGGGTAGAGAGACGTTTGCGCGCCTCGCTGACGGCAGTGGTGACAAAGAATGGGGCGTGCGCCATTCGTGTCCGCGCTGGTTGGTGCGGTTGCTTCGCGACGAGCTTGGTGACGCTGCAGCCCGGTCTTTCCTGGATGCCGCCAACGCTGCTCCGGAGCGCTGCCTGCGGGTCAATTCGCGGCGTTGCACGCTTGTCGGTGCAGTGGCGGCTCTGGCCGAGGCGGGGTTCGAGACGACGCCTGTTTCCGGACTCGACCAGGCGCTGCTGTATGAGGGGCCGGCGCTGGAGCGCTCCGCGCCATTCCGCGCCGGCGTCGTCACGCCGCAGTCGCGCGGCTCACAGCTTGCCGGGATCATCGCCGCAGAGGCTCTTCGCGCGGGTGCGCCACTCGCGGGCGCATCGGTCGACGATGAGCCGGCCGCACCGCGCGTGCTCGACCTGTGTGCGGCTCCGGGCACCAAGACGAGCCAGCTTGCCGCCGCTCTCCCGGGTGCGCGCATCACCGCGGTCGAGTTGGACGCCGCTCGCCTCACGGCCATGCGTGCCAACCTGGAGCGGCTCGGCATCGACGCGGCTCCCCAGGTGGAGCTCGTCGCCGCCGACGTGCTCGATCTGCCGGAGACCTTCGACGGCGTCTTCGACGCCGTCTTGCTCGATGCGCCTTGCAGCGGGTTGGGCACGCTTGCCTCGCGGGCCGATCTTCGCTGGCGTCGCCGTGCCGCCGACGTGCCTCGCCTCGCCGATCTCCAGGGCCGCTTGCTGGCTCGGGCTGCTCGCTGCGTCCGGCCCGGCGGAACGCTCACCTATGCGGTCTGCACGCTGCCGCGCGCCGAGACCGTCGCGGTAGTTCGCTCCTTCGCGTCGGCGCCGCAGTTCTCCGGCTGGCTTCTGGACGGTCTCGGCGCTGCGCGGCCCGAGTTCGCCCACCCCGAGATGCCGGAGGCACTCCGCGTGCTGCCCCCCGACGGCGGCAGCACCGGCTTCTTCGTCGCACGCCTGCGCTTGCCCGGCGCCTGACCCGCGTACCCATCGAGCGTCGAGCGACCAGTTCTCGCCTGCTGGCCGAGTCTACGCCGGGGGAGATGCAGGAACTCTACGAGATGGCGGGGGACAACCCTCAGGCTCAGAACGAGATTGACGTCGCACTCGAGTTCGGCCCGTCTCTTGGGAGCTCGCGCATCGCTGCATGGGACTACTCGAGGTACGTCTCTCTGTGCAGTCGCGGCTACTACCTGGGCTATCTCTCCGAGGAAGAGGCTTGGTCCAAGATCATGCCGGCGGCGCGTGCAAGGCAAGGCTCGTTCTCGTCGTGGAGCGATCTCGGTGAGAACTACCTCATCGGGCGACGCTTCTGGTCGGTGGATGAAACCGCTGCCAACGGGGAGAAGTTCTCCGCGGCGTACTACTACCTGCTCTCGGACTCTTCCAGCCCGTGGGTCACAATTCCGTGGAGCACCCACTTGGGCGGATCCGCGGAGGAGTAGACTCTGACATCCGGCCGGCGCGGGTGGACGTCTCGCGGCGCGCGGCCTCGCCCGGGCTTCGCGCGGAGGTAGAATACGCGGCGCGGTCGCCGCAGGCGGGCCGCGCCCACTGCACAGGACGGGAGGCTCTCTTGGATCATCTGCACGAGATCGGCATTGCCCCGTCCATCCTCTCAGCCGACTTCGCCAATCTCGGTCGTGACGTGCAGACGGTTCTCGACGCCGGCGCGCGTGTGATCCACGTCGACGTCATGGACGGGCAATTCGTGCCCAACATCACGATCGGTCCGCTGGTGGTGAAGGCGCTCGAGCCGCTGGTGCACGGCGCCGGCGCGATTTTCGACGTGCATCTCATGATCGAGCATCCCGAACGCTATGTCGACGAGTTTGCCGCCGCCGGCGCCGACGCGATCACCGTGCACCAGGAAGCCTGTGTGCACCTTCATCGTGTGCTCACGCAGATTCGCGAGGCAGGAGCTGCTGCCGGCGTTTCGCTCAACCCGGCGACGCCGCTGGCCACCTTGGCCGAGGCGCGTCACTTCTGCGACCTCGTCCTCATCATGTCGGTCAACCCCGGGTTCGGGGGGCAGGCCTTCATCCCCAGCACCGTCGAGAAGCTGCGCGAAGCTCGCGCCTTTCTCCCCGACAACGTGGCCGTCGAGATCGACGGCGGCGTCTGCCTCGGCAATATCGCCGAGCTGAGGCGCGCCGGCGCCAACCTCTTTGTTGCCGGTTCCAGCGTGTACGGCGGCGACGATCCCGCGGCGCGCTTGCGCGCGCTGGCGCAAGCGGCCACCACGGCCGTATAATCGCGACGTCAGCTCAAGCTGCTTCAGGGCGGGGTGGAAGTCCCCACCGGCGGTCATAGCCCGCGAGCCCCTGCGAGCTTCAAGCTCCGAGGGGTTGACCAGGTGAAACTCCTGGGCCGACGGTCAGAGTCCGGATGAGAGAAGCACGTCACGACGCGACCGCGTCGTCCGCCCGGGGCATCTCTCGAGGACATGCACGTGGACGACGAGCGGTACATCGAAGAAGCGTTGGCACTCGCTGAACTCGGTCGCGGGAGCACGCACCCCAATCCGATGGTGGGTGCGGTGCTCGTCGCCGACGGCGAGGTTGTCGGTCGCGGCAGTCATCGCGGCCCGGGAGAACCGCACGCCGAGGTGCTGGCGTTGGGCGATGCGGGGGAGAGGGCGCGCGGCGCCACGCTCTACTGCAACCTCGAGCCGTGCAGTCACTTCGGCAGGACTCCTCCGTGCGCCGACGCGCTCATCGCAGCGGGGGTCGCGCGGGTTGTGGTCGCCATGCGCGATCCGGATCCGCGCGTCGATGGACGCGGCCTCGAACGGCTGCGCCGCGCCGGAGTCGACGTGGTGCTGCTCGACGATCCTTGGGCGGCGCGAGCGCGCAAGCAGAACGCCGCCTTCGTGAAGTTCCACGCTACGGGTT
Source organism: Thermoleophilia bacterium (assembly GCA_041393415.1). GTDB lineage: Bacteria > Actinomycetota > Thermoleophilia > UBA2241 > UBA2241 > CAIXSE01. The sequence goes on along the minus strand of JAWKKE010000002.1, from coordinate 288,410 downwards.
TGCCGCTGATCACCTACAAGGCGGCGATTACGCTCGACGGCAAGGTTGCCGGCGCACGCGGCGATGCGCGCTGGATCAGCTGTCTCGAGAGTCGTCGCGTCGTTCACCGGATGCGTGCCACGTGCGACGCGGTCATGGTGGGCGCCGGCACACTGCGCCGCGACGACCCGGAGCTCAATGTGCGCCTCGCCGAGGGCCGCGATCCTGTGCGGGTGATCGTCACCCGCAGCGGAATACTGCCGCCCGCCTCGAAGGTTCTTGCTACAGCGCACAGCATCCCCACGGTCGTGATCGCCGAGCGCTGCGAAGAAGGGACGCGGCGTCTACTCTCGGCGCGCGGTGCCGAGCTCATCGAGGTCGGGGATGGGGGGCTGCGCGAGGGACTCGCCCAACTGACGCGACTCGGACTCCTGGACGTGCTCTGCGAGGGCGGACCCGGACTGGCCGGCAGCCTGCTCGCCGACGGGCTTATCGATCGTGTGATGCTGTTTGTTGCGCCGCTCGTCGTCGGGCGCGGCGCGCCCGATCTGTTCGCGGCACCGGCCGTCGAGGCTGTCTCTGAGGCATGGCATCTCAACGATGTCGAATGGCGCCAGATCTGCGACGATTTCGTGCTCACCGGCACTCTGACGAAGTTCGGAGGCTGAGCGCCGTGTTCACCGGCATCGTCGAGGAGATCGGCACCTTACGGAGCCTGCGCACGACCACCCGGAGCGCCACCCTCTCCGTTGTGGCGCGCAAGGTGCTTGCGGGCACGGCCGTCGGTGACAGCATCTTGACCGATGGCGTCTGCCTCACGGTCACGCGCGTCGGCGGAGACGGTTTCGACGCCGACGTCATGCCGGAGACCGTGCGCCGCACCACGCTCGCCGAGCGGAGCCCAGGCGAGCAGCTCAACCTCGAGCGCGCGCTCACACTTGAGTCGCGCCTCGGCGGGCACCTCGTGAGCGGCCACATCGATGGCGTTGGCACGGTGCTCTCGGTGTCGCCAGAAGCCGACGCTCTGGTTGTCGAGATCGATGCGCCGGAGGCAGTCGCTCGCGTGAGCGTCGCGCAGGGCTCCGTCGCCGTCGACGGCGTCAGCCTGACGATTGTCGCCGTCGACGGCGAACGCTTGCGGGTCTCGCTGATCCCACACACAGCTGCCGTTACGACTTTGGGACGGCTGCGACGGGGCACACATGTCAATCTCGAAGCCGACCTGATCGGCAAGTACGTCCACGCGTTCGTCGCGCGCGGGAAGCCCGGGCACGGACTCACTTGGGAGAAACTTGCGGAAGCGGGGTTTTGATGACGGATCACCTTTCTTCTGCTGAGATGGCGGGCAAGCGCTCCGAAGCCACCTCAGCGAGCGCCTTTGCGACGGTCGAGGAAGCCCTCGACGAATTGCGTGAGGGTCGCATGATCATCGTCTGCGACGACGAGGATCGTGAGAACGAGGGCGATCTCACGCTTGCGGCCCAGTTCGCCACGGCGGAGCATGTCAACTTCATGGCCAAAGAGGGCCGCGGGCTCATCTGCCTTGCGCTCACGCCGCAACGCTGCGCCGAGCTCAATCTGCCGCAGATGACGACCAACAACCAGGCGCGCATGCAGACGGCCTTCACTGTCTCGATCGAGGCGCGCGAGGGAGTGACGACGGGCATCTCGGCCGCCGATCGCGCACACACGATTCAGGTTGCCATCGCGGCGGAGACGCAACCGCATGACCTCGTGCAGCCGGGTCACGTGTTCCCGCTCTCGGCTCGACCGGGCGGTGTGCTCGAGCGTGCCGGGCAAACCGAGGCTGGCGTTGATCTCGCGCGGCTCGCCGGCCTCAATCCCTCGGCGGTGATCTGCGAGATCATGAACGACGACGGAACGATGGCTCGCATTCCCGATCTCATCCCGTACGCGCAGAAGCACGGTCTTCGGATTGTCACCGTCGCCGAGCTGATCCGCTATCGGCGGCGCACTGAGCGTCTCGTGCGCCGCGCCGCGACCGTGGCGCTACCTACCGTCTACGGCGATTTCAAGGCCATCGGCTACGAGTCGGTGCTGGACGGGGGTCACCACGTCGCGATCGTCAAGGGTGACGTCGCCGGCCAGCGGGACGTGCTGGTTCGCGTGCACTCGGAGTGTCTCACCGGCGACGTCTTCGGTTCGCAGCGCTGCGACTGTGGCGAGCAGCTCACCGAAGCGCTGCGCCGCATCGAGGCAGAGGGCCTCGGTGTCGTGCTCTACATGCGTCAGGAGGGTCGCGGTATCGGACTCATCAACAAGCTGCGCGCGTATGCCTTGCAGGAGCAAGGTCGCGATACCGTCGAGGCGAATCTCGAACTGGGTTTCGACGCCGATCTGCGCGATTACGGCACCGGCGCCCAGATCCTGGCCGATCTCGGTCTCTCGACGATTCGCCTCATGACCAACAATCCGAAGAAGATCGTTGCGCTCGAGGGCTACGGCTTGCGTGTCACCGGCAGGGAACGTATCGAGATCCCTCCTCTAGACGACAACGTCGGCTACTTGCGCACCAAGCGCGACAAGATGGGCCACCTGCTCGAACACGAAGACCTGTTCGCCAGCGACGAGGGCGTCGAGGGTTGAGAAAGGAGTGCGTGCGATGACCACCTACGAAGGCATGCTCAACGGCACCGGCTTGAAGTTCGCGCTGGTCGTCGGACGGTTCAACGAGCTCATCTCGATGCGTCTGTACGAAGGCGCGCTCGACTGCCTGCGGCGCCATGACGTCGCAGAGGGCGATGTCGACGTGGCCTGGGTACCGGGCGCCTTCGAGCTTCCTCTTGTGGCTCAGCGATTGGCGGGGAGCGGCAGCTACGACGCCGTGATCTGTCTCGGTGCGGTCATTCGCGGCGGCACGCCGCACTTCGACTACGTCGCGGCGGAGGCCGCCAAGGGCATCGCCAAAGTGAGTCTCGATACGGGCGTGCCCGTGATCTTCGGGGTGCTCACCACCGACACCATCGAGCAAGCCGTGGAGCGTGCCGGGACCAAGGCGGGCAACAAGGGTTGGTCGGCGGCCACAACGGCGCTCGAGATGGCGAATCTCACCAAGACGCTGCCGTGACGTTGGGCGGCGAGGACGAGCGCCGGCGCCGCCACGCTTGGCTTGTCCTGGCCGCCGGCTGTCTCACGATCTTCGCTGCGCTTGGACTGGGACGCTTCGGCTACTCGGCCGTTCTGCCCTCGATGCAGGCCGACCTCGGTCTGAGCAATACCGAGGCCGGCGCACTCGCGAGCTGGAATCTCGCCGCCTACGTCGTTGTCGCCGTCGGGGCCGGCTTCGCGTCGGCGCGCGTCGGCGCTCGCGGCATCATCACCGCCGGACTGGTGATCGCCGCCGTGGCCATGGCGGCGACGGGGCTTGCGCAAGGGGTCACATCTGCGTCGGCCGCGCGCGCGTTGACGGGTGTCGGAGCCGGTCTCGCCAACGTCCCAACCGTCGCTCTCGTCTCAAGTTGGTTTTCCGCCCGGCGGCGAGGCTTGGCGGCCGGTATTGCCGTCTCCGGCTCTTCGTTGGCGCTTGTCGTCGTAGGCCCGCTGGTGCCGGCGATCATCGCCGCCTACGGGCAGGACGCTTGGCGATTGGTGTGGTTTCTGTTTGCCGCGGCCGCGCTGGTGATCGCCGTGTTCGCGGCCGTGACCGTGCGTGAGAGTCCACCGGATCGCAATGCGGCGGTCCACGAGGCCGAGGCACTTGAGGGCGGCTTCGGCCTCGTCTTCCGCTCCGGCTTCGCGTGGCGCCTAGGCCTCGTCTACTTCGCCTTCGGGTTCTCGTACGTCATCTACCTCACGTTCTTCTTTCGCCGCTTGACCGGGGATCTCGGCATGGCTGCCTCAAGCGCCGGCACACTGTTCATGGTGCTCGGTTGGGCGAGCCTCGTCTGCGGCGTGCTCTGGGGACACATCTCTGACATCGTCGGGCGCAAGTACGCGCTGGCGATGGTCTGCGCAATTCACGCCGTGGCTTTCGCCGGCTTCGCGCTGTGGACCAGCCCGGCGGGGCTCGCCGTCTCTGCGGTTCTCTTCGGTATCACGGCCTGGAGCGTGCCCGGCATCGTGGGCGCCGCCTGCGGAGACGTCTTCAGTCGTTCGCTCACCGCCGCGGCACTCGGGTTTGTGACGTTCTTCCTCGGCATCGGCCAGACGCTGGGTCCGCTTGTCGGCGGCGTCCTCGCCGACGTCTACGACTCGTTCGCGCCTGCGTACTTGTTGGCCGCGGGGGTTGCCGTCGTGGGCGCCTTCGCCGCCCTACTCGTGCCGTCGACTCGTCGTTCTCGGCCTTGATCGGCGCGCAAGGTCGACGATCGCTGCCTTGGCGACGGGTCGTCGCTTTCTCGTGCCCGTACGGAGCCGGTATTCTTCTGGTTGATCTCACGAGGTCGTGGCGAACAGGTCTCGTGAATCACGGCCTGTATCGTGGCGTTCTCGGAGTGAGGTGACACGTGCGAAGTGTGCGGAAGTGGGTGGTGCTGATCGCCAGCGGTGTTGTTGGCGCGTGGATCGGCTACTGGATCGGTCACGCGGCCGGCTGGAGCACCAACGCGACGTGGCCGTGGTCGATAGGCGGCGGCAAGGGTGCGATCGCCGCCGCCTTCTTCACCTCAGTCGTCTTCATCACGGCCGCCTCGGTTCTCGTCGTGCTTCTCCCCGGTCGCAGAGTACGTGCCGTGCTTGAAGAAGGGGTGCCGGCACGCGCCACAGTCGTGAGTCTGGAGAAGACGGGCGAGCGCAGCGCCACCCCCGATGGCGACTACGAGCAGGTGCGCTGCGATCTCGATGTGCGGGCTCGCGACGGGGCTCGCTACCGAGCTCAGGCGACGCAGTTTCTCAGCGTCGACTACCTGCGCCGTCTGGGCGAGGGCTCTCGTGTGAAGGTTCGCTACGACGCGTCCAGGCGCAGCAGTGTCGCTATTGTCGAGCCGGCCCAGGAGCAACGCAGGTAGTCGTGTAGCTTATGTACGGACTCAGGCTCTGGTTCGCGGATCGCAGTAACAGGATCTGGCTCACGCCTGCAGGAGCCGTGCTCGTGGCGGTGATCCTCGCGCTTGCGGCGGCGGGCGCGGACGTTCTCCTGACGGAGTTTCCTACGTCGGGCATCGATCGCGAGGCACTCGACGGGCTGCTCACGGTGCTCGCCTCGAGCATGCTTGCGGTGACCACCTTCGCGCTCGGCATTGTCGTCGCCGCGTACGCGTCGGCGGCGAGTGCCGCGACTCCTCGCGCTACAGACCTGGTCGTTGGTGACGAAGGCACGCGCACGGCAATCGGGAGTTTCATTGCCGCCTTCATCTTCGCGGTTGTCGCCAAAGTGGCGCTGGGAATCGGCTACTACGAGGAGGCGGGTCGCTTCGTCCTGTTCGTGGCCACACTGGCGGTGCTTGCCTTCGTCGTCGCCACGCTCATTCTCTGGCTGCGGACGTTGACCAAACTGGGGCGTCTCGGCGACACCATGACGCGCATCGAGCGCGTGACGTGGGATGCCTTGCGCGCGCATGCGCACGCGCCATACATGGGCGCGCATGCGGGAACGAGCTCAGCTCCGGCCGGGCTGCACCTCTTGCCGCGAGAGGTCGGCTATCTCACACATATCGACATGGCCGGGCTTCAGTCCACGCTCGAGGTGTGTGGAGGGTTCTGTCACGTTCGCGTGCGCCCTGGGGCGTTCGTCGACACGACGACCATTCTGGCGGTGGTGGTTGGAGCCTCCGTGTCGCACGAGGCGCTCGCGCGTTTACGCAAGGCGTTCATCATCAGGGGAGCGCGGAGCTACGATCAGGATCCGCGCTTCGGACTGATCGTGCTGAGTGAAGTCGCGCAGCGTGCGCTGTCGCCGGCGGTCAACGATCCCGGGACTGCGATCCTCGTGGCCACGCGCATGACGAAGCTGCTCATCGATGCGCAGAGTGCGCGCCGGGATGCGCTCGCGTCGTCGGAGCTGAGTGCCGTGCCGAGGTTCACGCGTGTCAGTCTCGTGCCACTGCGGGACGAGGACCTCGTCAGCGACGGCTTTGCGCCGGTAGCCCGCGACGGAGCGGGCATGCTTGAGGTGGCTGTACGACTCCAGAAGCTCCTCGGGATGGTTGCCGCCAACGCAACGGGGACCGTCGCCGAGGAAGCCAGAAGGCAGGCGTCGTCGGCTCTTGAGCGATCAACGGCGGTCCTTGAGTTGCCCGGTGAGCGCGAGCGATTGGCCGCGGTGCACCGCCGTGCCTTCCACACCTTGTCGTGGCCCGCGGCCGAGTGAGGTTCGCGCACGCTTGGTGGCGAGACGCGGGCAGAGAGATGCTGCGCGGTGAGGCGAAGGGGAGCGGAGAAGCACGAAGAGCCCGGCTCTACATGCCTTCCGCGAGGAAGGCGCGTTGAGCCGGGCTCAGCGAGAGCGGACTACGGTGTCAGACGGCCTTTGTGACGCGGCCCGACTTGAGGCAGCGGGCGCACACGTAGGCCTGCTGCGGGTGACCGTCTACCATGACTCGGATGCGCTGGAGATTGGGCTCGAAGCGGCGCTTCGTATGGCGATGCGAGTGGCTCACGTTGCAGCCCACTGCGGGCGCCTTGCCGCAGGTAAGACACACTTTGGACATGGACGTTCCTCAGGCTTGATTGGCCAATGCTCGCGCTAGTATGCTGCACGCGACCGGGCAACGCAAATCGTCGCTGTTGCCCGTGCTGGACCTCTGTACCCCTCTATCGAGGCGTCATGGCCCGCAGACGTATGTATATGCCGAACGCCGCGTCACTCCCGGGCAACGCGCCGGCGCCATCGCATCATCACGGCGTCCCTGAGGCGACGGCATGAGCTCGGTTGAACTCAGGATCCCGCTCGGTGCTCCGGACGCCGGCGGCGAGGTCACAGTCGCCGATCGCGTTATCGCCAAACTCGCCGGCAAGACGGCACACGCCACCTACGGCGTGGTCGGGATGCAGGATCGGCCTGTTCGGCGCCTGGCGCGGATGTTCCGCGGTTCACTCGATGAGGGCGTCGAGGTGGCCGTCGAAGACGGCGTGGTCAACGTCGGCCTGCACGTCGTCATGGAGCGCGGCATCAACCTTGCGCAGGTCACTGCCAACCTTCAGGAGCAGGTGCGGTACCAACTTGGGCGAGTCGCCGGGCTGCCGCTCGGTGAGGTAAGCGTGCGCGTCGAAGATCTCAAGGACTGAGCGGCCGTTGAACGTTCGTCACGCAGCAATCAAGGCGATCGAAGCCGCGTTGGCGGCGCTCGACGCCGAGCGTGCAGTGATCAACGACCTCAATGTCTATCCGGTGCCGGACGGTGACACCGGGACCAATCTGGCGTTGACTGTTCGGGCGGTGCTGGAGGAGCTCGAGTTGAGCACCGCCGAGAGTATCCCTGAGGTTGCCGCCGCGGTCACCAAGGGATCACTTATGGGCGCCCGCGGCAACTCAGGCGTCATCCTGTCGCAGATCGTGCGCGGCGTCTGCGACGTCTGGGGACGCTCGGACGCTCTCACGACCGCCGACTTCAAGGAGGCACTGCGGGAGGCGTCGGAGAGCGCCTATCGCGCCGTCCGCGAACCGGTCGAAGGCACCATGTTGACGGTCATCCGCGAGATGGCGTCGGCCGCTGAGGCAATCCCCAGCGGCCTCGGCCTGGAGACGCTGTTCGTCGCCGTCGAGGAGGCGGGGCGCATCGCCGTCGAGCGAACACCGCAGCAACTTCCGGTGCTCGCCAAAGCCGGTGTTGTCGACGCCGGCGGGTACGGGCTTCTCGTGCTCTTTCGCGGCCTGGCCGTGGGGCTCGCCGGCCTGCGCGACGTCGATCTGGATCTCCCCGTCACCGCCGTCGCGCTGCACACGGTCGCGGCGCCTGTGTCCTCGGCCAGCGTCGAGGTCCTCGAGTTGCCGCATCCCGGCCACTCCGAGCTCTCGCAGTTCCGCTACTGCACGAGTCTGCTGATCAGCGGCGGGGGCATCGATGTTCGGGCGCTCGAGAGCTTCGCGCACACGATCGGCGACAGCGAGCTGGCGGTCGGCGACGAGCGCATGGTCAAGATCCACGTGCACACCAACGATCCTGGGCTGATGCTCAGCGAGGCCGTGAAACACGGCGTCATCGGTGAAGTCGAGATCAACGACATGCACGCGCAGACGCGAGCGCGCGATGCGCGCCTGCAGCAACGGGCCGCCGATCGTGAGGGTGTTGCCGTCGTCGCCGTAGTCGTCGGCGACGGCAACAAGGAGCTCTTCCGACAGCTCGGCGCCGAGGTGATCGTCGACGGCGGTCAGAGCATGAATCCGAGTGCCGCACAGTTGCTGCAGGCGATCGATGGGCTCGACTGCGAAGAGATCGTCATCCTTCCCAACAACAGCAACATCATCCTCACGGCGGAGCAGGCAGCAGGGATGAGCAGCCGTCACGTGGCGGTGGTCGCGACGACCTCAATGCCCGTGGGGTTGGCGGCGATGGTCGCCTTCGACCCGGAGAGCGATGCGGTCGCCAACGCCCGCCTGATGGAGGAAGCGATCGCAGACGTGCGTTCCGCAGAGGTGACGCAGGCCGTGCGCGACTGCGAGCTCGACAGCGTGGCCGTGAGCAGCGGTCAGACCATGGGTCTCATCGACGGTCGTTTGGTCGTTGCCGCCGACGATCTCGAGACCGTCGTGACGCGCCTGTTCGAAGAACTCGCTCGTGATGGCGCCGAGTACGTCACCCTGCTGACGTCGCTGAACGGCTCCGGCATGGGGTTGGCGAGGCTCGAGGAGATCACGAGGAGGGCTCTGCCCGAAGTCGAGGTAAGTGTCCATGAAGGTGGGCAACCGCTTTACCCGATCCTAGCGAGCGCCGAATGACACACGAGCTGACGATTCACAACACCGCCATCGTCCTCGACTCTACCTGCGATGCGCCTGCCGGCTTCTTCGACCGTGCGGGTCTGTTCATGGTTCCGCTCAAAGTGCACTTCGGCGACGAGATGTACCGCGACGGCATCGACATCACGCACGACGAGTTCTACGCCAAGCTTGGCGCGTCAGCGACGCTGCCGACGACGTCGCAGCCGACCGTCGGCGAGTTCACGGCGGTGTACGAGGCGGTGACCAAGGAGTACGAGCACGTCTTCTCCATCCATATCTCCGCCGAGATGAGCGGCACGGTACAGGCGGCCCGTCAGGCGGCGGAGGCGTTTCCCGGGGTCGAGGTCTTCGACACGCGCAACGTCACGTCGGGCATGGCGCTGTGTGCTGAGCGGCTGCGCTTCCGGCTCGAGCGCGGCACGACGCTCGAGGAGTTGCGCGACTACATGGCACACACGATCGCCAACTCGCGTCTCATGGTGCATGTGGCAACGCTCGAGTATCTGCGCCGCGGCGGCCGCATCGGCCGGGCCGCGTCGCTGGTGGGCGGTGTACTCGATCTCAAGCCGCTTATCCAGAACGTCGACGGCTTGCTTGCTCCGTACGCCAAGGTGCGCGGCCAGAAGAAGGCCGAGGCCGCGATGGAGCGCTTCCTCAACGAGTTCACCAAGCCGACCGACGATCTGTACTACGTTCTCATCGACGCGCTGAACGACGACGAGCCGCCGCGACTCAAGAGTCTCATCGAGCGTGTGCGTCCCAACGCGCACTTCGTCTTCTGCGGAAAGGTCGGCGCCGTGGTCGGCACGCACATCGGCCCTGGCACGGCCGGCTTCGCATTCATCGCGGAGTGACGCCGTCGGCGCTTCCGCCGCGCTTCGGCGGCGGCCGTCCTGCGGATCGGCCGCCGTGTCCGCGACTCTTCTTCGAGCCTTTGTCTCTGCAAAGACCGCTCGCCGAGCTGGCGAACGTGAGCCGCCCGGTTGCCAAGCGGTTGGTCGCCTTTGGCCTCGAGACGGTCGGTGACCTGATTGCTCACACGCCGCGCCGCTACGCGGAGCTCCAGGAACGCAAGCTCATCCGCGACCTCCGTGTGGGTGAGGAGGCGACGGTCCGTGGTCGGGTGGAGGGGGTGAGCCGCGAACGCACCGCGCGGCGCGGCGTCGCTGTCGTGCGCGCCGCGGTGCGTGACGAATCCGGCGCCGTCGAGGCCGTGTGGTTCAATCAGCAGTACTTGGCGCAGGTCCTGACCGAGGGCACGTGGCTGAGTCTGCGTGGCACCTACAGGCCGCAGGCCGGGCATCCGTCGTTCGTTGTGCGTACGCACGAGATCGTTGCCGATTGTGAGTCGGAGGTCGCGCATACCGAAGGCATCGTCCCTGTCTATCCGGCCAGCGAGCAAGTCTCATCTCGGGTGCTGCGCGATGCCGTGCGCGCGCTGCGCTCGACGATGCGGCGGTTGCCAGATCCGTTGCCGGCGGCGCTGCGAGTCAGCGAACGGCTTCCCAGTCGCGCCGATGCGCTCACTGGGTTGCACATGCCGCGCGATCTCGAGGAGGCGCGCAGCAGTCGTGCCCGCATGGTCCTCGAGGAGTTGCTTCTCATGCAACTCGGGCTGCAGATGCACAAGGCGCGTCAGCGGCAGCGCGCCACAGCATCGCCGCTGCCCCGCACCAGTGAGCTCACGGCTGCCTTTGTCGCGGCCCTGCCCTTTGTGCTCACCGAGCACCAGGAGCGCGCCATCGCCGAGCTGGACGAGGACCTTCGCGGCGACTTGCCGATGCGTCGTCTGCTGCAGGGCGATGTGGGTTCCGGCAAGACGGTTGTCGCTCTGCATTGCCTGGTGCGTGCCGTGGAGAACGGGCATCAGGGGGCTCTGATCGCTCCTACCGAGACGCTTGTGCGCCAGCATGCGGCGACCGCAGCGCGTTACGTCGGCGCGCTCGTCCCCATGGAGGTCGTAACCTCAGCGCTGACGGGGCGTGAACGCGCTGCAGCGCTCGCGCGGATCGCCTCCGGTGCCGCCGCCCTCGTTGTCGGCACGCAAGCGTTGCTCCAGGAAGACGTGCAATTCCACGACCTCGCCGTGCTCGTGGTCGACGAGCAGCACCGTTTCGGCGTGGAGCAACGAGACGCGCTGGTGCGGCGTGCCGAGCGCGGCGGCTGCGCGCCGCATGTGTTGCACATGACCGCGACGCCAATCCCGCGCACCCTGGCGCTGACGCTCTACGGCGACCTCGACGTGACCACCATCGAAGGTTTGCCTAGTGGTCGCCAGAAGGTGGTGACGAGTCTCGTTGACGAGGCACAGAGAGAGGAGGGCTACGACTTCGTACGCCGGCAGTTGCGCGCCGGAGGGCAGGCGTATGTGGTGTGTCCGGCCATCGAGGAATCGGAGGCGATCGACGCTGCGACCACAATCGCCGAGGCGGAGCGGCTGCGCACGGGGCCGTTCAGCGAATTCCGGGTCGGTGTTGCTCACGGACAGCTCAAATCGGGTGAGCGCGACGCTGTGATGCGAGCGTTCGCAGCCGGCGACGTCGACGTGCTCGTGACGACGAGTCTCGTTGAAGTGGGTCTCGATGTGAGCCGAGCCACCGTGATGCTGATCGAGGGCGCGGAGCGCTTCGGGCTGGCGCAGCTCCACCAGCTCCGCGGTCGTGTGGGCAGAAGCAGCACCAAGTCGTACTGCATGTTGTTCTCGCACGTTGACGAGGGGCCTGGGCGTCAGCGCCTTGAGGCCCTGCTACGCACCCAGGACGGGTTTGCGCTCGCCGAGGCCGACCTCGAAATTCGCGGTGAGGGCGAAGTGCTGGGGGCGCGTCAGGCGGGCGTGCCGGGGCTGAAGTTCGCCCGCCTGACCCGCGACCGCGACGCCTTGGTGCGCGCGCGGATCCTCGCGGCGGAGATTCTCGCCACCGACGCCCGTCTGGAGACGGCCGCAAACGCACCGCTGCGCGCCGCCGTCGCGGCTGCCTTCGGCGACGAGCTCGCCTGGCTACTGCGCGCGTGAGCGTCGCCGAGCGAGCGCAGGGCGGCGTTCCTCCTCCCGTATACTGAGGCGATGCGCACCCCCGAACTCATTGCGACGCACACGAACACTGACTTTGATGGGTTCGCGGCGATGGTGGCGGCTCATAAGCTCTACCCGGAGGCTGCGATCTGCCTCGGTGGAGCCGTGAATCGCAACGTGCGCGAGTTCCAGGCGCTGTACGCCGATCGCATTCCCGTAGTGGACCCCATCGATGTCGAGCGCGAGAGCGTCCGTCGCTTGATTCTCGTCGATACCGTTCATCCCAACCGGCTCGGCGATCTCGGCGAGCTCTGTGGGGCTCCCGGGGTTCAGCTCGTGGCGTTCGATCATCACGAGCATGCGGGGGTGTTGCCGGCCTGTTTTTCGCCGGACTCGCTGGTGAGTTCGCACGTCGGTTCGGTGGTCACGCTCCTTCTGCGCATCCTCGCCGAACGTGAAATCGCCATCACTCCGTTCGAAGCGACTGTCTTTGCGCTGGGCATTCACGAGGACACCGGCTCGCTGACGTTCACGACGACGACGACCGACGACGCCGAGGCGCTCGCCTTCTGCATGCGCCGAGGAGCCGACATGGCGATCCTCGAGAAGTGGCTGACCGATGTTCTCTCACCCGGGCAGCGACGTACTTTGGCCACGGCGCTGGAACGCGCTCAGGAGTTGCCCCTGGAAGAGGCGACCATCCTCGTCGCGGCATTGCACCGTGACGACTACGTCGAAGGCGTCAGCGTGGTGGCGCACCGCATGATGGAGCTCACCGGGTGCGACGCCTGCTTTCTGCTCGTCGAGATGGAAGAACGCGTCTTCGCCGTTGCGCGCAGCCGGGGCGACCTCGTCGACGTCGCCGACGTGATGCGCGCAATGGGTGGTGGCGGTCATCGCGCCGCCGCATCGGCGCTTCTGCGCGATCTGGACCTGGAGGCGGCGTTCGCTGCCGTGAGCGCGGCAGTTCCTGCCGCGGTGACGGCGGTCACGCGCGCCCGCGACGTCATGACGGCCGTGCTGCCCACGGTCGACGTTGCGCAGCCGGTCGACGAGGCTTCCATCCGCTGTCGCCGCGAAGGGCTGAGCGGCGTGGCCGTCGTGGACGGCTCCATGGTCGTGGGGCAGGTTGCCTTGAATGATCTCGAACGTGCTTCGGCGCATGGTCTCGGCCACGCGCCGGTCAAGGCGGTAATGACCATGCGTGTGCCGATTGTTGCGGCCGTGGCCCCGTTGGAACGCGTTGCCACGGCGATTGCACAAGACGAGGTGGGGTGGGCGCTGGTCGCTGCGCACACACGAACGGTCCCGGTCCCCAGCGCCGAGATCCTGGGGACGGTCATGCGTGCCGATGTCGCCCACCAACCGGCGGGCGGGCATGACGTGGAAGCCAGGCCGCCGGTGGTGGCCAACCTCGCCGGCAGTCTCGCCGAGCTCGGCAACGACGATCTTCTGCGGCAGATCCAGGCCGCCGCCGCCGATGTGCGCGGTGTCTACCTCGTCGGCGGCGCTGTGCGGGATCTGCTCCTCGACCAGGTAGGCATCGATGTCGACCTGGCTGTCGAGGGCGACGGGATCGCCTTCGCCGAGGATCTCGCCCGTCGCCTCAAGGGCCGCGTGCGTCCTCATCGCAAGTTCGGGACGGCGGTGGTGCTGTACGGTGCCGACGGTGATGAGCAGCGCGTCGACGTCGCCTCTACGCGGCGCGAATCGTACGCTTATCCCACGGCCCTGCCCAAGGTTGAGCACGCGGGCATCCGTAGCGACCTGTCGCGGCGCGACTTCACGATCAACGCGCTGGCCGTCTCACTCAAGCCCGATTCCTACGGCGACATGCTCGACTACTTCGGCGGCGTCGAGGATCTCGCCCGCCGCCGTATCGTCGTGCTGCACAACCTCAGCTTCATCGAGGACCCGACGCGCATTCTGCGTGCGATTCGCTACGAGAATCGCTACGGACTGCGAATGGACGAGCACACCTTCAGTCTGGCGCGGGCGTGCTGCTCCATGGATCTCGTCGGCGATCTCTCGTCGGCGCGGCTACGCGAGGAGTTGGTGTCGCTGCTCGACGAACCGCGAGTCGAGTTCTCGCTACGGCGTCTCGACGAAGTCGGCCTAACGCCGTCGATCCACGCTCGTCTCGACACAGGACCGCTGGTCCGTCGCGCGGTGCGCGAGGGCGACGCTGCTCGCTCGCGCCACAGGCTCGACAGAGACGTACCGCGCTGGCGCTTACGGCTCATCTGGCTCTTGCGCGACCTCGATCCCGAGGAGATCGACGAGTGGGCACGCAAGATGGGGTTTCCCCGTGCCGACACCGACGTGTTGCGCGGCGCAATGGTCGTCGGCCGCCGTGTCGCCGAGCGTGTCGCTCGCGGCCCCAGCGAGGCCGAGATCTATGAGCTCGTCCACGGGCAACCGCTTGAGGCGATTCTCGTGGCGATGGCGCTCGATTCGAGCGGCGGCGTCGCGCAGCGTCTGGGGCACTACCTCGACGTGTCGCGCCACGTGCGGCTCGAGATCGACGGCTCCGATCTCCTGGCCTTGGGCTTCAGCACGTCGCCACGTATAGGCGAGGCGTTGCGCAGCGTGCTCGCGCTGCGGCTCAACGGGGTTATCTCGGGCCGAGACGAAGAACTGGGCGCCGCCGCCAGCATTCTGGGGACTGCATGAGCGACGGCGACCTTCTGCTGCGCTTCCTGGTCATGCTGCCGCTGCTGATCGTGAGTCTGGCGGCGCACGAGTTGGCCCACGGCTATATTGCCGATCGCCTGGGCGACTCCACGCCACGCGACGAGGGCAGGCTCACGCTTAATCCCATCGCGCACATGGACCTCTGGGGGACGATCGTTCTTGTGGTGACCTTCTTGGGTTCGGGGGGCAGCTTCTTCTTCGGTTGGGCAAAGCCCATTCCGGTTGTGTCCCAGCACTTCCGCTCGCCGCAGCGCGGCATGATGTTGGTGGGTGCCGCGGGGCCGGCGGCGAACATCTGTCTCGCGCTCATGTGCGCTGGTCTCGTCTGGCTGACGTTCTCCTGGAGCGTGTTCATTGCTCAGGCGCTGGCGCTGGCGTTTCTGCTCAACGTGGTGCTGGCGACGCTCAACCTGCTGCCGATTCCGCCTCTCGACGGCTCCCGCGTCCTCGGCGGTCTGCTGCCGCCTTCGCTGTACGCGTCCTGGAGCGCCTTGGATCGCTACGGCAATCTGGCGTTCATCATCATCTTGCTCGTCCTCGTCACGGCTCCGGGCGTGTTCGACGCCACAATCGGTGCCGTCATGCGTTGGTCGTTCGTGCTGCTTCCCGGTGGGGGAGGGTGAGCCCTGTGTCCGGCTACCGGCAACACGATCGCTTCGTCTGGAGTGCGCGAGACGGCCTACGCTGGTTGACGTGGCGGGCCGGCGGCGCGACCGCGGTCTTTCCGACTCGCAGCGGTGGAGTTTCACCGTCGCCGTGGGACTCGCTCAACCTGGGCCTCTCCGTCGGCGACGATACGGTGCGCGTGAGCCAGAACCGCCGTCGTCTGTGTGCTGCGCTGGACCTGCCGGCCGAGCGCATGGTGATTCCCCATCAGGTCCATGAGACGAACGTGCGTTGGGTCGGCAGCGGCGAGGCGGGGCGCGGTGTCGACGACGTGCGCACCGCGCTGCCCGACTGCGACGGTCTCGTCACAGCCGAGCCCAATGTGGTCCTCGCGGTGAGCACGGCCGATTGCCTGCCGGTCGTGATCGTCGCCGCTGGCGCCGACGGGCCGTTGCTCGCGGCCGTGCACGCGGGATGGCGCGGCGTCGATGCCGGCATCGCCGGGAAAGCCGCGGTTATGCTCGCGCGTCGCGGGCGTCTCGTGGCCGCGGCGATCGGTCCGAGCATCGGGCCCTGCTGCTTCGTCGTCGACGAAGAGCTCAGGGCCCGCTTTGCGCGGCGCTTTCCCGCTAGCGTCGCGGCGCCTTCGTGGGCGGCCCCAAGCGCTGCGGGAACAGATGTTCGCGGCGTCAACCTGTGGGCGGCAGTTGTTGCGGACTTGGTCGAAGCCGGCGTACCGGACGACGCCATCGACGTCGCCGGCGTTTGTGTCTCGTGCGATGCGCGCTTCTTCTCGCACCGGCGAGACGCCGGGTTGACGGGGCGCCATCTCACGCTAGCGTGGATACCCACTGCGGACGCCCAATCGCGTGGCGGGGCAGTGGCAGCCGGAGAGTGAAGCCGTTGGGAGGTGGCGCGATGAAGCAGTTCAGCGGCTCGGCGGGCGACGTGCGCCGGCGTCTTGCCGAAGTGCGCGAGAGAGTGGCAGTCGCGGCTCGTGACGCCGGCCGCGACCCCGACCTTGTTCGCATACTCGTGGCGACGAAGTACGTCGACGTCGAGACGATGGGCGTGCTCGCCGAAGCGGGCATTCGCCTCGTCGGCGAGAACCGTGCCCAGGACCTTGCCGCGAAGCAGGCACGCTATGGGGACGACTTCGAGTATCACTTCATCGGTCACCTCCAGAGTCGCAAGGTGCGCCTCGTCCTGCCCATAGTGACGCTGATTCATTCGGTCTCAACCATGAGCGTTGTGCAGGAGATCGCGACCCGCGCCACGAAACCCACGGACGTGTTGCTAGAAGTGAACATCGCTGAGGAGGCCTCCAAGAGCGGTCTTGCGCCGCGCGAGGTGGATGCGTTCCTGGAACAGGCAGCCGAGTATCGCGCGGTTCGTTTCGCCGGTCTCATGTGCATGCCGCCTCTGGGTGACGATCCAGCAATCACACGCCGCCACTTCGCGCGTACGCGCGAACTCTCAGAACGGCTTTCGGCGGCGTGGGTCGGAACATATACTTTCGGTGAGCTGTCGATGGGGACGAGTGCCGACTACGAACTGGCTGTGGCTGAGGGCGCAACCATTGTCCGTGTCGGTAGCGTGCTTTTCTGACCCGCGAGGGAGGACGGAATGGGTCTGGGCGATACGTGGCACAAGATCGCGGTGTACTTCGGTATCGCCGACGACGAAGAGTACGACGACGAGACCGTCGCGCCGCAAGAGGAGCTCGAGCGCTCGTACAACGAGCGCCCCAACGTGCGCAAGCTCGAGAGTGCGCGGGCGCGCGGCACCGACTACGACGAGATCTTCGCCGACGAGCCGCGCCGTCGCGCTGCGGCACCCGTCGTGCGTGCCATCGAGCCGGCCAGACCATCGCGTGTTGAGGTGCACCTGGTCATTCCGCGGAGCTTTAACGATGCCCAGCAGATCGCCGACAAGTTCAAGGTCGACGTCCCGGTCATTCTCAATCTGCAGAACGCTGACACCGATCTCGCCAAACGCCTCATCGATTTCTGCAGCGGATTGACGTACGCCTTCGACGGCGGCATGCAGCGCGTCGGCGACAAGATATTCCTGCTTACGCCACGCAACGTCGAGGTCTCGGCCGAGGAGCGCGCGCGGCTCATCGAGAAGGGCTTCTTCAATCAGTTCTAAGGTGGAGCGGCGCATGCGAGTCGGGTTCCTCGGCGCCGGACACATAGCCGGCGCATTGGCGCGCGGGTGGTGCGCTGCGCCATCCGCGGCGCCGACGCTCATGTACTTCGACGTGGCCGGAGAGCGTGCCGCCGCGCTGGCGCGGCAGACCGGGGGCCTCGTGGCCGAGACTCCGCAGGATCTCGTCGCCGCCAGCGACATGGTGGTCGTTGCTGTGCGCCCGGCGGACGTCGCCGCCGTGCTGGCCGAGATCGGCCCACAACTTGATTCCCGAGGTCTCGTCTCTGTGGCCGCCGGGGTGAAGCTTGAGGCCCTGCGTGCGGCGCTACCGAGCGGCGCGCACGTCGGCCGACTCATGCCAAACATCGCCGCGGAGTTCGGCCGCGGCGTCTTTCTCTTCGTTCCCGGATCTCTCGGTGCGCTGGCGCAACCCTTTGCCGAGGCGCTCGAAGCTATTGGCACGACGATTGAGCTCGAAGAGTCGCTCTTCGACGTCGGCACTGCCGTATCGGGCTGTATGCCGGGATTCATGGCTCTCATCGTCGAGAGCTTCGCCGCGGCGGGCGAGGCCGGTGGCCTCGAACCGGCCGCGGCCCGACGTCTCGCTCTTGCGGCCTGCGAAGGTGCCGCCAGCGTCGTCGCCGAGTCCGGCGACCCCGCTGCGGTCATGGCGGCCACCGCGACTCCCGGAGGTATGACGAGCGCTGGTCTCGCCACTTTGCGCGAGCGCGGCCTCGAGGCTGCTCTCGCGGCCGGTGTAGCCAGTGCGGCCGCTCGCGCCAAGGAACTGGCCTAAGAGCGGCGTACAAGTGAGCCAGTACGGCGTTTCGCGACGTGAGCCTGTCGCGCGAGAGGGGAGAGCGGATGAAAATCACACCGCTGGACATCCGTCACAAGGAGTTCAAGCGCGGGCTCCGTGGCTACGTCGACACAGAGGTCGACGAGTTCCTCGATATGGTTGCGGATGAGTTTGAGCGCATATTCAAGGAACACATGGAGCTCGGCGAGCGTGTCGAGGCGCTGAACGAGAAGATCACCGCTTACAAGCGTATCGAGGACGCGCTGCAGAAGACCCTGGTCTCGGCGCAGACCTCTGCCGAAGAAGTGAAGCAGAACGCCTCCAAGTCGGCCCAGATCATCGTCAACGATGCCGAGCTCAAGTCGCGCCAGATCATGAACGCGGCCTACGGCGAGAAGCAGACGGTCGAGCAAGCGATCGCCAAGCTGCGCAGTCTCGAACAGGAGTTCCGCATCAAGTTTCAGCAGATGCTGCAAGGCTATTTGCGTCAGTCGGAGGAGAGCACTCTCGCCGTGGGAGAGGAGCACGCGGGGTCTTCCGAGGCCCAAGCCGACCTGGCGCGGCACGCCGATGCCATCCGCGAGGCGATCTCGCGCGAGGGTGCGGCGACCCCTGCGCGGTCGGAAGCTCCGCCGGTGACGCCGGCGTCAGCGGCGCCGGCCCGGTCCGAGGAGGCGTCTGTGTCCGCGCCAGCGAGTCCGCCTACGGGCGCGTGGCAAGCTGGTCAATCGGAGGCCCCGGCTAAGGCGCCGTCCGCTGGAGAATCAGGTACGGCTCCGTCTGCTCCCGCGTCGCCGACTGCAGCCGATGCTCGAGCCACCGAGCGCGAGCGCGTGGTCCTGGGCGATCACGACGTTCTCTTGGCGGATGTGGACAGCAGCGTAGGTGAGAACGAGTTCAAGTGGTGATAGTGCACCGCTGCGTCGGGTTGCCGACGGGGTTGAGCTCTCCGTCTGGGTGGTCCCGAAGGCTGCTCGCAGCGAGGTGCTCGGGGTTGCCGACAATCGGTTGAGGCTGCGCATCGCGGCGCCGCCGCACGAGGGCCGTGCTAATGAGGCGCTGGTGCGTTTCGTCGCCGGTCTGCTTGGGGTAGCACCACGAGATGTGCGTCTTCTCGCCGGCGCCGCGTCGCGACGCAAGACCCTGAGGGTCGCGGGCGTCTCGCTGGAACACGCGCAACGGGTGCTGCGACTCTAGAGGAGGTTGGCTTATGGCGAAGGTTGTGTACTGCAAAGTCTGCAAGGCGACGTACCCGCTCAATGTCGTGCAGAGTGATGGCGGGCGCTCCGGCAAGGTCAAGGAGGCCACGTGCCCCATGGGTCACACCGATATTGAGGAGTGCGACGCGTCGGTCGCGACGAGTGGCAAGAAGTAGCGGGCGCTGGGGTCTCGGGCTGGCGCTGGTGGCCGCCGGGATCGCTCTCGATCAATTCACGAAGTGGCTCGTGCTGCAGGCGTGGTCCGGCATCCCGCGCGATTTTGGACCTGTACGGATTGCCGTCGCCTACAACCCCGGCGTCTCGTTCAGTCAGCTCGCGGGACTCGGCTCTGCCGTGGTCCTGGTCGTCGGTGCCGTGTGCGTGGGTGTCGCCGTCGCCATGATCTTGGCGGGGCCGAGATACCGTCCTGCGCTCGGCCTCGTTCTCGGGGGTGCGCTCGGCAACCTCATCGACCGACTGCGCTACGACGGTACGGTGCTCGACTACATCGGTGTCTGGAGATGGCCGTCCTTCAACGTTGCCGACGCGCTCATCGCAGTAGGGACGGTGTGGCTTGTCGTACTCATGCTGCGGGCGGGACGTGAGTGAGGCGCGGAACGGGCGTTTCTCCGTGCTCGCGGAGGAGGCGGGGGGGCGCCTCGACGTTGTGGTGGCGGCGCGCGCAGAGTTGTCGCGCGCGGCCGTCCAGAAGCTCATCGACGACGGCCGCGTGCTCGTCAACAGTGCGCCCGCGCGCAAGCGGCTCGTGCTTCGGACGGGCGACGAAGTGGCGTGGGAGGCTCCCGTCGCCGCGGGCTCCACGCTCGCTGCGGAGACGGTGCCGTACGTCGTCCGGTACGAGGACGAGTGGCTGCTGGTGGTGGACAAGCCGGCGGGCGTCGTCGTGCATCCGGCGCCCGGCCACGAACACGGCACGCTCGCGCACGGTCTGGTCGCGCACGGCGCGCGTGGCGGTCACGAGGCAAGGCCGGGAATCGTCCACCGTCTTGACAAGGACACATCGGGCCTTCTGATCGTCGCCAAGAGCGACGAGGCGTACCGGCGACTGGTGGGCGCCATGGAGCAGCGCGCAATCAAGCGCGTCTACATCGCGTTGCTTTACGGTGCGCTTGCCGAGAACGAGGGCACCATTGACGCGCCGATTGGCCGTCATGTGCGTGACCGCAAGCGCATGTCCGTGCACACTACGGCTCCGCGCCGGGCCGTGACGCACTTCCGTGTGATCGGTCGGGCGGCGGGGTACACGCTGGTGCGCGTGCAACTCGAGACCGGTCGTACGCACCAGATCCGTGTGCACTTCGCGGCCGTGGGGCATCCGGTGGCGGGCGACGCACAGTACGGACGGCGGGCGCGCCCGGAGAGTCTCGCTCGCCAGTTTCTCCACGCCGCCCGCCTTGGGTTCGCGCACCCGGACGATGGGCGGCAACTCGACTTCGTGAGTCCGCTGCCGCCTGATCTTTCGACATTCGCCACTGGCCTCGGACTTCCCGCTCAGCCGGTTGTGTAGCACGCCGTGCGGTTCGTCCGCGTTTCGCGGCTTGGGCGCTGAGCGTCGCAAGGGAGCTCGGCGTCTTGTCGCGGCAGCCGTCATCTGCTACGGTTGCGCCGTCCTTTAAACGCGTCCAGAGAGACGGAAAGGGGGTGCAGCGCTGTCGTGCGGCGATGACCGCGGCGGCGCCTTTTTTATGCCCGAACCGAGACCCGCAAACGAAGTCGTCATCCTGACGGCTGAGCAGATGTCGCGCACGCTCACGCGCATCGCTCACGAGATCCTCGAGAAGAACCCCGGCCAAGAGAACATTGCCGTGGTGGGGATCCACACCCGTGGCGCCTATCTCGCGGCGCGCATTCGCGACCTACTCTGCGAGGTCGACGCCTGCGAGTTCGCGCAAGGCTCACTCGACATTTCCTTCTACCGTGACGACGTTGCCGCGCGCGGCGCGGGGGCACCCGTTCGCGTCACGCCGCAGCCGGTCGTCAAGGCCACCAACCTCAGCTTCGGCATCGACGGCGCCACGATCATCCTCGTCGACGACGTGCTCTTCACCGGGCGGACCATCCGCGCCGCCGTCGACGCGCTGCTCGACTACGGCCGTCCAGACCGCGTGCAGCTCGCGGTTCTCATCGACCGCGGTCACCGCGAGCTCCCCATTCGCCCGGACTATGTCGGTAAGAATCTGCCGACCGCGCGCAGTGAGCGCATCCACGTCAGAGTTCGTGAGCTGGATGGGGTCGACGAGGTAGTTCTCGTGCGTCCCGAGGGGGAGTGACATGGCGAAGCGTGACCTGATCTCGATCGAAGACCTGTCGCGGCACGACGTCGACTTGCTGCTCGACACGGCGGAGAGCTTCTTGCCGATTCTCGAGCGCGACATCAAGAAGGTGCCAACGCTGCGCGGGCGTACGATCATCAATCTCTTCTGGGAGGCATCGACACGCACCTCGTCGAGCTTCGACTTGGCGGCCAAGCGGCTCTCCGCCGACACCCTGGCGCTCAAGGCCAGCGGCTCGGCGGTCGAGAAAGGCGAGACGCTCAAGGACACGGCGATCACCCTCTCAGCCTATGCGCCCGACATCATCGTCATGCGCCACCACTCCGCCGGCGCCTGCCAGACGCTGTCCGCGAACACGCCTGCCAGCGTCATCAACGCCGGCGATGGCAAGCACCAACACCCGACTCAGTGCCTCCTCGATCTCTTCAGCATGCGGCAGAACCTGGGCCGCGATCTGGAAGGTCTCAACGTCTTCATCGTCGGCGACATCCTGCATAGCCGCGTGGCTCGCAGCGATATCATGGGCTTCAAGATGCTCGGCATGAACGTCACGCTCGTTGCTCCGCCGACGCTCATGCCGCGTGGCATCGAAGAGATGGGTGTCAACGTCGAGTACGACCTCACCAATCTCAAGGACGCCGACGTCATCTATCTCCTCCGCATCCAGCGCGAGCGCATCAAGGCGGGTGCCAACTACCTCCCCTCGCTGCGTGAGTACAGCAACCTCTGGGGCATCTCCCAGGCGCGCTTGCGTCCCGGCCAGCGGGTCATGCACCCCGGGCCCATCAATCGTGGCGTCGAAATCGCCTCAGACATCGCCGACGACGACGAGAACCTCATCGCGCACCAGGTCTTCAGCGGCCTTGCCGTGCGCATGGCGGTGCTGTACAGGACGATCGACGGCTACAGTGATCGTGCCGCTGGAGAGGAGCTGTAATGGAGCGGACGTGGTGCAAGCAAGGCCCTGGGGCAGACTTGCTCATCAAGGGCGGGCGCGTCGTCGATCCGGCGTCGGGTCTCGACGCCGTGCGCGATGTGCTCGTGCGCGACGGCGCCATCACTGAGGTGGGCGAGCAGGTCGCGGCGCCAGACGGCGTGCGTGTCATCGACGCGGCCGGCCAGCTCGTCTTGCCAGGCTTCATCGACCTCCATACTCATCTGCGCACGCCCGGTCACGAGGACGCCGAGGATCTTGTGACGGGGACGCGTGCAGCGGCCGCCGGCGGTTACGTCGCCATCTTCGCCATGGCGAATACGAACCCAGTGATCGACAACGCGATCCTTCTCCGCGGTCTCATCGACAAGGCGAAGGACGAGGCGGTGGTGCCGCTGGGCTTCTTCGCCTCGGTGACGTGTGGTCTGGCCGGCGAGCAGCTCACCGAGATGGGCGAGATCGGCGCCGCCGGCGCGGTTGCCTTCAGCGACGACGGCCGTCCGCTGGCGACTGCAGCGCTCACGCGGCGAGCTCTTCAGTACGTGAAGGTCAGCGGTCGTTTCATCGCCGTTCACGCTCAGGACGATTCGCTGATGAAGGGCGGCCAGATGCACGAGTCGCCCGTGTCGGCACGGCTTGGCCTCACCGGCATCCCCTCGCTCTGCGAGAGCCTCGACGTTTCGCGGACGCTCGACATTGCCGAGTACGAAGACGCACGCGTGCACATTCAGCACGTCAGCGCCGAGGCGTCGGTGGCGGCGATTGCGCGTGCCAAGGCGGCCGGGGTTCAAGTGACGGCAGAGGCTACGCCGCATCACCTTACGCTCACGGACAAGGCGATTGAGTCTCTCGATCCAAACTACAAGATGAATCCGCCGCTGCGCGCCGAGAGCGATCGTGCAGCGTTGGTCGCGGCGCTCAAGAGCGGCGTCATCGACTGCGTGGCGACTGATCATGCGCCGCACGTTGCCGAAGACAAGGATGTGCCGTACGAAGAGGCGCCCTTCGGCATCATCGGCCTCGAGACCGCCTTCAGCGTGCTGTATCGCGACCTCGTGCAGAGCGGAGAGCTCGATCTCCTCACGGTCGTCGATCGCATGAGCACCGCTCCGGCACGTATCGCCGGGATGCCGGCGCCGAGTATCCAGGCAGGCGCCGTCGCCAACTTGTGCGTCGTCGCTCCCGAGGAGTCGTGGACGGTGTCTAAGGACGGCATGCAGTCGCGTGCCTTCAACTCAGCGTGGCTCGGCGAGGAGTTGCCGGCGAGGGTCAAGCTCACGTTGGCCGCCGGCCAGTTGGCCTGGGACGATCTGAAGTAGTCGCGGTCGCCAGATCACGTATGTACCCTGCGCCCGGCGCCGGTGCCCACCTATCGGGACACCGGCGCCGGGCGCTGTTCCGTCCTTTGCCCTGCTTGCTGCCCTCGCCTTGTTGCCGGCGTGACCGGCTGGTAGAGTCACATCGACCTTTAACCGCGTCCCGTGAGACCGAAAGGGGGCTGAGCGCCGTGGCACACCCAAAGGCGCCGCTTGTGTCTCCGTGCTCCTTCATCCTCGTTCGTGACCACGCGCGCGCGCAGGGCCAACCGTTCACTGCCGTTCCGCCGGGCACCTGTCCCAACGTCTTGGCCGGCGTGGGGACGGAGCTGCGATGCCCGAGGCGCTCGAGATGACCTGTGCGTCTGGGAATCAGCTGGCGGAGACCTCTCGCTGCCGGGTGCTTGAGTCGCGGGCGATGGGTCGGTTCGTACTGCTGCGCTTGCAGGCCCCGCGCATCGCTGCTTGCGCCTCTCCGGGGCAGTTCGTGATGGTCGACGTGCCAGACGGGGACTTCCATCTTCGTCGTCCGGTCTCGCTGTTCAGTGTGCACGACGAGCGCATCACCCTTCTGATCGAGGTGCGGGGAGTGGGTACGGCTCGCCTGGCGCAGCTCGCGGCCGGCGCCTCGGTGAGTCTCGCTGGTCCCCTCGGCAGTGGCTTTCCGCTGGAGGGCGTGACGACGGCGCTGCTGATCGGCGGCGGGATCGGTTGTGCGCCGCTGCAGTACCTTGGTGACGCACTTGTCGCGCGCGGCGTGGCAGTGTCGGCCGCCTTCGGAGTGCGTGACGCGCAGGTGGCCGAGCTCCTGCACGCCTTCGACGTCCCTCGTCTCGTCGTGGCCAGCGAAGACGGCAGCGTGGGCGTGCGCGGAACGGTGATCGACGCGCTCGCGACGATGGACGTGCCGGCGGAGACGGTCGTGTACTCGTGCGGACCGTCCGGCATGATCCGCGCCGTGCGCGACTGGTGCGCCGCACGGCACCTCGAAGGCTATGCCTCGCTCGAGGCCCACATGGCCTGCGGCACCGGGGCGTGCCACGGGTGTGTCGTCGAGACCGCACGCGGCCGCCTGCGTGTTTGCGCCGAAGGTCCCGTCTTCCCGCTCGGCGAGGTGCTGTCGTGATGCCGCGGGATGTCGCCGTCGACTTGCGCGTCGAGCTCGGCGGCTTGGCGCTGGAACATCCCCTGATGGATGCATCGGGCACGTTCGACGTGCTCGAGACCGCGGCGCGCTACGAGGGCGACTTCTTCGCCGATTTTCCCTTCGCCGCGTATGTTCCCAAGACCGTGACCCTGGAGCCACGCGCCGGGAACCCCGGACCGCGAGTCACGGAGACGGCCGGCGGCATGATCAACGCGATCGGTCTCGAGAACCCCGGCGTCGATGCGTTCATTCGGGGATTCGCGGATTGGGCGCACCTGCGGCAACCGACGATCATGAGTGTGGGCGGTAGCGCCCCGGAGCAATATGCCGAGGTGGTGCGGCGTGTCGAAGAGCATCTTGCGAGCGCGGCGCCGGGGACCGCACCGCGCATCGAGGGCTACGAGCTCAACATCTCTTGCCCGAACGTCGCGACGGGTCTGCAGATCGGCGCCGATCCGGGCGCCACGGCGGCGACCGTCGCCGCTGTTCGCGCCGAGACGAAGCGGTTCCTTCTGGCGAAGCTGACACCGAATGTTACCGACGTGACCGAGCCGGCGCGCGCTGCGGTCGCCGCGGGTGCGGACGGCGTCTCGCTGGTCAACACGTTCAAGGCCATGGTCCTGGATCGCCAGACTCTGCGCCCATTCCTCGGCAATCGTACCGGCGGGCTCTGTGGTCCCGCGATCAAGCCGATTGCGCTACGCATGGTCGCCGAGGTCGCGGAGTCTCTGCCGGACGTGCCGATCGTCGGCATGGGTGGTGTGACGACCGGTTTGGATGTTCTCGAGTACATCGCTTGCGGCGCGACTGCGGTGGCGGTGGGCACAGGCAACTTCCTTGGCGTCGAGGTGCCGGGCCGCATTGTTGACGAGTTGCGCGCCGAACTCGTTGCGCGCGGTCTGACGTCGCCGCTTGCGGCGCGTGGTGTGGCGCTCGGGGGCACTGCGGTCTCTTCTTCGTCCTGCTCCGAAAAACCCAGCTAGATGCTGGTGTTTTCGGGATTTGCTGCGGTATTGAACTCTCGTCCGCGGTTCATGTAGACTGCCGCAATGTCCGCGACCGCCAGGCAGTTCAATTCAGCACCCGAGCGCTCTCTCGATCAGCGCATGGATGCTTTGGCGCGCGCCAACGAAGTTCGCAGTCAGCGTGCCGCTCTCAAGACGGCGCTCAAGCACGGAGACGTCAATCTGCGCGACGTGCTCGATGATCCGCCGAGCTATCTCCTTACCGCCAAGGTGCTCGATCTCTTGACGGCGGCGCCGAAGCGCGGACCCAAGAAGGCGGCGCGCATCATGGAACGCTGTCGCATCAGTCCAAGCAAGACGGTTGGCGGTCTGTCGGAGCGTCAGCGCGCCGAGCTGCTCGCCCAGCTCGACGGGTGAGCGCCATCGCCAAGGTGTTCGTCATCTCAGGGCCATCCGGCGCTGGGAAGGGAACGATCATGGAGCTCGTCTGTGCCCGTCTGGGACGACTCGTTAAGTCGGTCTCGGCAACCACGCGAACACCGCGTCCGGGCGAGCAGGATGGGCGCGAGTACCATTTCCTCAGTCGCGAAGCGTTCCAGCGGAGCGTAGCGGCAGGCGAGTTCCTTGAGTCGGTGCAGTACAATGGTGAGCACTACGGGACTCTGCGCTCCGAGGTCGAAGACAAACTTGCGGCCGACGACGACGTAGTCCTCGAGATCGAGCTCGAGGGGGCGCGAGCCGTACGCGCGGCAATGCCGGGAGCCGTGGCGCTCTTCATCGCGCCGCCTACCATGGCCGTGCTCGGCGAACGCTTACGTGGCCGTGGAACGGAATGCGACGACGAGATCGCTTGCCGCCTGGAGATCGCGGCCACCGAGTTGGCGGCCGCGCACGAGTTCGACTATGTGATTGTCAACGACGATGCAGAACGAGCGGCCGCCGAAGTGGCCGCCATCATCGAAGATCGGAGAAGGGGGAGCTAGTGGACAAGCCTCGCATCGACGAGCTGCTGCCGTACGCGGGCGGGTCGCGCTACGGGCTCGTCATGATCGCCGCCAAGCGGGCGCGTCAGATCAACGACTACTATCGAAGCTCCGCTGAGAGCATCATGGGCATCCAGGATATTACGCCGCCGCTCATCAGCACGGGGAGTACGAATCTCCTCACGATCGCTTTCGAGGAGATCGTCGACGGCAAGATCGAGTACCAGGCTCCCGACTGAGTCACTTGGAGAGCACGTCCTCACGCTCCGCGGCCGCCGGCCGCTCGGTGCTGGTGGGGGTCACCGGCGGTATTGCCGCGTACAAGAGCGTCGAATTCGTCCGCCTGCTGCTCAAGAACGGCATTGACTGCCGCGTCGTCATGACGCCCGCGGCGACGCGGTTCGTGGCGCCGCTCACGTTCGCTGCCGTCTCTCAGAGAAGTGTGCTCGACGACGAAGTCGCTTGGCGGGCGGACGGCGGCTGGTTCGAACATATCGACGCCGCCCGTGACGCCGAGGTCATGGTTGTCGCGCCGGCGACGGCGAACACGATCGGCAAACTCGCCGGCGGGATCGCCGACAACCTTCTCTGCGCCACGGCTCTGGCCTTTCGTGGCGCGTTGATCGTTGCTCCGGCGATGAATTGGGCGATGTACGAGCATCCAGCGACGCGCGCCAATCTCGAGGTGCTCGCGGCGCGCGGCGTCGAGATCATCGCCGGCGAGCCGGGAGAGTTGGCCTGCGGCGAGGTGGGCGGTGGTCGTATGGCCGAGCCGGCGACGCTTGTGCTGGCCGTGCGTCGCGCGCTGCGGCGGGTCGCGGCGGGTCCTTTCGTGGGCAAACGGGTGGTGA
Organism: Thermoleophilia bacterium; assembly: GCA_041393415.1. Lineage (GTDB taxonomy): Bacteria > Actinomycetota > Thermoleophilia > UBA2241 > UBA2241 > CAIXSE01. The sequence continues at coordinate 260,640 of JAWKKE010000002.1, read as the reverse complement.
TCACCGCCGGAGGGACGCGCGAGGCCATAGATGCGGTGCGGTACGTCGGTAACCGCTCGAGCGGGAAGATGGGCCGCGCGGTCGCCGACGAGGCGTACCTGCGCGGCGCTGAGGTCGTGCTCGTCACCACGCGCCCGCATCCGGCTCCGTACGCCGTCGTTGCCGTGGAGAGCGCCTCCGACATGGCCGCAGCTGTGCGTCGTGAGACGGCGGCCGCTGTGGTGGTGGGTGTCGCCGCGGTGGCCGACTTCCGGCCGGCGACACCCGTGGCCGGCAAGATCGAGCGTACCGGGCGCGAGACGCTGAGCTTGGATCTGGTGCGCACGCCCGACGTCCTCGGCGAGGCCGCCGCCAGCGGCGCCGTGCGTGTCGCCTTCGCCGCGGAGGCCGGGCCTCAGCTCGAGCGCGCTCGCGCCAAGCGTATCGAGAAGGGCGCCGAACTTCTCGTCTTCAACGACGTCACGGCGCCCGGCATCGGCATGGATGCCGACGACAACGAGATCACGATCATTGGCGCGCAGAGGGAGGTTCACGTGCCGCGAGCGAGCAAGTCGGTGTGCGCGAGCGCCATTCTGGACGAGATCGAGACCGTGCTGGCCGCGCGATGAGTGCCGACGCGCGCGCCGCTGTGATGGCGGCTATGGAGGCGCGCGTCACCAATCCGCACACGCGCCGTCACATGCTGGCTACCGAGGCGATCATGCGCGGTGTCGCGCGGCGACTGGCGACCGATCCTGAGGTGTGGGGACTGGCCGGACTGGCGCACGACCTCGACGTCGACGAGACGATGGACGACTTCTCGCGCCATGGGGCGGTTGCCGCCGCGGCACTGAGAGAGCTGGGCGTCCCCGAAGCTGTTGCGCACGCCGTCGCTGCTCACAACCCTGAGACTGGTGCCACCATGGACAATCCGTTGGATGTGGCGCTGTTCGCGTCCGATCAACTCAGTGGCCTCATCACCGCCGCTGCCTTGGTGCGTCCAGACAAGGACCTCGCCGGCGTGCAGCTCAAGTCGCTGCGCAAGCGCTATCGCGAGACGGCCTTCGCGCGTGGCGTCGATCGCGAGGCCATCGCGCGCTGCGCCGAGCTCGGCTTCGAACTCGACGAGTTCATGAGCATCGGTCTGGCCGCGATGCAGGCCGCGCGCGATGAGCTTGGCCTGAACGGCGAAGGCTCGGGCGCGTGAGCGAGCCGACGTCTTCGTCCGAGCCGGCGTTCGAGCAGGAGAGCGAGGCGTACGACCTGTTCCAGCGCGGCATGCGCTATCTGGAGCAGCGGCACCCCGCCCAGGCGGCCATGCTGCTGCGCCGAGCGCTGCGACTCGAGCCGAGCAAGAACTCGATCCGCGAGGGTCTCGCCCAGGCGGAGTACGCGATGGGGAAACACGAAGAGGCGGCGGCGCTGTTCACGGAGATGGTCGGCGCCGCGCCGGACGACGACTACGGGCAGTATTGCCTGGGGCGTTGCCTCATCGCGCTCGGGCGCGTGGAGGAGGCGCGCGCGCACCTGCGGCTGGCGCGCGCCCTCAAGCCTGGTTCGCCGCTGTATCGCGAACAGCTCGAGGCGCTGGACGCCGATCGCTAGGGGAGCAGCCTACGGCGCCATCGGGGGCGGAGGAGCAGGCGCCGTAGGCGCGCCAGGCATCCATGGTCCCGTGCCCGCCTCATCGCTGGGGGCGGTGTCTTGTGGCAGAAGGGCGTCGCGGCCGACTCCAGCGATACTCAGCAGCACATCGATCCGCTTCTCGATCGGCGGATGGGTGTCGAAGATGCCGCTCTTCTGTCGCACCTTGCGCATGGGGTTGGCGATGTACAGGTGGGCTGTTGCGCGATTGGCGCGGCGCAGGACCTGCGGCGCCGTCGCGATCTTCTGCAGGGCGCGAGCCAAGCCCACAGGGTTCCGCGTGAGCTCCGCCGCCGAGGCGTCGGCGAGATACTCGCGACGCCGCGAGACGGCGAGTTGCACGAGATAGGCGGCCAGGGGCGCGAGGATGGCCATGAGCACAGCGAGGCCGAACATGATGATGCCGCCGGGGTCGTTGCTGCGCCGCCGTCCGAGTCCGCCCCAGAAGCTCGAGCGCAGGAAGAAGTCGGCGACCAGTGCGATCATGCCGACGATGACGCCGACCAGCGTGGCAAAGCGAATGTCGTAGTTGCGCACGTGCGCGATCTCATGTGCGAGTACGCCCTGCAACTCCTCCCGGTTGAGTAGTCGCAGCAGTCCGCGCGTGACGGCGACGGCAGCGTGCTCCGGGTCGCGCCCCGTGGCGAACGCGTTGGGGGAGTCGTCTTCGATGAGGTACACCCCCGGGACCTGCGGTAGGCCGGCCGCGATCGTCATCTCTTCGACCACGTTGAAGAGCTGTGGCTCGTCGTCGTGGGACACTTGGTGGGCACCACTGACAGCGAGCACCATACGGCCGCCGGTGTAGTAGGCGATGACGCTCCAGGCGATGGCGATTACGCCGAAGACTCCCAGGAAGCCCAGCGCTCCCTCCTGGCGGCCGAAATAGGCGAGGCCAAAGACGTAGCCCAGCGCCGCCAGAAGCGCCACGGCGATGCCGAGGAGTAGCCAAGAGGCGCGTCGATTCCTGTTGATCTGTTCGTACATGGCTGGCCGCCGAGACTCCGGGGCCGCTCTCCGCTAGCGCAGATTGACTCTGGGGACTTCGCGCTCGCTGACCGGCGCTTCGAAGAACTGGCGAGGGAGGAAGTTGAACATGCCGGCGATGATGTTGCTCGGTACCGTTTGGATCTTGTTGTTGTACGTGAGCACGCTGTCGTTGTAGAACTGCCGCGCGAAAGCGATCTTGTTCTCGGTCGCGGTGAGCTCCTCTTGCAGGCTCATGACGTTCTGGTTGGCCTTGAGCTCCGGGTAGTTCTCGACGATCGCAAAGAGCGACTTCAGCGTCTCCGACAGCGCGTTCTCGGCTTGCGCTTGCGCTTGCGGCCCGCGCGCGCCGGCGCTGATGGCGGCGTTGCGCGCCTCGGTTACGCGGGTCAGGGTCTCCTGCTCGTAAGCCATGTAGTCCTTGACCGCTTCGACGAGGTTGGGGATGAGGTCGTAGCGGCGCTTGAGCTGGACGTCGATTTGGCTCCACGAGTTGTCGACGCGGTTGCGCCGGGTCACCAAGCCGTTGTAAATGAGCGCGATGATCACGCCCAGCGCAACGAGCAGGACGAGGATGACGAGGATGGCGGTGGTCACCGAGAGCTCCTTTCGTCTTGCGCCGGTCGACGACGCGCGTAGTGTACGTCATTACTCGGCACGTGACGGGTATGTGTACAGCACCCGTCAACGTCACCTATCCTTGAGCATATGAAACCGTCGCTGCGTATCGCCATCGCTCTCGTCATTGCCACCGCCCTGGCTTTGGGCGTGGCGGCTGCCGGGTACGGCGTGGTTCAGGCACGCGCATCCGGCGGGACGCCGCGACAGGCGCTGGCGCCGGTGGCGACGCCGTCGCCCTCCAATTCGTCGGTTCCGGAGCCCACGTACGAGCGCTGGACGGTTGGCAAAGTCCTCGCGCGGACCACGGTGTACAAACGACCAGACACTACGGCCGGCGTCACCACGAAGCTCTCCAAGACCAACGCGAATGGGTATCCAACGCTGGTCTTGGTCGACACCGTGAGGGTGGTGGATGATGTCACGTGGTATCGCGTGTGGCTGGCGATTCGCCCCAACGGCAGCAGGGGATGGATTCGCGAGGGTACTCTGGGGTTCTTCACCACTGCATCGAAGATCGTCATAGACCTCTCGGATCGTTCGTTGGCGGTGTATCGGCGCGGGCAGAAGGTGAAGAGCTTCCCTGTGGCCGTCGGACGCCCTGGCCTGGAGACGCCGACCGGATTCTTCTTCATCAATCAGAAGCTCAAGCCGCCGTCGTCCGGAGGCGCGTACGGCGTGTTGGCGATGGGCATCAGCGCCTTTCAGCCGAAACTGCCGGATTGGCCGCAGGGCGGTCCCGTGGCGATACACGGCACCAACCAGGATGAGCTCATCGGCCAGGCGGTCAGCCACGGCTGTGTGCGCATGCACAACAAGGACGTGCTCGCGGTCAGCAAGCTTGTCCCTGCCGGGAGTCCGGTGGTCATTCAGGAGTAGACTCTCCAGCTTGTCCAGTCAACCGCCACGGTGCTATACTCCGTCGGCTGGACAACACAACCACGAGGTGCGCCTCTTGCGAGAAAAGTCGGTGGCAACCGACTTTTGTTTTGTTAGGGGTCAGGTATGAGGGAGAGCAGAGACGAGCTTGAAAGCAGCATCGCGGCCGCACTAGCGGTGTCGCATCCGGATGTCGAGGTCGTCGACCTCGAGGCACGGGGCGGACACAACGCGACGTTGACTCTTTTCATCGATCGTCCCGGCGGTGTCGATCTCGAGCTTTGCGCGGCTGTGAGCACGGCGCTCGACGGTTTCCGTGATCGTTACGTGCTCGAGGTCTCGTCGCCTGGTCTCAACAGGCGCCTGCGCAAGCCGACGCACTTCGCGGCCGTCGTCGGTTGCGAGGTGGTCGTCAAGACGACATCGGCGATCGACGGGCGTCGCAACTTCAGAGGCGTGTTGCTTGTCGCAGAGTCAGACTCCATTACGTTGGAGCTGGAGCAAGGGGAGCGCGTTGCACTGCCGCTCGCGGCTATAGCCAGAGCCAACGCGGTGTACGACTTCGCGAACGACGGAGGCCATCGTGAGTAGAGAGATTATCGAGGCCCTACGACAGATTGAGAAAGAAAAAGGTATCGCCTTCGAGGCGCTCGTCGAGGCGCTTGAAGACGCGTTGCTGTCTGCCTACAAAAAGACGCCGAACGCGGTCGAGCACGCCAAAGTCGAGATCGACACCGAGACTGGCGACATGCGCGTCTACCAGCTCATCTTCCCCGACCACGTCGACATCGACGCGCTCAAGGTGCATGACGAGGACGGCGAGGAGATCGGCCTCGATCTCTCCGGTGTCGACATGAGTGAGGTTGAGCGCATCGAGGTAACGCCCGAGAACTTCGGTCGCATTGCCGCACAAACGGCGAAGCAGGTTATCTTGCAGCGCATCCGTGAGGCCGAGCGTGATCTCATGTACGAAGAGTACGTGGGGCGTGTCGGCGAGCTCGTCACCGGGATCGTGCAGCAGAGCGATCCGCGCCACAACATCCTCGTCGAGCTCGGGCGGGTGGAAGCCGAGTTGCCGCGCAGCGAGCAGATCGAGATCGAGCACTACGATCACGGCGCGCGCATCAAGGCCGTCATCGTTCGCGTCGAGGAGTCGGCAAAGGGACCGCAGGTCAAGCTCTCGCGACGCAGCGAGGAGTTCGTGCGCCGTCTGTTCGAGCTCGAAGTGCCGGAGATCGCCGACGGACTTATCGAGATCAAGTACGTGGCGCGCGAGACCGGCTATCGCGGCAAGGACGGCAAACCGACGCCCGGTCGCTGCAAGATCGCCGTCATCTCGCACGCCGAGGGTGTTGATCCGGTCGGCGCCTGCGTGGGGCCGAGGGGTTCGCGGGTGCGCATGGTGGTGAGCGAGTTGCGCGGCGAACGCATCGACATCATCCCGTATCACGACGATCCCGCACGCTTCGTCGCCAAGGCGCTGTCACCGGCGCGCGTGCGCGAGGTCATCGTCGACGACGACGAGCGCTCGGCGACGATTGTCGTGCCCGACGATCAGCTTTCGCTGGCGATCGGCAAGGAAGGTCAGAACGCGCGCCTGGCGAGCAAGCTCACCGGTTGGCGTATCGACATCAAGAGCCAGCAGCAGATGGCGGACGCCGAGAGCGCCCTTGAGTTCGACGAGGACGAGGGCGTGGATGGTCAATGCATGGCGGTGATGCGTACCGGCAAGCGCTGCCCCAACCAAGCCGAGCCGGGATCGAGATACTGCAGCATTCATGCTGGTTATGAGGAGTCGGCTCCCGCGGCACGTGCCGGCGAGCCGCAGCAACCCGTGCCCGAGACGGCAGTGGCGGAGGACGCTGGGTCACCGCAGATCGACGAGGAGTGACCCTCTTGTCGGCGCCGGAGCGAAGCTGTGTCGGCTGCCGCCGCAAGCGCGGTCAAGCCGAGCTGGTACGATTGAAGAACGAGGGTGGGCGCGTGGCGCTCGCCCGGCCCGGCTCGCCGGGCAGGAGCGCATACCTGTGTCCCGATGCGAGATGCTTGGAGGCGGCTGAGAAGCGGCGCGCGTTTGACCGCGCCTTTCGCGCCTCGATTAGTCTCGACCCCGCGGTGCGAGCAGCCGTGGAGGGCACGCGAGTTGACGAAAGGCGGTGAGGTGAATGACGACCAAGCGGAAGGTCACGGACATCGCGACGCAGCGAAAGACGAGCGTCGACGATGTGCTCGCCCACCTCAAGAAGGCAGGAATCGAGGTCGTCAACGGCGAGATCGACGTCGCTGACGAGACGCTGGACAAGGCAATTGCACCACCGGCGGGCAACGTTCGGCGGCGTGCCACCGGCAACGCGGCGGGGAAGCGTCGGCGTGTCATCATCGACGCGGGTGCATCGCGCAAGGCTGGTGGCCCTCAGAGCGGCCGCGATCGGCGTCGCGGCCGCGGTCGCGGTACAGGTCGCGAGGAGCACGCGGCTCCGGTCTCGCCGACGGGGATCGTCAAGATTCCATCCGGCTCAACGGTGAAGGACGTCTCCCAGCTTCTCGGTGTCTCCACGCCGGAGATCATCAAGGCGCTTATGGGTTACGGTGAGATGGTGACCATCGCGCAGACTCTCAGCGACGAGGCGATCGAGGTGCTCGCGACCGACTTCAATCGCGAGATCGAGATCGTGCACGCGGCCGACGAAGAGGCGGCGCTGGAGGCGGAAGCGGTCGATGCGCCTGAGGATCTGCATCCGCGTCCCTCTGTCATCACGGTGATGGGCCACGTCGACCACGGCAAGACCAGTTTGCTGGACGCGATACGGCACACGGCCGTGGCGGTTGGTGAGGCCGGAGGCATCACGCAGCATATCGGCGCGTATCAAATCAAGCACAATGGCCATCTCATCACGTTCATCGACACTCCGGGTCACGCGGCCTTCACGGCCATGCGGGCTCGCGGCGCCAAGATCACCGATATCGCGGCCATCGTGGTGGCGGCCGACGACGGCGTGATGCCGCAGACTGTCGAGGCGATCGCACATGCCAAGGCCGCGCAGGTCCCGATCCTCATCGTCATCAACAAGATCGACAAGCCTGGCGCCAACATCGATCGCATTAAGCAGCAGCTCGCCGATCACGGGATCGTGCCCGAAGAGTGGGGCGGAGAGAACATCTTCGTCGAGGTCTCGGCCAAGAAGCGGATCGGTCTCGACAACTTCCTCGACATGCTGCTCCTGATCGCCGAGGTGGCCGATCTCAAGGCGAATCCCGACGCTCCGGCCAGCGGATACATTCTCGAATCGCGGGTAGACCCCGGCCGTGGTGTCGCCGCGACGATGCTGGTCAACCGCGGCACCATCCACGTCGGCGATGCCATTGTCGCCGGCGAGGCGAGCGGTCGCGTGCGGGCCATGCGCGACTTTCGCGGCGAGCCGCTCAAGAGCGGCACACCCTCCACGCCGGTCGAGATCATCGGCTTCGACGAGCTTCCCGGTGCAGGTGAGTTCTGCCGTGTGGTGAAGGATGAGCGCATGGCGCGTTCTCTCGCTCAGCGGCGCGCCAACCGACTGAAGTCGGAAGCACTGGCGCGGCAGCATGCTCTCACGCTGGACGACGTGTTCGCACGCATCGCGGCCGGCAAGGTTCTCGATCTGAATCTCGTCGTCAAGGCCGACGTACAGGGCAGCATCGAGGCCTTGAGCGACGCGCTGCTCAAGATCCAGCACCCCGAGGTCAAGGTGCGCATCATTCACTCGGGTGTGGGTGGCATCAACGAGAACGACATCATGCTGGCCAGCGCCTCATCGGCGATCATCATCGGTTTCAACGTGCGCCCCAGCCCGGCGGCTACGGCTCTGGCTGAGAACGAGGGTGTCGATGTGCGTACGTACCGTGTGATCTACAAGGTGACCGAGGACATCACCGCAGCGTTGGTCGGCATGTTGAAGCCGGCCTTCACCGAGGTCGTTCTCGGGCAGGCCGAGGTGCGCACGACCTTCAAGGCGTCCAAGATCGGCACGATCGCGGGCTGCATGGTCATCCACGGTACCGTCGTTCGCAACGGGAGCGTGCGTGTCCTGCGCGACGACGTGGTTGTGCACGACAGTAAGATCGCCTCGCTCAAGCGCTTCAAGGAGGATGCGAGAGAGGTTCAGGAAGGGTTCGAGTGCGGCATCCTCGTCGATGGCTTCAATGACCTCAAAGAGGGCGACGTTCTCGAGGTGTACGAAACGAGAGAAGTCGCGCGTGACGTGTAACGCGACCATCGGTGTCCTGCTCGCCGATCTTCACTTCCCGGTGAGCAGATCGCTCAAGGAGAAGCGCGCCCCGCTCGTGTCGCTGCGCGACGTGGTGCGGGGCCGCTTCCACGCTGCGTTCAGCGAGGTGGGCTTCCAGGACGTGTGGCAACGCGCTCGTGTGCTCATCGTGCTGGCGGCGTCGTCGCAGCACAATGCGGAAACGAGCCTCGACGAGATCGATCGCTACCTTCACGCGCAGGAGTACGAAGTCGCGCGTGTGCTCGTCAAGACGGCCGACCCACTCGATGCGTTATGGGACTTCGAAGCCTAAAGGTCAACGAGGCGATCAAGGAGACGCTGTCGACCGTGCTGTCCACCGCGGGGCTCAAGGACCCGCGCGTGGGCTTCGTTACGGTGACCGGCGTCGAGACCTCGACCGACCTGCGGCACGCCAGAGTGTTCGTGAGCGTCCTCGGTTCCGATGACGAGCGCCAGGCGACGATGGCGGCGCTCGAGCGATCGCGGGGATACCTTCAGTCGCGCCTCGGCGAGTCGCTGCGTATGAAGCGTACGCCGCAATTGGAGTTCGTCTACGACGAGACGCTCGACCGTGCCATGCATCTGGCTGAGCTTTTCGAGCAGGAAGAGTCGCTGCTGGGTGTGGAAGCGCCGGAGATCTTCGTCGACGGCGCCGACGACGAGCGCGGTGCCGATACCGGCGATGTCGACGAAGGCACGTCCGCGTGAGCATCTTGCGCGGCGACGTGGCTGCTGTGTGTCGGCGCATGTTGCAGGAAGACCGCGCAGGGGTCGCCATTCACGAGAAGCCCGACGTCGACGCCGTCGGCGCCTGCGCCGGGATGCTGGACGCGTTTCGGCAGCTCGGGGTCCAAGCGGCGCTCTATGTCGATCGCGACGTTGTTGTGCCGCTTGCCGAGTACTTGCTCGGCGACTCGGCGGCGATCGTGCGCGGTATTCCCGACGTCGACACGACGCTCTACGTCGTCGACTCCGGCACGCGTGCGCGTGTGGCCCTGGCGCTTGACGGCTGGACGGGTAGTGTCGTCAATATCGACCACCACGGCGACAACGACGGCTTCGGCGACCTCGTACTTCTGCGTCCGGAGACGAGTAGCGCCTCCGAGATCGTTTGCGAGATCGACCGCGCTCTCGGGCTCGTGCCGAGCCCGCAGGCCGCGCGGGCGTTGTTCGCCGGTATTTCGTTCGACACCGGTCACTTCCGCCACACGTCGACCAGCGCGGCGACGTTTGCGCAGGCGGCGTGGTTACGGGAGATCGGCGTCGACGTCACGGATGTGTATCGGCGCCTCTACGAGTCGCGCTCGCCCGCCGCGCTGCGGCTCTGGGCGCGCGCCATCGGCGCCGCGCGCACAGTAGGTAATGGGGCAGCGCTCATCGCCACGTTGACACAGGCGGATTTCGCTGCGACCGGGGCTACAGACGAGGATACGGAGGGAATCGTCGATGCGCTGCGTGCCGTCGACGGTGTCAACGTGGCGGGAGTGATCAAGGAGCAGGCCACAGGGTCGCGGGTGCGCGTGAGCTTGCGCGCCGATGCACTCGACGTGCGCGCGATCGCGGCACTGCGTGGAGGCGGCGGGCACCGGCTCGCGGCAGGATTCTCGAGCGACGAGAGTCCGGGGGAGGTAGAGGCGTGGCTGAGTTCCGAACTCGCAAAGCGCTTGTCGACGGCGTCCTCCTGATCGACAAGCCGGTCGGTCTGACGTCGCACGATGTCGTTGCGCGCGTGCGTCGCAAGCTGCGGCCGGCGGTGAGCAAGGTCGGGCATGCTGGCACACTCGATCCGTTTGCGACGGGCCTGCTGGTCGTGCTGGTCGGAAGGGCGACGAAGCTCGCGCGGTTCTTCGTGGACCTGCCCAAGGAGTACGTGTGCACGATGAAGTTCGGCGTGCGCTCCGACACGGGCGACCATACCGGCGCGCTCACCCCATCGGGTCTGACGACGACGCGTGCGGCCGTCGAAGCAGTCCTGCCGAAGTTTCTCGGCAATATCGCGCAGCGTGTTCCGATGACGTCGGCGGTCAAGGTCGACGGCGAACGGCTCTATCGCAAGGCGCATCGCGGCGAGGTTGTCGAGACACCGGTGAAGGAGGTTGAGATTACGGCGATCGACATCCTCTCCTTCGATGAGGCGACTCAGGAGATGCGCTGCCACATCGCCTGTTCCAAGGGCACGTACGTGCGCCAGTTGGCGATCGACGTAGGGGAGGCCGTCGGTGTCGGCGCGCACCTCGAGGAGTTGGCGCGGACGGCGATCGGGGAGCTTGCGCTCGAGGATGGACTCTCTCTGGCGGACTTTGAGGACGCGGTGGACGAGCGCGCTCCCGGCGACGCGTCGATCCCATCCTTGATGCCGGCCGGAGCGGCGCTTCAGTTCATGCCGATCATTCAGCTCTCTGCCGCGCAGGTGGTGGCCGTGCGCAACGGCGCGCGCTTGCCCGGCGGCCCGCAAGAACCTGTGCGCGTGATGTACCGCGGCGAGCTGATTGCAGTGTACGGACCATCGGATGAGGGACTCGCGCTCCGGCTGCTCGTGAAGTTCTGATGGACGTCGTTCGCGGACTCGGAGATGTGCTTGAGCGACCGAGGGCGCTCGCCATCGGCATGTTCGACGGCGTGCACGTCGGTCACCGCGCCGCGATCACTCGCGCGATCGACGAGGCTCGCGCTCGCGATCTGCGCAGCGCCGTGCTCACCTTCGAACGACATCCTCTCTCGATCGTCAACCCGACCGCGGCGCCACGACTGCTCACTACGCTCGAAGAGCGCATGCGGCTGATCGCCGACCTTGGTCCCGACGAGCTCGTCCTCTTGCCGTTCGATGTGGATATGGCGGCGATGTCGGCGGAGCGCTTCTGTGGAGAGGTGCTCGTCGCCAAGCTCGGGGCGCGGGTGGTGGTCGTCGGCGAGAACTTCAGCTTCGGCGCCGGCGGCACCGGCGACGCTGCGATGCTCGCCGCGTGTGGCCGGGTCCACGGCTTCGAAACGATCGTGCTGCGTCTCATGTCCGAACGCGGCCAGACGATCAGCTCCACACGCATTCGCGGGCTGCTGGCGTCGGGGGTAATCGATGAGGTGCGCGAGATTCTCGGTCGGCCGCCCTCCGTGGCCGCTCGCGTGCAATCCGGGGCGGGGCGGGGCAGGGCCCTCGGTGTGCCGACCGCCAACCTTGAGGTCACCGCCGACGCCATGCGTCCCGGTCGCGGCGTGTACGTGGCGCGTGCCTACGTCGACGGTGCGTGGTACCGCGCGGCGGTCAATATCGGACGCAATCCCACCTTCAACGGTGACGCACCCCTGGCCGACATCACGGAGGCCTTTCTGCTCGGTTTCGAGGGTGATCTGTATGGCCACTTGCTGCGTCTCGACTTTCTCGCCAAGATCCGCGATGAGCGGCGTTTTGCCGACGCCGCCGCCCTGCGCGTGGCCATGCGGCGTGACATCGACGTGGTGGCACGGCTCGATGACGCGGCGTTCGCCGATGTAGGACTCGTCCCTCTGCCGTCCTCGTGATCGCCGCTCCCGCGGTTTCGTCGTGCTGACGCCTGTGCTACCCTAGCCCGACCGATTACGCGGTTGCGGGCTGCCTACCTGCGACTGGGTTCCCGGAGACTCCTGTAAGGGAGGTGAATCAGACATGGCAGTTACCAAAGAGAACAAAGAGAGCATCATCGCCAAACACGCCCAGCACGAGGGCGATACTGGCTCCCCCGAGGTGCAGATCGCACTTCTCACTGCGCGTATCAGCACGCTCACCGAGCACCTCAAGACTCACAAGAAGGACCACCACAGCCGTCGCGGCCTGCTCAAGATGGTCGGCCAGCGGCGTCGGCTGCTGAACTATCTCCAGGCTCGCGATCTCGAGCGGTATCGCTCGTTGATCAAGGAGCTTGAGCTCCGCAAGTAACACCCGCAGGCGGCCACCGGCCGCCTGCGCCGTTGAGTGCACCGTGCACCCAGCCGGCAGAAGCTCCCGCGCGCAATGGGGCGCCGGGTCCAGAGACGAAGGGACAGATGAATACAGTTCAGGTTGAGATCGGCGGCAAGACCATCTCGTTGGAGACGGGGCGCCTAGCTAAGCAGGCCAACGGTGCCGTGCTCGCCCGTTGCGGCGATACGGTCGTCCTCGTCACCGCCGTTGGGCGCGAGGACGTTCGTGAGGGTCAGGACTTCTTCCCGCTCACGGTCGACGTCGAAGAGCGGCACTACGCAGCCGGCAAGATCCCCGGCGGCTTCATCAAGCGCGAGTCGCGTCCGAGCGAGAAGGCGATCCTGGCTGCGCGCCAGATCGATCGCCCCATCCGGCCGCTGTTCAAGACCGGGTTCATGAACGAGGTGCACGTGGTGGCTACGGTGCTGTCCGTGGATCTCGAGAATGCTCACGACGTCTTGGCCACGATTGGCGCGTCGGCGGCGCTGACGTTGAGCGAGATCCCCTTCGAGGGACCGATCGGCTCCGTACGCGTCGGACGTATCGAAGACGAGTTCGTCATCAACCCGACGCTGACGCAACTGGAAGAAGAGTCGGAGCTCGACCTGGTTGTGACCGGCACTGCCGATGCCATTGTGATGGTCGAGGCCGGGGCACAGCAGGTACCGGAGGGGCTGGTCGTCGACGCGCTGCGCTTGGCGCACGAAGAGATCAAGAAGATCATCGCCGCGCAGCTAGAACTGCAGCGGCTGTGCGGCAAGCCGAAGTGGGATGTCGCCGAGTGGACGATCGATGAGCAGATTCTCGAAGAAGTGCGGATCGGCTACGGAGCATCGCTGGACGCGGCAACGCAGCTCATCGAGAAGCAGGAGCGTCAAGACGCCATCGCCGAGGTGAAGCGGACGGCCGTGGAAGCCCTCATCGACGAGACTGCGTCGACCGAGCGCGGCATTCACGTACGTCGCGCTCTCGCCAAGCTCGAGAAGGACCTGATCCGCGATCGCATCGCCGTGCAGAAGCGCCGTCCGGACGGTCGGGGCACAACGGAGATCAGGCCGATCAGCTGCGAAGTCGGCCTCATTCCGCGCACGCACGGGAGCGCGCTCTTCACCCGTGGCCAGACTCAGGCGCTGAGCCTTCTCACGCTCGGCGGCACCGGCGAGTTTCAACGCATCGATGGTCTCGGCATCGAGGACAAGAAGCGGTACCTGCACCACTACAACTTCCCGCCGTTCTCAGTCGGTGAGACCGGCTTCATGCGCGGACCGAAGCGGCGCGATATCGGTCACGGGGCGCTCGCCGAGCGCGCGCTCGTTCCGGTACTCCCGAACGAAGTCGACTTCCCGTACACGACGCGCATCGTCTCCGAGATCCTCGAGTCCAACGGCTCATCGTCGATGGCGAGCGTTTGCGGCTCGACGCTTTCGCTGATGGATGCCGGTGTGCAAATCACGGCGCCGGTCGCCGGCATCGCCATGGGGCTCATCAAGGAGGGTGACGACTATGTCGTCCTCACCGATATCGCCGGCGTTGAGGATCATCTCGGCGACATGGACTTCAAGGTCGCCGGGACGGCGGCCGGCATCACCGCGTTGCAGATGGACATCAAGATCAAGGGTGTTACGTTCGAGATCCTCGCTGAGGCGCTCGAGCAGGCGCGGGTAGCGCGGCTCTTCATTCTCGAGCGCATGCTCGAGACTCTGCCGGAGCCGCGCGGCGAGCTCTCCCAGTGGGCGCCGCGCATCTTCACGATCCAGATCAACCCCGATCAGATCGGGCTCGTCATCGGCAAGGGCGGCGAGACCATTCGCGGCATGACCGACGAGTTCGGCGCCGACATCGACATCCAAGAAGACGGCACGATCTTCATCTGTGCTCCGGATCAGGAGTCGGCGCAGGGTGTCATCAGTCGCATTCAGTCTATGACCAAGGATGTGGAAGTCGGCGACGTCTTCACGGGCAAGGTCGTCAAGACGACCGACTTCGGCGCCTTCGTCGAGCTCAAGAAGGGCACCGACGGGCTCATCCATATTTCGCGTCTGGCGCCCAAGGGCGAGCGTGTGAAGTCGGTTGAGGACGTCGTCAAACGCGGCGACATGGTGACCGTCGAAGTGGTCGAGATCGACAAGGCACGTAATCGTATCGGGCTGTCGTTGCTGCGAGGGCCCGAGGCGAGTTAGTCGCCATGAAACCCGCCGAGGCACATCGCCTCTCGACACTGGAGAACAGTATTCGGGTGGCTACCGAGCGCATGTCTTCTGTGCGCTCGGTAGCCCTCGGCGTCTGGATCGCCGCCGGATCGCGCTCCGAGCCGGACGAGCAGGCCGGCGTTTCCCACTTCATCGAGCACCTGCTCTTCAAGGGTTCGCGGCGCTACAGCGCCCTCGACATCGCCCGCATCTTCGACGATATGGGCGGCGAACCCAACGCGTCGACGTCCAAGGAAAACACACTCGTCAACGCGCGCCTTCTCGACACCGATCTCGATACGGCTTTCGAGGTGATTGCCGAGATGGTGGCGCGTCCGTCGTTCGCCGAACTCGATCAGGAGCGTGAGGTCGTGCTCGAAGAGGTGGCGATGTACGAAGACTCGCCGCCCGAGCTCATCCATGACGATCTGGCCGAAGTCGTCTTCGGCGAGCATCCTCTGGGACGGCCGATCATCGGGCGAAGTGAGACGTTGGCGGCGCTCAACTACGATGCCGTGCGCGCCTATCACGACACGCACTACGTCAACCCGGCGGTGGTGGTCTCGGCTTGCGGTCAGGTCGACCACGACCATGTATGCGAGCTCGCTGAACGGCATTTTCGCCCTGAGCCGGGAGCGATCGTGCCGCGACCGGCGCTCAGCACGCCCGGCTTTCGCCATGTGGCGCGCTTCACGCGCAAGGAGACGGAGCAGTTCCACGTCTGTCTCGGCGGTCCGGGGCCGCGACGAAGCGACGACGATCGCTTCGCCGTCTTCGTCGTCGACACGATCCTCGGGGCGTCTTGGAGCTCACGACTCTTCCAGGAGGTGCGCGAGAAGCGGGGGCTCGCTTACTCGGTGTACTCGTACGCGTCGCAGTACTCCGACGCGGGCTTGACGGCGATCTACTTCGGTTCGCGCTCCGAGGCGCTCGGCGAAGCGATGAAGGTCATCCTCGACGTGATGAGCAAGCTCGTCGACGACATCGATGACGATGCGATTGAGCATGCCAAGAACCACCTCAAAGGCCAGCTGGTCCTGAGCATGGAGAGCCCCTCCAGCCGCATGCATGCTCTGGGACGAGCGGTCATCATGGATCTTCCGGTTCTGACTGTCGACGAAGTGCTGGCGCAGTTGGAGGCAGTGACCAGGGAAGATGTGTTGCGCGCCGTACGCCGCTACTACGATCCTAAGAAGTGGTCCACGACCTGCATCGGCCCGCGCGTCGAGCCGTTTCGCGCCGTGACGCAGGACTTCGTCTGGGAGGAGATGTGATCGACGTACTCGTGAGCGGCGCGGCCGGCAAGATGGGGAGCATGAGCTCACAGACCATCGCTGCACAGGATGACCTACGCCTGGTTGCTCTCGTCGACCCTATTCCGGGGGACGGGGTGGGGGGAGCGCCGCTGTTCGACAACATGGCCGACGCGCTCGCCGCGACCCGACCGGCGGCCGCTCTCGAGTTCAGCATCCCCGCCGCCGTGTTCGCCAACACAATGACACTTCTGAAGGCCGGCGTGCCGACCGTTGTCGGCGCCACGGGGCTCAAAGACGACCAGATCGACGAACTGCGGGTCGCCGCGGCGATGAGTGGTGTCGGTCTGCTGGTCGTACCGAACTTCGCTCTGGGCGCAGTGTTGCTGATGCAGTTCGCGCAGCAGGCGGCGAAGTACTTCCCGCAGGCCGAGATCATCGAGATGCACGGCGCCAGCAAGATCGACGCGCCGTCGGGCACGAGTCTGCGTACTGCTCATTTGATGGCGCTGAAAGATACCGACGACGCTGCGGCGATGCGCCCCCCAGCCGCTCGGGGTGTCGCCGCGGACGGTACTCGTATCCACAGCGTGCGCCTGCCCGGGCTTGTCGCGCACCAGGAAGTCCTCTTCGGTGGTGACGACGAGTTGCTCACGCTGCGTCACGACTCCTTGTCGCGACGCTCCTTCATGAGCGGCGTGCTGCTCGCGCTGCGCCGGGTGGGGGAGATCAAGGGAACTGTCATCGGTCTCGAGAACCTCCTAGACTAGGGTGACTTCTGACTATGCGGACCACCGAGGAGCACGCGCTATGAGCGACAGCCTGGGGACGATTCTGACTGCGATCGTGACGCCGTTCGACGCCGACCTCAAGGTCGACCACCGGCGACTGGCACAGCTCGCGACGTATCTCGTCGAGCACGGCTCGGATGGTCTGGTCGTCGCCGGCACGACCGGTGAGGCGCCGACTCTTACCGATGACGAGAAGATCGCCATCACCGTGACCGTTCTGGAGACGGTGGGCGACCGATGTCGCGTCGTGATCGGCTCGGGGTCAAACGACACGGCACACTCCGTGCGTCTCAC
Organism: Thermoleophilia bacterium; assembly: GCA_041393415.1. Classification (GTDB taxonomy): domain Bacteria; phylum Actinomycetota; class Thermoleophilia; order UBA2241; family UBA2241; genus CAIXSE01. Next base: position 243,807 of record JAWKKE010000002.1, on the reverse strand, counting down.
GCAACGGGCGGAGCGCGAGGGCGTCGATGCGGCGCTCATCGTCACGCCCTACTACAACAAGCCGCCGGAGCGGGGTGTGATCGAGCACTTCCGCGCCGTGGCGGCTGGCACGAAGCTGCCCATCGTCGTCTACAACATTCCGGGACGCTGCGGCGTCAACATATCGCCCGAGGCTCTGGCAACGCTGTACGAGACCGAGAACATCGTGGCCGTGAAGCAAGCGAACCCCGACCTCACGGAGACGCGGCGTCTGCGCGAGCTCTGCGACATGGGCGTGTATGCCGGCAACGACGATATGCTGCTCGACGTCATGCGCATGGGTGGCTGGGGCGGCATCTGTGTCGCCAGTCACGTCGTGGGTCCACAACTGGCCGAGATGGCGCGCTTGGTGCGCGTCGGCGACGACCGCGGTGCGGCGGCTATCAACAGGCACCTGGAACAGCTCTACAAGACGTTGTTCATCACCGTGAACCCGATTCCTATCAAGGCCGCCCTGAATCTGCTGGGGCACGACGTGGGCGGCCTTCGACTGCCGCTCGTCACTGCCAGCGATGCGGAGGCCGAGACGGTCGCCGCGGAGCTGCGGCACCTCGGCCTCCTCGCCTGATCGCCGTCTGGTGACCTCGGAGACAGTCAGAATCGTACCGCTCGGCGGTCTGGGTGAGATCGGCAAGAATCTGACCGCGATCGAGTATCGCGGTCAGATCGTCGTCGTCGACTGCGGCGTCGAGTTTCCTCGCGACGACATGCTTGGTATCGACTTGGTCATCCCGGACGTGCGCTGGCTGGTGGAGCGGGCGGACGATGTGCTCGGGTTCGTCATCACGCACGCTCACGAGGATCACTTCGGTGGTCTGCCATTCGTGCTCAAGCAGGTGAACAAACCCGTTTTCGCAAGTCGTTTCACGCTGGCGCTCATCAAGTCGAAACTCGACGAGCACGGCCTCATCAAAGTTACGGATCTCACCGAGGTCAACGAAGATACACGACTGCAACTGGGGCCGCTCGGCGTCAGCTTCGTCGCGGTGACTCATAGTGTGCCCGACGCCCTCGCCGTCGTCGTCGAGACCGGTTTGGGCCGGATTGTGGTGACGGGCGACTACCGACTTGACCAACACCCCATCGACGGCCGCAGCACCGACATGGCACGCTTACAGTCGCTCGGCGACGAGGGCGTTCTCGCCATGCTCGGCGACTCAACCAACGTCGAAGCTCCGGGTTCTACCGGTTCCGAGTCCTCGGTCGGCGTGGCCTTCGATCGCATCTTCGCCGAGGCGGAGGGGCGCGTCATCGTCTCCAGTTTTGCCTCTCACATTCACCGCATTCAGCAGGCGATCACGATCGCTCACCGGCACGGTCGCAAGTTCGCTGTGTCGGGACGCTCCATGCAGAAGAACGTGAACATCGCGCGCAATCTCGGTTACATTGAGGTCCCCGAGGGGGCGATGATCAAGCTCGGGGAGATCGACGACTACCGGCCGGAAGAGATTCTCATTCTCTCGACGGGGAGTCAGGGTGAGCCGCTCTCGGCGCTGCGGCGTATGGCCTTCAGCGATCATCCGCAAGTGGAGCTCAACGAGGGCGATACCGTCGTCATCTCCGCCAAGGCGATTCCCGGCAATGAGGTGAGCGTCATGGCGACCGTCAATCGGCTTCTGAAGTCGGGCGCGACGGTCGTATACGGCGAAGACAAGGGTGTTCACGTCAGCGGCCACGCGTCGCGCGAGGACCTGCGCGCGGTTCTGCAGTTGCTGCGCCCGCAGTACTTCGTGCCCGTGCACGGCGAGTATCGGCATCAGTACTACCATGCTCAGCTGGCGCGCGAGTGCGGCGTGCCCGAGGAAGACATCTTTGTGCTCGAGAACGGCGATGTGCTCGAGATCGATGCTGAGAGCGCCGAGGTCGTCGGCAAGGTCCCGACTGGTCTCGCCTTCATCGACGGGTTTGAGATCGGGGAGGAGGATGGCCTTGTCTTGCGGGACCGGCAGCAGCTGGCCGGCGACGGCATTCTCATCGCGGTTGTGACCGTCGACGGCCAGGATGGCCACGCCGTGGCTCCTCCGGAGCTGGTGGCACGCGGCTTTCTTCACGACGACGAACGTCAGAAGGACGTGCTCGACGAGTGCGGCAGCGCACTCGATCTCCTCATGGAACAGCTCGGCAGCGTACACGTCACAGGCCGTCGGGTGATTCAAGACGACATCAAGGAACGGCTGGCCGAGCTCGTGTATGCGCGCACCAAGCGCAGACCGCTCATCCTGCCTGTGGTCGTCGAGGTGTAGGACGTTCTTTGCGTTCCGGCGTTGCGGGCGGAGCGCGAGGAAACCACCACTCGGCGTGGAACACTGACTCATGGCGACAGCCAGGACCAAGCACGCCCGCAAGCGCGGCAGCGCATCGACCGCTTCATCTGCGACACGCAGCACCGCGAGTCAGCGCAGGGGCAGGGAATCCGCCGGCCATGGCCGGGAGTGGACGGCGATCGCCTGCATCGCCGTTGCGGTGTTCCTTGCCTTTGTCTTCTATCTCGGTTGGGATGGCGGAACGGCGGGCCGCTGGCTTGCCGGGGCATCGTTGTGGGCGCTCGGACTGGCGGCCTACGCGCTCCCACTCCTCCTCTGCTTCCTCGCCTACGTTCTGCTGGCGCCGAGCGACTGGCGTCCGCGGCGTGGCGTGACGTGGGGGGTGGCGATCCTCGTCCTGGCGTTCGTCCTCGCCGCGGCCGGGGATGTCTTCGGTCTCTTCGCCGCTGCGCGCCCCGCGACTCGTTTCGACGCGGTCTACATGGAAACGCATGGCGGTGCCGTCGGAGAGGCGCTGTGGGTCATGCTCAGCGGGGTGATCGGCGCAGTCGGAGTAACGGTCCTGATCGTCGTCGCGGTGCTCGCTGCGGTGCTCCTCGTGACTGGTTCCTCGCTGCATCAATGGGCGTCTCGATCGCGGCGTGGCGTCGCTGTCGCGCATCGTGTGGCTCGTGAGCAGGCGGGATCGCTTGGCGTCGGCGCGCGTGACATGGCGACGCGTGTGACGCGGAGGCAGGAGCCGGCGAGCGATTGGGAGGATGGAGCGTCGACCGGGTACGCCGAGACGTCGGTACTGGCGCCTGACTACGTCCATGGCGTCGAGTCCACGACGGCGTTGACGCGATCGAGCCGAGAATCGCACTATCTGTACCCCGCACCGGAACTCGTCGACGGCGAGCTGACGGCCCCCGAGATCTTCGGGCCGCCGGAGGCAATTGCGGAAGAGCCGGCGCCCGAGGATGCCGTGGAGCGGGCGCGTCCCAGGGCGGATACTGGGGCAGATAGGCCCGTCGAGCAGTTGTCGCTCGCCGATGCCGTTGCGGAGGGTCCCGGCGGGGAAGATACGGCGCTGGCGCTTCGCGGTGAGCAGCGTGAGTGGATTCTTCCCGACGCGGCACTCCTGCGCCGTCTTGGCGAGGGTCACGGCGAGACGCCGGAAACGATCGCCGACGTCTCGCAGCGACTGGTGGAGACGCTGGGTCACTTCGGCGTGCCGGCACACATCATCGGAACCGTCTCTGGCCCTCGCGTGACACGCTACGAGCTCCAGCTTGCCCCGGGCATCAAGGTGAGCCGCGTCGCCGGACTCAAAGACGACATCGCTTACGCTCTTGCGGCGACCGACGTGCGTGTGCAGGCGCCGATACCGGGAAAGACGGCGGTCGGCGTCGAGGTCCCCAACGTGCAGGCGAACTACGTCTCGCTCGGCGATATCCACGGACCCTTTCCGCCGCAGGGATCGCCGATGTCGTTCTGGCTGGGCAAGGACGTGACCGGCCGTCCTGTTTTCGCCGACTTGGTGAAGATGGTGCACCTCCTCGTTGCCGGTACGACCGGCTCCGGCAAGAGCGGCTGCCTCAACGCGCTGATCAGTTCGATCATGTTGCGCGCCACACCAGAGCAGGTGCGCATGGTCATGATCGATCCCAAGAAGGTTGAGCTGTCCAACTTCGACGGCATCCCGCACTTGCTGGCGCCGGTCGTCACCAACATGAAGCAAGCCACTTACGTGCTCGACAACATCTGTCGGGAGATGGATCGTCGTTACGACGTGCTCTCGCGCAACGGCTGCCAGGATGTGCGCGCCCTCAACAAGAAGCTGGCGCGCGCCGGCGAAGAGACGATGCCGTACCTGATGGTGATCATCGACGAGCTGGCCGACCTCATGATGGTGGCCCCCTCCGAAGTGGAGAACTCCATTATTCGTCTCGGCCAGCTCGGGCGCAGCTGCGGCATCCATCTGGTTGTGGCCACTCAGCGACCATCGGTCGACGTTGTCACAGGCATGATCAAGACGAACATCCCGTCGCGCATCGCGTTCGCGGTCAGCTCGCAGACGGACTCGCGCATCATCCTCGATCAGGGTGGTGCGGAGAGCCTGCTCGGCATGGGCGACATGCTCTACAGCCCGATGGGCAGCAATCGAGTTCTACGTGTGCAAGGTGCGTTGATTACCGCACAGGAGATGCGCCTGATCACGGAGCACTGGCGTCGACAGGCCAAGCCGGAGTTTCGCGAGGATCTCCTGGAGAGTCCGCCCAGCGCCGTCAGCGAGCAGCAGGCCGGCGCATCCGGGGGCGACGAACTCCTTGCCGAGGCAATCAAGACCGTCGTGCTCACGGGCGCGGCGTCCGTCGCCCTTCTGCAGCGCCGCCTCCGAGTGGGCTACGCTCGTTCCGGCCGACTTATCGACGTCATGGAGGAGATGGGTATCATCTCCGGCTACGATGGGAGCAAAGCGCGCGCCGTGTTGATCGGCGAGGATGATCTACCGGCGGCCCTCGCGCGTCTGGCGGGAGTTGATGCCGAAGAATCCGCGGGGGATCTCGATGATCAATCGGGCGACGAACTCGGCCAGGCGTGACCTGTGCGTGTCGGCGGATTGTCTTCGGTAGGCGGCCTAACTAGACTATGAATCCCGCTTAGCCTAGACAGACGTTGCTCGTGACCACAGAGGAGACGGCGAGCCACCGTGTTTGAGATCGGCAACACGCTGCGTGAGGCGCGCGTGCGCCGCCAGGTAACCCTCCAGCAGGCCGAAGAGGACACGAAGATCCGTGTCAAATACATTCAGGCGATGGAGAACGAGGAGTTCGACGTCATGCCTGGGCCTACGTACGTCAAGGGGTTCCTGCGCACGTACTCGCAGTATCTCGAGCTCGACCCTGATGTAATTGTCGGCGAGTATCGTTCACGAGGCTCGGCGCGCACCGAGTATCCGGAGCCGTTCGGCGGGTCGTCGATTATCGGCTCAGAACGGCGCCATCGTGGCCGCAACACCGTCCTGGTCGTGGCCATCGTATGCGTGGTTGTGCTCGGGGTGATCTACGCGCTCGGCCTGAACAACGGGGATGAGAACGATGGAGCGACGCGACAGGGTCCGCCCGGGATCGTCACCAGCCTATCGCCGAGTCCGACGGCTTCTCAGAAGCCGACGCCTACTCCGTCTCCCGACGTCGCCGCTGGCGTGGTTCGAATCAGCGCGACGGAGGAGACGTGGATCGAGGTGCGTCGCGACGGACCCGAGGGGAAGGTCCTGTTCTCGGGCGCGCTCGCTCGCGGCAAGTCGAAGCAATTCCAGGGTGATGTGTTGTGGCTGCGTCTGGGGAGCCCGGCGAATGTTCGCCTGCGCGTAGAGGGCAAACGGGTCGCGCCGCTCGATGACCCCGCACCGAGTGACTATTTGATCAAGGACGGAAAGCTCAAGCGGCAGGAGTGACATGGCCAAGGAACTGTCTTTCGACGTCGTCTCGCACGCCGATCTGGATGAAGTGCGCAATGCCGTCAATATGGCCCAGAAGGAGATCGCGACTCGCTACGACTTCAAGAAGAGCGTGAGCGCGGTCACGATGGAGGGCGAAGCACTCGTCTTGGTGTCGGACGACCAAGGTAAGCTCAAGCAGGTCGTCGAGGTCTTGGAGGAGAAACTCGTGCGTCGCAAGGTGCCGCTCAAGGCGCTGCAGTACGGGAAGATCGAGGATGCTCTCGGTGGCAGCGTGCGTCAACGCGTCGTGGTGGCTCAGGGCATCCCCGACGAGAAGGCGAAGGCGATCAACAAGTTCCTTCGCCAGGGGTTCAAGAAGGTGAAGGTGCAAATACAGGGCGACACGCTGCGAATCTTCTCCTCCAGCAAGGACGAACTCCAGGCCGCGATGCAGGCCATGCGGGACGAGGACTGGGGCATTCCTCTGCAGTTCACCAACTACCGCTGACGCCATTACCGCACGCTACTTCATCGAGACGCTCGGCTGCCCAAAGAATGAGGCCGACTCCGATGCGCTTTCTCGCCGTCTCGATGGTGCCGGGCACTGCGCCGCGTCGCCAGACGGCGCCGACGTCATAATCGTCAACACCTGCGGCTTCATCGACGCAGCCAAAGAGGAATCCATCGCTGCAATTCTGGAAGCCGCAGAGTACGCTCATGCCCGTGGGGCGCGGGTGGCAGCGGTAGGCTGTCTCGTCGAGCGGTATCGTGAGGAGCTCGAGCAGGATCTCCCCGAGGTAGACCTCTGGTGCGGTCTCGACACCTCCGGCTTGCCTCGTGCGCTCGGCGATCTACCCCGGCATCCAACCACGGAACCGTGCTCGGCACGGCGGCGCACGCGACCCGTGCACTCGTTTGTCAAGATCTCAGACGGCTGTGATCGCCGCTGCGCTTTTTGTGCCATCCCACTGATCAAGGGGAAGTACGAGGCTTGTGTGGCCGACGACGTTCTCGCGAGTGCGCGCGCGGCGCTGGCCGGCGGCGCGCGCGAGCTCATTCTCGTGGGACAAGACACGTCGCGCTGGCGGCAAGGAGAGTGGGGCGGGCTCGAGCGCCTTCTCGCCGAACTGACGGCGCTCGAGCCCGCCCCACTCTGGATCCGCCTTCTCTATCTGCAGCCGGAGGGCGTGGACGACCTCCTTCTCGAGGCTCTGGCACGATATGCGGTGCCCTATGTCGACGTGCCTCTGCAACACGCCGCCGGCGGCGTGTTGCAGCGAATGCGACGCAGTGGCGACGGCGACGCGTATCTCCGGTTGCTCGAGCGAATCCGCTCGCACCTACCCGGTGCGGCCGTGCGTTCGACCTTCATCGCCGGGTTTCCCGGCGAGACCGAGGACGAGTTCGACGAGCTTCTCGGTTTCGTCGAGGCGGCCGGTCTAGCCGCAGCGGGCGTGTTTCCGTACGACCCGCAGGACGGCACGCTGGGCGCGACGCTCCCAGGACAAATTGACGCCGAGACGATTCTTGAGCGTTGTGCACGCCTGGGGGGCGTCATTGACGATGTCGCGGGGCGCTACTGGGAGGGCCTTGTGGGTACCAGCGTAGAGGTTCTCGTTGAACGCGGCAGTCGCTCGTCGCATGGTACCGCTCTCGGCCGCTGCGCCGTTCAGGCGCCCGACATCGACGGACGCGTGCTGTTGAGTGGCGGGCCCACAAAGCGTGGCGACTGTGTGTCCTGTACGGTGACCGGGACGGCTGGCTATGATATGGAGGCTACGCTGGAGGGGCGGGCCCGATGAGCAGTCAATGGAATCTCGCCAATGCCATCACGATCGCCAGGATTCTCCTGATCCCGGTCTTTCTGATCGTGCTGCTTTCGGGCATGCCCGAGCCGTACGCGGATGTTGGTGCCGCTGCGGTGTTCATTCTGGCGGCGGCAAGCGACAAGCTGGATGGGTATGTTGCTCGGCGCCAACAGTCGATCACGACGCTGGGGCAGTTTCTCGACCCGTTGGCCGACAAGCTGCTCATTGCGGCGGCGCTGATCGCTCTGGTGGCGCAGGACCGTATCGCCGCCTGGGTGGCGATGGTCATCATCGTGCGTGAGATCGCCGTCAGCGTGCTGCGGACGGTGGGTGTCTCGCAGGGCGTCTCGATCCCCGCCGATCGCTACGGCAAGCTGAAGACCGTTCTGCAGATCATCTACATCGTCTACGTCCTGCTGCCGACCGCCACCATGGCCGAGACCATCGGCATACCCGTGAGTCTTGAGCCCGTGGTGGAGTGGGTGCTCGCCGGTCTCGTGGTCATCGTGACGCTGGTCAGCGGCATCAACTACTTTCGTAACGCGCGTGGTCTCATCCATCTGCCGGGAAGCACACCGCAATGACTCACGGGCTGCCGACGGCGGCTGTTGTGCTCAGCGGCAGTGAACTGCTCGACGGACGTGTTGAAGACAGTAACGGCCCCTTTGTCTGTGCCGACCTCAGCGAGCATGGCGTGCAGGTCCTCTGCCGTCTCACCGTGGCGGACGACGCGGTCAGCCTCACGGCGGGGCTCGACTACGCGCTGGCGTGCAGTCCGGACATTCTTGTCGTAGGGGGCGGCTTAGGGACGACGCACGACGATCTCACCGCCTCGTGCCTTGCCGATGTGCTCGGTGTGGACCTCAAGGAGGACGGCCGCGCGCTGGCAATGCTGGAGGACAGCCTGCGCCGGGTGGCCGAGCGGCGCCAGACGACGGTGGCCGCACTGCTGCCGCAGGCGCGTCGCCAGGCTCTCCTGCCGGAGGGGAGCCGACCGTTGACTCCGGCCGGCATCGCCCCCGGGATCGCCGCACGTCGTGATGTGACGCGGATCTTCGCTCTGCCCGGGGTTCCGCATGAGTTCCGGACGATGTGGGCGGCGGTCGCCGGCGAACTCGCCTATGAGGGCTTCTTTCCAACCATCAGCGTGCAAGTACTACGGATGGTGCGCTGCGGTGAGCTTCCGGTGGCTGCGGCCCTCGCGACGGTAGCGCACGACGCTCTTGAGGTCGGCGTCACCGCAGGTACTGGGGAAGTCACCGTGAGCCTGCGGTATCCGCGCACCATGATGGCGCTTACCCAGGCGCGATCGGTGACCGAGGCGCTGACTCGTACGCTGCCCGTCTTCAGCAGCGACGGCCGCGATGTCGACCACGTGGTGGCCGATGCGCTCGCAGCACGTGGTGAGACGCTTGCTGTTGCCGAGTCGTGTACGGGCGGTGAGCTCGGCGGTCGCATTACCTCGCTGCCGGGGAGTTCGCGTTACTTCCGTGGCGGCGTGATCTGCTATGCGAACGAGGTGAAAGTTGACGTGCTCGGTGTGCCGGTCGCGACGCTGCATGAATACGGAGCGGTGTCGGAACCGGTGGCGCACGCCATGGCTACGGGTGTGCGTGCGCTCACATCGGCGACGTACGGTGTGAGTATCACGGGGGTGGCCGGCCCGGAGGGCGGCACTCCGTCGAAACCTGTGGGGACGGTCTACATCGGCTGCAGCGGTCCATCGGGGACGCGAGTGGTCCGTGAGCAGTGCTTCGGCGACCGCGCCGCCGTCCGCCGGCAGGCGACGACGGCTGCGCTCCACATCCTGCGCGAGATGCTCGGCGCCGGCGAAGAGACGGGCGCGGCCTGACACCGGAGAGAAAGACCACGCCTCAGGAGCAGATCGCAGAAACGCGCCGCCTGCGGCTCTTCGTTGCCTGCGACCTACCGGCCGACGTGTGCAGGGCAATCGCGGACTGGCAGCGACGTTTCCTTGAAGGTTCACGTCAACTGCGCGTGAATCATTCGCTTCACCTTACGCTGTGCTTTCTTGGCGACCAGGCGCCGGCCAGCGTGCCCGTCCTGGTTCAGGCGCTGTCGGGCGTGGATTGGTCGCCGTGCGGTGCGGGGGTGCGAGGGCCACTCTTTCTTCCGGCGAGAGGGGCTCGCCGAGTAGTTGCCCTGGAGCTCACTGATGAGGCTAGCGGCCTTGGCGCGCTCCAGGAGCGTGTCAGCAGCGCGCTGGCGGCGACTGGCCTCTTCCGGCCGGAGCGCCGTCCCTGGCTGGCGCACGTGACGGTGGCTCGTTATCGTCACCCGGGTGAACCGTTTCCCCTGCAAAATGTCACCATCCCGAGATTTTGTGTCGTCCGAATGGCCTTGTATAGTAGCTCTCTGGAGAGCACTGGCGCGGTGCATTCTCCCATCGCCGTCTTCCCCGCGTCCTGAGCAAGAGAGGACTCACGTTGGATAGAGACAAAGCTCTCGAAGCAGCAGTCAGTCAGATCGAACGTCAATTCGGCAAGGGCAGCGTCATGCGCCTGGGTGATCACGCCGTGAACAACGAACTGCAGTGTGTGCCGACTGGTTCGCTCGCGCTCGACATCGCGCTGGGCGTGGGCGGGATCCCGCGGGGGCGCATCGTCGAGATCTACGGTCCGGAGTCGGCAGGCAAGACGACACTCGTCTATCACCTCATCGCGCAGGCGCAGCGGCTGGGCGGGCAGGCGGCCTTCATCGACGCCGAGCACGCCATGGATCCTCTCTACGCCAAGGCGATCGGCGTCGACATCGACAATCTGCTCGTCTCGCAGCCAGACTTCGGTGAGCAAGCGCTCGAGATCGCGGAGATGCTGGTGCGCAGCGGAGCACTCGACATCGTCGCCATCGACTCCGTCGCGGCGCTTACGCCCAAGGCGGAGATCGAGGGCGAAATGGGCGACAGCTTCGTCGGTCTGCAGGCCCGGTTGATGAGCCAAGCATTGCGCAAGCTCACTGGCACGTTGAGCAGGTCGGGTACCATCTGCTGCTTCACCAACCAGTTGCGCGAGAAGATCGGCGTCATGTTCGGCAATCCCGAGACGACGACCGGCGGCAAGGCGCTCAAGTTTTACGCGACCATCCGACTCGACATCAGGCGCATCGAGACGCTCAAGGACGGCACGGAGGCCATCGGTAATCGGGTGCGCGTCAAGGTGGCGAAGAACAAGGTGGCGCCGCCCTTCAAGAGCGCTGAGTTCGACATTCTCTACGGCCAGGGTATCTCACGCGAGGGCTCACTGCTGGACTTGGGCGTCACCTACGATGTCGTGACCAAGAGCGGCGCGTTCTACAGCTATCGCGACGAACGACTCGGTCAGGGTCGGGCGAACGCGCGAGCTTTCCTTAAGGAGAACTCCGACATGGCCGACGCAATCGAGGCCGAGATCAGACAGAAGGCCGGGCTGCCGGCGTTGCCGCCGCGCAGCGCATCTTCGTCGGACGCCGCCGGCTCGGGCGCTCAAGCGGTGCCGAACGGAGTCGACGCGGTCACTGGCGAAGTCCTCTAGGCAGGGTGGGGCGTGGGCCAGGTGACCGCGCTCCGCGCCGCTCGCGCAGGCGCCCTCGAGCTTGAGGTCGAGGGCCGGGTTGTGTGCACGATGAGTTCGTCGCTGGCAGCTGAACTTCAGCTTCAGGTCGGTGCGGAGCTCGATGGTGCGGCGCTCAACGAGGTGTGCCGGCGTGCTGCGCTCGAAGCGGCCACGGCGCAAGCTCTTGGCCTGCTCAAGCGACGTGCGCGCAGTCGCTCCGAGCTCGTCGGTCGGCTGCGCGCCCAGGGTCACAACGACAGTGTCGTCGAAGAAGTGGTCACGCGCCTCTCCACGAGTGGTCTTGTCGACGACGCCGATCTTGCGCGGCGGTACGCCGCCGACAAGCACACACTCAACGGATGGGGCGTCGTGCGCATCCGACGCGGTCTCAGCGCTCTCGGCGTGGAAGAGGAGCTGATCGTTGCGGCTCTCGCCGAGCGCGGTCTCGACGATCTCGACCGAGAGGTTGAGCGGGCGGTCACCATCCTTCTGCGCAAGGGCGCGGAGGAGGCATCGTCAGACGCTGCGCAGCGGCGTGCCTATCAGCTCTTGCTGCGTCGCGGATTCTCTGCAGAGGTCGCACTCGCGGCTGTTCGGCGCTGGAGGGGTCACGCTGCGGACGGTGCGCAGCCAAATTGACTTGACTCCTCGCAATCGCCTACTATCGACCTACGCAACCTGTGCGCGTTTTCGAACTCTACTCGCTCAAGCGATACATGGACGCTGATGCGTCGATTGACTGCAACTACCAGCCAGGGGATTGATGTGGACATTCTTGTGGGAGGTGCCGGAAGTCCGCCTTCGTCCTGACCCCTGGACGCCAAGCAGCCGAATCGTGGGTACCTCGCAGCTTCGTCGCTCTGAGCGAGCACGAACTCCGGCCGGGTGTGCACCCGGCCTTTTTCGTGCCGTGAAGGGAATAGATGATGACAACGTTTGTCGAAGTGATCCTGGTAGTTGTGGCGCTGGCGATCGGGGCGGTGGCCGGTTACATCATCCGGCGCTCGTTCGCGAGCGGGAAGGTCGCGGCGGCCGAACGCGAGGCCGAGTCGCTCGTGCGCGATGCACGCCGCGAGGCTGAGGCTCTCATCAAGGAGGCTCGGCTCGAGGCCAAGGAAGAGGCGCACCAAGTGCGTAACGAGGCCGAACTGGAGCTTCGCGACCGCCGTGAGGAAGTGAGCAAGGTCGAGCGGCGTATGCTGCAGCGTGAGGAGCAGTTGGATGGCAGGGCGATCGAGCAAGATCGTCGCGAGCAGTCGTTGCGCGACCGCGAGACATCTGCCAATGAGCTCGCCGACGAAGCGCGCACAGCTCGTGATGAGGCGGTTGCACAACTGGAGAGTATCTCCGGTCTTTCCAGTGGCGAGGCGCGCGAGCTCATCCTCGCTCAGACCGCCGAGACGGCCCAGCACGACATGGCTAAGCTCGTGCGTCAAATCGAGGACGAGGCTCGACGCGAGGCCGATCGACGGGCGCGCAACATCCTCTCCCTGAGCATTCAGCGGACCGCCGCCGACCACGTAGCCGAGACGACAGTGTCGGTTGTACACCTGCCGTCCGACGACATGAAGGGTCGCATCATCGGACGCGAAGGGCGCAACATCCGCACGCTCGAGAACACGACCGGCATCGACTTCATCATCGACGATACACCCGAGGCGGTTGTGCTCTCAGGCTTCGACGGCGTGCGGCGCGAGACAGCGCGACTCACGCTTACCAAGCTCATCGCGGACGGCCGCATTCATCCGGCGCGTATTGAGGAGATGCACGAGCAGGCACGTGCCGAGGTCGAGGCGGCCATGGAAGAGGCGGGCGAGCAGGCCTGTTTCGACACCAACGTCCACGGTCTCGCGCCCGAGTTGGTCAAGACACTCGGGCGCCTCAAGTACCGCACTAGCTACGGCCAGAACGTTCTCAATCACTCGATGGAGGTTGCGCACCTGGCCGGTATCATGGCTGCGGAGCTCGGCGCCAACGTGAAGATTGCCAAGCGCGCCGGCCTTCTGCACGACGTCGGCAAAGCCATCGACCATGAAGTCGACGGCAGCCACGCAGTGATTTCGCAGCAACTTGCCAAGCGGTATCGCGAGTCGGAGAGCGTGCAGCACGCGATCCTGGCGCACCATCGTGACGTCGAGCCGCAGACTATCGAGGCCGTCCTCGTCCAGGCCGCCGATGCTATTTCCGCGGCGCGTCCGGGCGCACGTCGCGAATCGCTCGAGAATTACGTGAAACGACTCGAGTCGCTCGAGCACATCGCCGAGAGCAAGAAGGGCGTGGAGAAGTGCTACGCCATGCAGGCGGGTCGCGAAGTCCGCGTCATGGTCAAGCCGAACGAGATCGACGACGACGCGACGACTCTGCTGGCGCGCGAGATCGCGCGCGAGATCGAGGATCAGCTCGACTACCCGGGCCAGATCAGGGTCACCGTCATCCGCGAGAGCCGCGCCGTCGACATCGCCAAGTAACAGCGCCGCACGGCGTCGAAGTACCGTGGATACGTACTACCTGCGTTCGTTCGGTTGCCAGATGAACGCTCATGACGCCGAGCGCATTTGTGCGCTGCTTGAGGCGGAGGGGTATGAGCGCGTCGACCAGCCCGACGCAGCGACCGTGCTCGTCTACAACACATGCACCGTCCGCAAGAGCGCCGACGATCGCCTAGCCGGTCATCTCGGCGACGCGGCGCGGCTCAAGCGGCTCGATCCGCGCCGTGTCATCCTTGTTACGGGCTGTCTGCCGCAGACCGAACGAGACGATTTCTTCGTGCGCTTTCCGTACGTCGATGGTGCTCTCGGTCCTCAGAACCTTCACCGCCTTCCTGAGCTTCTGCACAACGCGCACGCGGCGAGCGGTTCCTCGGCGTTCCGGTGGGGGTTCTTCGAGGATGGGCCACACCTCAGCGGCGAGCTGCGCGGCGTTCGTGAGCGGCCGTATCAGGCTTGGGTGCAGACGATGTCCGGATGCACCAACTTCTGTTCCTACTGCATTGTCCCGTTCGCTCGCGGTCCCGAACGCAGCCGCGAGCTCACTGCTCTCGTCGAGGAGGTTCGAGGTCTCGTAACCGACGGTGTCCGAGAGGTCACCTTGCTTGGACAGAACGTCAATGCCTACGGACTCGACCTACGCCGAGGTGGCCGATCGGAGGCGCCGGACTTCAGCGCCCTTCTGCGAGCGCTCGACGCCATCCCTGGGTTGGCGCGAATCCGCTTCATGACCTCTCACCCGAAGGACCTCTCGGACGATCTGGTGCGCGCCGTCGCCGAGCTCGACAGCGTGTGCGAGCACGTACATCTGCCCGCACAGGCCGGTTCCGATCGTGTTCTGGCAGCCATGAATCGTGGCTACACCGTGCGTGACTACCTTGCTCGTGTATGGGCGTTGCGTGCCGCCGTGCCCGGCATCAGTATCACCACCGATCTCATCGCGGGCTTCCCGGGCGAGTCCGAAGAGGACTTCGCACAGACTCTGCGCCTCTGCGAGGAAGCACGCTTCGATGGCGCCTTCACGTTTCTCTACTCACCGCGAGCAGGAACGCCGGCGGCCGAACGCTCCGATCAGATCCCCGCGGAAGTGAAGTCTGAGCGCGTGCAGCGACTCGTTGCCCTCACGCAGGAGCTGGCCTTGGCGCGAAATCAAACCTCTATCGGTCGACGAGTCGAGATCCTTGTTGAGGGCGCCAGCCGCGACGGCTCGAGGCTGCGGGGTCGTACCCGGCAGAACGTCACTGTGAACGCCACTGGCGTCGCTCAGCCCGGTGCTATAGTGGAGGTGGAGGTCACCGAGGCGTCCTCAACGACGCTTCGCGGAAGGCTATGAGTGGTCGTACTGGAGGTGTCGGCCATGCAAGGCTGTATCTGCCCTCATCCACCGCTCCTGATCCCTGAGGTCGGGCGCGCTTCGCTGGCCACGGTCGAGAAGACGGTGCACGCCATGCAAGCGCTCTCAGACGCGGTAGGCGAGCCCGAGACGGTCGTCGTGATCTCGCCGCACACCACCGGCTACGGCGACACGCATGTCGTCAAGACGGGGCGGCGCCTCAGCGGTGATTTCGGCCGCTTTCGTTGCCCGCAGGCCGCGTATGCCTACGACAACGATCAACCGTTCGTCGAGCTTCTCTTGGCGCTCGCGGGCGACTCGCGACATGTCCGACTCGCCCCCGAAGACGACGATACGCTTGATTGGGGCGTCCTCGTGCCGCTGAGCTTCTTGGGGGCGCGGCAGATCGTCTCCCTCTCGATCGTCAGCGACTACGACGTGCATCGCGAACTGGGGCAGTTGGTGCGACGTTGTGCTGAGGAGCTTCGTCGCGACACCCTTTTCCTCGCGTCGGGGGACCTCTCGCACGCTCTGACGCGCTCGGCCCCTGCCGGTTACGATCCACGCGGTGAGCTCTTCGACCATGAGGTCGCCCGCCTGCTGGGCAACGGCGACTTCGTCGGACTCAGCGGGATCGATCGGACGTTGCGCAGCGGCGCGGCGGAGTGCGGGCTGAGAAGCTTCATCGCCCTCGGCGGATTTCTCGGTGACGACGCAACGGTCAATCCGCGAGTGCTGAGCTACGAGGGGCCGTTTGGTGTTGGGTACCTCGTCGGTGTCTTCGGAACTCCGGATCCGGGACGACCGGGTATCGCCGCGTGACGGAGGGAGAACACACGACAGACGGCGTGGTTGGACCTGCCGACTACGCGCGTGTCTGCGTGGGCAGGCATGTGCGCCGAGAGCCTGTGCCACAGGCTCCTGGGCACGCCCTGTACGAGCAGCGTGCGGCCTGCTTCGTCTCGCTGAAGAAACACGGCGAGCTCCGAGGTTGCGTGGGCACACTGGCGCCGGCGGAACCAGATCTCGGTAGCGAGATCTCGCGCAACGCCTATGCAGCGGCGTTCAACGATCCGCGTTTCGCGCCGGTGCGTCCCGGAGAGCTGGATGATCTCACCTGTTCCGTCGACATTCTTTCCGCGAGCGAACCTTGCGCCCTCGACGAGCTCGATGCGAGGCGCTTTGGCGTGATCGTCCGCAGTGGGTGGCGTCGTGGTGTGCTCCTTCCAGACCTCGCCGGCGTGGACTCAGTGGCGACTCAGGTGGGCATCGCGCTCGAGAAGGCGGGGATTCGCCCAAGTGAGGCTTATGAGGTTGAGCGCTTCCGTGTGATCCGTTGTCGCGAGGGGGATTCCGCCGAGACCGTGCTCGCCGAGCAAGAAGAGGCGGGGCGCGACGCGGATGGCTAGGCCCCCGCTGGTCGCACTCTTCGGGGCAACGGCGCTCGGCAAGTCCGAAGTGGCGACGAGACTCGCGGAGGAGTTGGACGCCGAGATAGTCGTTGCCGATTCGATGCAGGTCTACGCCGGATTGGCGATCGTCACCAACCAACCCAGCCTCCAGGAACAGGCGCGTATCGCGCATCACATGGTCGGGTTCGTGGCGCCTCAGCGCGAGTACACCGTGGCGGAATATGCGCGCGCTGCGCATGCCGTGATCGACGACCTACTGGCGCGGGGCCGCGCGGTGGTCGTTGAGGGGGGATCGGGTTTGTACCTGCGGGCGGCACTGGGGGATCTTGCGTTCGCCGCCGCCGCCGATCTTGAGGAGCGCGCCGAGCTGGAGCGGCGCTGGGCGAGCGAGCCCGAGGACCTCGTGGCCGAGCTCCGCCGTCTTGACCCAGACGCGGCGGCACGTGTCGACTTGGCGAATCCACGGCGTGTGATCCGCGCTCTCGAAGCAGCCCACGCGGGAGGCTCTGGCAGACGCGTCTTGGGGCGCGATCAACTCTGGTTACCCGGCGAGCGCTATGACCATCTCCTCATGGTCCTCGATCCGGATCAAGACAGAGATGCGCTGTCACAACGCATCGACGCGCGCGTGGACTGGATGGTGGCACAGGGCGCGGCCGAAGAAGTCGCGGCCGCTCGTTGGGGTGGTCCGTTCAGTCGAACGGCTCGGCAGGCGATCGGCGTGCGTGAGTTGCTCGCCTATGTCGATGGTGAGACATCGCTTGCCGCTGCCGCGGCGACCATGAAGTCGCGTACGCGGGCGCTTGTTCGGCGCCAACTCACGTGGATGCGCAAGCTGCCGAATGCGACGCGACTGACGACGGGCGCCGGTCTCGAGGCGACGGCGCGAGAGGCTCTGAGGCTGGTCGAGGGGCGAGCATGGTAAGATGCTCGCTCAAATTCGTAGCCGCGATGTGAGGGGGCGTAGGCGCGTGCAGCAACGATGGCAGGGTCTAGGGCGGGTGCAGTTCTCCAAGTGGCAAGGACTCGGTAATAACTACATCATCTTCCACGAGGAGCACTTGCCGTTCGAACTCACCGCCGAACGTGTGCGTCTGCTGTGCGATCGCAATCTCGGCATCGGCAGCGACGGCATTCTCGTCATCGGCGCACAGACCGGCGAGAACCGATTCTCCTTGCGTATCCTCAATCCCGACGGCAGCGAAGCGGAGATGTGCGGCAACGGTGTGCGCATGGTTGCTCGCAAGCTCAAGATGGAGGGCAGCATCTCGGGTGACACCGTGGTTCTCGACACGGCCGCAGGACCGATTACGCCGAAGCTCGGCGATGGCTACATGGTGACGGTCGACATGGGCTTTGCCCGCTTCGGTGGCGAGAAACTCACGGGCGTCGAGGGCGACGCGATCGAAGCTCCGCTGCACGCCGCCGGCCGCAGTTTCGCCTTCACCTTTGTGGATGTCGGCAATCCTCATGCGATCATCCAGTCGCCGTGGCCGCTCGAGCTGGTCCCGCTGCACGAGGTGGGTCCGCTTATCGAGGAACACGACTACTTTCCTCGTAGGACCAACGTCGAGTTCGTCAAGGTGGTCAACGAGCACGAAGCCAAAGTCCGTGTCTGGGAACGTGGCGTGGGGGAGACGTGGGCCTGCGGAACCGGCGCTACGGCGACGGCGGCCGCCCTTGTGCGCTCGGGTCACTGCGTGTCGCCGGTCACCATTGAGCTGCCCGGAGGGAAGCTCGAGATCGACGTCAAGCCGGATTGGCGTGTCTTCATGACCGGTCCGGCCGAGGAGATCTACCACGGCGACCTGTCGTCTGAGTTCCTGACGCATATCGAATGAGGATGCCGATGAGGTTTGCACAACGCGTAGAGAGCTTGCCACCCTACCTGTTCGCCGGCATCGAGCGGCGCATCGCGGAGCGCCGCGCCGCAGGGATCGATGTCATTAGCCTGGGGATCGGCGACCCTGATCTGCCTACGCCGGAGCACATCGTCGACGCGCTGGCGATTGCCTCGCGCGATCCGGCGACGCATCAGTATCCGAGCAACCAAGGCGAACTGGTCTTTCGTGAGGCGGTGGCCTCGTACTACGCCGATCGCTTCGGGGTTCAACTCGATGTCGGCACGGAGATCGTTCCGCTGCTCGGCGCCAAGGAGGGTATCGCTCACTTGCCGCTCGCTCTCCTTGATCCGGGCGACGTGGCGCTGGCCAGCGATCCGGGGTATCCGGTGTACGCCACCGGTCCGATGCTCGCCGGTGGCGTGCCGGTCGCGCTGCCATTGGTTCCCGAACTCGGCTTCCAACCCGATCTCGAGGCGATTCCCGCCGACGTTCTCGCCAAGGCGCGCATGATTTTCGTCTGTTATCCCAACAACCCCACGGGTGCCGTCATCGAAGACGATTTCTTCGCGCGCTTGGTCGATTTTGCACAGCGCCACGGGATCGTCGTCGTGCACGACAATGCCTACGGCGACATCACCTACGCCGACTACGTGGCGCCGAGCTTTCTCGAGACTCCTGGAGCGAAGGACGTCGGCGTCGAGGTCTTCAGTCTGTCCAAGAGTTACAACATGACGGGCTGGCGTGCGGGCGCCCTCGTAGGCAACCCAGACGTCGTCGACGCTTTCTGGCGACTGAAGACCAACATGGACTCGGGGATGTTCGCGGCGGTGCAGCGTGCCGCGGCCGCGGCGCTCACCGGCTCACAAGAGTGTGTGCGCAGCCAGTGCCGGATCTACGAGCATCGTCGTGACGCGCTCGTCACTGCTTTGCGCGGCCTTGGCCTCACGGTCGACGCACCCAAAGGCACCATCTACCTCTGGGTGGCGGTGCCCGATGGGTACACGTCGGCGAGTTTCACCGAGCAGATGCTCGAGCAGGCCGACGTTGTTGTTACGCCGGGAGCGGCATATGGTGCCTGCGGCGAGGGGTACGTGCGCCTGTCGCTAACGCTGCCGGACGACCGCTTACATGAGGCCGTCAAGCGCATCGAGGAGCGCGTTCGTCTGTAGTGTTCTGGGGTCGGCGGGGAAGGGGGGTGTCGTGAGTCGCGGACCGCGGACGGTCGAGACCGGTGTTACCCTGCCACGACCACGGGCTGTCGTCTTCGCTGTTCTTCCCGGTGGAGGCGGTGAGCGCGGCGATGAGCTCGGCGAGATCAAGGAGCTCTTGCGGTCGGCCGACATGGACTGGCTGGGCGACGTCGTGCAGCGCAAGGACAGACCACACGCTCAGTCGTACCTGGGGAAGGGGAAGCTCGCCGAGCTCAAGGAGATGGTTGCGGCGACGGGAGCCACGGTGGTCGTGTGCGAAGACGACCTTACCCCCGCCCAGGTCGCAGCGGTTCTCGACGTCGTCGACGTCGACGTGCTGGATCGCACAGAGCTCATTCTGAGTGTCTTCAGCAAGCATGCCCACTCGCTCGAAGGGACGCTCCAGGTGCACCTCGCTCAGCTCGAGTACGAGCTCACGCGCATGCGCGGCAAGGGCCTCGTGCTCTCCCGCCTCGGCGCCGGCGTCGACATGCGTGGCCCCGGAGAGACCAAGCTTGAGGTGGATCGCCGGGTCGTCCGCCGCCGCATTCAGACGTTGCGCCGGCGCATCGAGCAGATGGCAAATGCACGCCGTACGCAGCGGGCACGGCGTCTCAAGACGGCCGTGCCGCTGATCGCGCTCGCGGGCTACACCAACGCCGGCAAGTCCACTCTCCTGAACGCGCTCACCAACGCCGATGTGGCGGCGCGGGATCGGCTCTTCGAGACGCTCGATCCAACCTCGCGTTCGTATCGCTTTCGTGATCGCGACTATGTCGTCACCGACACGGTCGGGTTCATTCGCAAGCTCCCGCACAGCCTCGTCGATGCCTTTACGTCGACACTCGAAGAGAGCACGCTCGCCGATCTGGTGCTCGTGGTCGCCGACGCCAGCCTTGACCTTCAGGAGATCGAGGCTCATGCGCAGACCGTTGCCGAAGTGCTCGACATGTTGGGCTCGCATGCTCCGCGATTGGTTGTCTTCAACAAGGTCGACCTCGTCGACGAGGGCCAATTCACGCGACTGCGCGCTCTGTACCCGGAAGCGGTCTTCATCGCCGCGGAGCGCGGTGAGGGTCTGGATGGGCTGCAGGAGCGGTTGGCGGAGTTCTTTGATCGCGACTTGAGCCCGGTCCATCTTCTCTTTCCGTACGCCGCTGCGGCGGAGATGCATCGCCTGCGAGGCGTCGCCAGCGACGTGCACGAACAGCACACGGCGGAGGGCATTCTGTTTGAGGCCCGCCTTCCCGCCGCCGAGGCGGGCCGCTACGCCCGATACAGTGTGTCCGGCGACGCGGTGAGCGCGGACATCGATGCATCATCGGCTGTGCACACGGCCGTCGCTATCGATCGTGACGGCTGTGAAGCCGTTCCAGCCGCCGACCGCTCTCGTGAGCAGGCGTGATGCCATCCGCTGACGCAGGTTCGCGTCCCGCTACCGATCCCGCTGTCGGCGATCGGGGCGCCGAAGCCGCCGAGCATGGCCGCGAGGTGCGCGTTCAACTCATCCATGACCAGGCGCGCATGCCGGTTCGCGCCTACGATCATGACGCCGCCTACGATCTCTGTGCTGCCGAGGAGGTTGTGATCCCTCCGCAAGAACGTGCGCTCGTGAGCACCGGTCTCGTCCTCGGACTTCCGCATGATCTGGCCGCGTTGACGCTCCCGCGTTCGGGGCTTGCAGCACGTCACGGAATCACGCTCGTCAATGCGCCAGGTCTCATCGATCCCGGATACAGGGGCGAGGTACGGCTCATCGTGCTCAACACCGACACCCGGGAGTCCTTCGTCGTACACGCCGGTGACCGCATCGCCCAATTGCTCTTCACGCCGGTAACATCTGTCCGACTCGAGCTCGGCGGCGACCTCGATACGACCCAACGTGGAGAGCGCGGGTTCGGGTCGAGTGGGCACCGGGGAGGGAAGTCGGGGTGATCCGGATGCGGGACGAAGAACGGCCAGGAACGGGAACCGATCCACGCGGCACCTCGTCGCGGGACCCCGGGAGCTCATCGCCGCCACCGATCGGCGTTCCCAGTGACGAACATATGTTCGTGCCCGGAGAAGCCCCGCGATTGCGTGTGGCGGGGCTTCTTGTAGAGGAACGTCGCATCCTCATGGTCGAACAGGCACGTGGCGAAGAGACGTACTGGCTGCTGCCGGGTGGCGGCGTGGGCTTCGGCGAGTCGCTCTCGGATGCGCTGCGGCGCGAATTCCGCGAGGAGCTCGGATTGCGAGTCGCCGTCAACAAGCTACTGGCCATAATCGAGTCGATCTCACCGGATCCGGAGTATCGCAAGCATGTGGTGCATCTTGTCTTTGAAGTGACGGCCGCGCGCGAGGTGCCGCCGGTTCCGCGCGACGAAGCGATATTGGCGGCCGCGTTCTTGGACGAAGTTCAGCTTCGCAACGTGGATGTACGGCCGCCAATCAACGAGTTCCTCTGCGACTGCACTCGCGATCTCCCGAGTGCGCCGCAGTTCCTCGGTCGGCGCTGGTAGTCGCGGCGGCAGCGGAGGGCGCCCGGCCGTCAAGAGAATACACACGGAGCCATCAGCTGATCGATGCCAGAGCGGCCGTCGAGGTCAGCAGTAATGCACGATAATGTCCGTTATGACAAGTAGCAGCGCTCGCAACACTGACATCCTGCGTGGCGGACTACTAGCGGTGGCTACAACCTCGTGATGTGTTGGCTTGGCGACGGCTCCGGCAATGCCGTCTCCCCCGCCTTGACGGGTTGCGCCTACACTGGCGGTCGAGAGGTTCAGTAGCGCAGCAGGCTGACGACGTCGTAGTCGCCGATGTGGTCGCGCCCCGCGAGATCCTCAAGCTCGACGACGAATGCGCACCCGACGACGTTCCCGCCGAGCTTCTCGACAAGCTGGATCTTCGCTTTGGCGGTTCCTCCCGTCGCCAGAAGGTCATCGTGGATGAGGACGTTCTGCCCGGGTTGGATTGCGTCGCTGTGAATCTCAAGCCGGTCGGTGCCGTACTCGAGATCGTATTCGGCGGTTATGGTCGTGAACGGGAGCTTGCCGGGCTTGCGGGCGCAGACGAAGCCGGCCCCGAGACCGTAGGCGACCGCGGGGCCGAGAATGAACCCTCTGGCTTCAGCTCCGAGAACGATGTCGACGTGTTTGGCGGTGCCGTACTCGATGATGCGGTCGACGGCCTCGCGCAAGGCGACCGGGTTCTGGAGGAGCGGCATGATGTCGTAGAACAGGATGCCGGGCTTGGGAAAGTCTGGAATGGAGCGGACGTGGGCCGCCAGGTCGATGGATAGGTCCGTCATCGTGGTCTCCTGCTACTGAGGCTTGGCGGTGAGTTCGTGGAGTCCTCTCGAGAGGAGGAGTTGGCGGAGCTGCGCCGTCGCGCTGACGATGTTGTCGATCTGGTCGAGGGCCTCGCGCCGGCGCTCCGGTTTGCTGGACATGAGCGCCGGTAGAAGGATCTGTTCGACGAGGCCGATCTCGCGATCGACGGCGCTCTTGTAGAGCCTGAGGTGTTTGGGTCGTAGGCCCATCTGGGCGAGTTGTGCGGCGGCGCCGACGATACCCGCCTCGACCTCCAGGTAGCGTCGGACGCCGCCTATCTGTCGCGGCCGTACGAGTTCGTACTCCTCGAGTTCGGCCAGCAGTGTGGGGTCCGCGCCCGTGAGAGCGTGGATCTCGTCGGCTGTGTACTCGCGCTGCTCCTTGACCAGAATCTCGGTCTTGGGCAGGCCTTGTCTGGTGGTCGGCAGCGTCGGTGCCGGATTCCGTTCGAGCTCGCGACGGATGACTTTGAGAGGCAGATACTCGTCGCGCTGCATGGAGAGGACGCGTACGAGCCGGCTGAAGTCCTCTCGCGAGTAAAGGCGATAGCCGGACTTGGTGCGTTGCGGAGTGACGAGCCCCTGCTCTTCGAGATAACGGAGCTTGCTGACGCTGATGTCGGGGAACTCCCGGCGCAAGGCGTCTACCAAGGCGCCGATGGTCAGCAGCTTTTCGCTGGCGTCGAAGGAGAGTTCGTCGTCGTTCACGACACGGCGGACGTCTTGAGGGTCTTCATGGCGTGATGAAGGTGAACTTGTACTTGCCGATCTGGATCTCGTCACCGTCGCTGAGTACCGTGCGTTCGTTGCGGCGGCGATTGACGAAGGTGCCGTTGAGGCTGCCTTCGTCGACGATCACGAACTCATCGCCTTCGTGCATCACCATGGCGTGATGACGAGAGACGGTGACGTCGTCGAGGAAGATCGCGGCATCCGGGTGGCGGCCGATGGTCGTGCGCACGCCCCTCAGTGCGTACGTTTCACCCGCCCGCCCGCCGCCGCTACGAATAACAAGGCAAGCCTCGTTGGCGGCCGCGGCGAAGGGTGTTGCCTCCCCGCTCTCCCCGCCGGGCTCGTAGCTCTGTGTGGTCTCAGGGTGGTCGGCGATGAGGCTGGCGCCGCAGCGTACGCAGAAGTCGGCACCCTCTGAGTTGCGAGTACCGCACTCGGGGCAGAACAAGTCAGGCCCCCTCGGATCCCTCAGCGTCTGGATCTGCGTCGGCCGGTTGCTTCGTCATGGGCTGGCCGGCCAGGATGCGCGAGAGTCCCTCAAGGTCGTCGACGGAGATGACGTGTTCGCCGTCGTTGTGCTTGCGCTGGAGGCGCATCACGAGCTCTGCGTGCAGGATGTCGAGCTTGCCCTGCAGAATCCGTCGCTGGCGCGAGATCTCGCGCTCCTCGACCTCCAGCTCGGCGATGAGCGCGCGCAGCTCGTCGTCGGACCGCGAGACGAGATCGACGATGTCGTCCATGGCGCGTCTCCTCTCCGTGTCTCAGGGACAGATGAGAGCATCGTACCGGAGTCGACCCGAAGGTTCAAGTTCAACTTGAGGCGTTCGCCTCTACGCGTTCCTATTCGGGCTGGCTGGTGTGGATGAGGATGCCGCGCTCCAGGAGGGCGCAGATGGCGCGAAGGCATTCGTATTCGTCTGCGTATCCCGCCGACATGAGGTAGCGGAGCAGAGAGTCGACGGCGCGCGACTCGCTGTCGACGAAATCAACGATCTCGCACTCGATGATGCCCTCGAGACTGCCAGTGCCGCCGACGTTGAGGACCGAGTTGCCGGGCAGCCGCCGACGCAGACGTGAGATTTCGTCCAGACGGCGCATTCCCTCCATGAGAAGGCGCGGGGTCTGAAGGCGCGGTGTGTCGATCGGTGGCCTCGCAGCATCGGGATCGAAGCTGAAGGCTCCCTGCCGGAAGGCGAGCAAGGCATAGAAAGCGTGCTCCGCTCGCAACGTGCCGACCGCGGCATGCGCCAGCAGACCGTCATCGAAAATGAGCTCGCCGACAACCGAGCCGTGCTCGCCGTGGATCAGCAACGTCCCGGACTTGGCGCCGAAGGACACCATTTCGATCAAGTCCGTGAGCTGGAGCTCCGATAGATTACCGAAGAAGCCCATGACGTCGTCGTTGCCCTCCTGGCGGTGGCGATGTTCGTCGGCGGAGCGATCGTTGCCCACGCCACAGTGCAAGAGGTCTTCGTGCCTGCGAGCGGCAATTCCTCCGTGCGGGGTGATGCTTGCGCGGACCTGTGGGAGTGCTGGTGTATACTGCGACTGCCGCTTGACCGTCTGTTCGACCGGTGGCGTCGTTCGCCGATTGCCACTACGTGGAGGGGCACGTGACTAAGCGCAAGGGTCTCGTCATCAACGATCGTCAGCTCGATCGTTGCGACGATCTCCTACAGAAGCTCAAGGACGTTTCGGGCTCGAGTTTTCTCGCTCTCATCAGCACGTCGGGGCAACCGATCACGACGACGTCCGGCGAGTACAACCCCGAAACTCTGTCGCTTGCCTCCCTTGCCGCCAGTTCGTTCGCAGCGACGCAGCAGCTCGCTAAGATCCTCGACGAAGACGAGTTCACGCTGCTGTTTCACGAGGGCAAGGGTCTCAATCTGCATGTTTCACAGGTCACCGACCAGGTACTTCTTATCATCACGTTCGGGCGCGAGACGCAGGTGGGCAAGGTGCGGCTCTACTCTCAGCGCGCTATTGAGGTCCTTCGGCAGATCTTCGATGGTGCCGACGACAGCGTGACGCCAGAGATGGACGCTGAGTTCGAGACTGCCGCTGCGAGCGCGATGGACGATCTGTTCCGAGACATGTGAGTCGCAGCCGATGCCTCTTATCAACTTCGCCGCTCGCGAAATCAACTACAAGATTGTGTACTACGGCTGCGGGCTGTGTGGCAAGACATCCAATCTGCAGTACATCCATCGCAAGATCAATCCTGACGCGCGCGGAAAGCTCGTCAGTATCGCTACTGAAGAGGAGCGCACGCTATACTTCGACTTTCTCCCGCTGACTCTCGGGACGGTCAAGGGCATGCAGACGCGCTTTCATCTGTACACCGTCCCGGGACAGAGCTACTACAACGCCAGTCGTAAGCTCGTTCTTCAGGGTATTGACGGCATCATCTTCGTCGCCGATTCGCAGCTCACGCGTCTCGACGAGAACGTCGAGAGCTATCTCAATCTCTGGGACAACCTGCTGAGTCAAGGCGACGATCTCAGCAAGCTCGCGTTCGTCATCCAGATGAATAAGCGCGATCTCTCGGATGTGTTCTCCGTCGAGGATCTCAACGAGTTGCTCAACCACACGGGCTCACCGGTCACTGAGGCGAGCGCCATCACCGGGCAGGGCGTCTTCGAGACTCTCAGAGTGGTCTGCAAGCAGGTCATCGCCAAGACCGGCTGAGGTGGTGCGGCCCGTATTGTCGCGCCGGTAACGCGCGTCCTTCGCGTTTAGTCCGTTCCCACGCGCTTCACCCAATCGAGCGGCTCGTAGTGCGACACGAAGGTATCGCGAAAGAGCAAGGTGCCCGACGAGTCGCGTACCGTTCGTTGGACCTTCACGCTGCGGCCATTCTCTCCGGGTTCCCAGCGCACGACGCCCGGGCCGAGATCGGCGTCGTAGATCACCCGAGGGTTAGACTTGCCGTGCGTTGGCTTGTGCACGTCGTAGAAGTCGCCGGTAACGAGCTTGACCTGACGACCAGTCTTCCCCACCAGCGCCACGGTGAGCGCGTCGCCGCTGACCCAGCTGCGAATGAGAATGTCATGTGACGTGTCGTTGCGGAACTTGAAGTCGATGCTGCCCCAGGCGACGGTGGCGTCCCGTCCGACGGGATAGTGCGAGATGTAGAGCGAGTGTTCGCGACGGTCAACTACCGGCAAGCCGGCCAGGAGCACGGCGTTGAAGAGTGTAGTTGCGTACTGACAGATGCCGCCGCCGACGCCCTGGCGCAGCACTCCGTCTGCGGCGATGACGGGGGCGTAGTCGAAGCCGCGGTTGACCGTCCTTGGGCCCATGGCTTCATTGAGCGAGAATGTCTCCCCCGGAGCGACGAGTGTTCCGTCGACGAGTTTCGCAGCGAGGGCGATGTTGTTTACGCGAGCTGTGTTCTGTGGGCTGAAATACGTTGTGAACTGAGCTCCCAGCGAGGAGAGCCCCTTCTCCCGGATGTCCTCAGTTGTCAGTTGAGGCAAGGCCGCCGACGTGGTCACGCGTACGATGCGTGAACCGGAGCTCGTGGCGGCCTCGTCGAGGTCTTCGAGAAGGAATTCCATGTCGATGACCTCCCCGTCGCTGCTCTCCGTTATGGTGATGCCGCCGTCGGCGTGGACCTCTATGCCGGCATCGACCGGCGGCCTTTCGGCCCATGCGAGGAGTTTGTGCAGCCGCCGACGGGCGGTGTCATTGCGGAACGTAAGCGGGTAGCGCTCGGCGTCGTCGTCGAGGTTGACGGTCACAAGATCTGCGATCGTCTCAGGGGCGAGAGACACGGTTCGGTCTGAGAGGCGCAGGGTGATGGGGCGCGCGAAGTACTCGCTAGCGCGTGCGGCGCGCCCTTCCGCCTCAGCGGTCGTCACCGCCGGCGACTCGGTCAACATCGGCACTTTGCCGGTGAATGAGGTTCCTTGCTGCGCGCTGGCGACGATGAGCTGAGACAGCGAAACCGCGTCGACGGTCTTGCCGTCCCTGCTTGGAGTCACGAGGATGCCCCAGCCGCTGCGCAAGCGAAGGTGGGCGTCGCGGGCCGGCGAATCGACGATCTCGCGCACGGCAGCGAGGCCATCCTCCAGCGCCACGGCGTCGGTCGTGAATTGCGGCGTGGTTTCGCCGCCGCCACCGGGCATCCACACGCGAAGCCCGAGCGGCAGGCGGTAGCGACCGCGGGTGAGCGCGGCCTCGACCGTAGAGGTGGCGTCGAATTCAATACCCAGTTGCGGCAGCGGCAGCGTCACCGGCTCGTCATCACCGACATCGAGATGCGCGGTGGCAACGCGCGGCCAGAGTTCCTCTTGGAGGCGGTCGAGCGCCGCCTCCCGCGATAGGCCGCCGATATCTACTCCAGCCACTGTGACGCCGTCGCTCACGCGATTGCTGGTCGCCAACTGCAGGGCCGTGAACGCGCCCAACGCGACGACAACAAGAATGATGAGGATCGTCAGTCCGAGGCGCTTTCGCACTCGGCCACCTGCCATTCCTCTCCTTCCCCGGCTTCTCCGTCGAGGGCGTTGCCGACGGCGGAGACAATGATGTCACTCATACGTTCTGACTCAGTGATATCGACACCTTCCGCGAAGACGTGAAGTACCGGTTCGTCGGAGTCGGGCACGAGGTGGGCCCAGGCGGACCCGATGGTCAGCCGGACCCCATCGATCAGAGTGATGTCGGCATGAAGCTTCTGTGCCAGGGTCTGCAGTTCGCCGGTGGTGGCGCGCATGACCGTGCCTTTGCGCGACCACGGGCAGGGTATGGTGCGATGGATGATCGAGCTCCGAGGCAGGTCGGCGATGAGCCGGCTCATCGGTTCCTCGGTGGTTGCGAGCAAGTCAAGGAGGACGGCAAGGCTCGCCACCGCGTCGAACGCCGGCGAGAACGACGGGAAGATGTAGCCGCCTCCAAGGATCCCGGCGAGCACGACGCCATCTGCGATTGCGGCGTGCATGAGCGCCGATGGGGTCGAGCGCGTGCGGAGCACGCGCGCGTTGGCTTGGTCGGCCAGCGCGTCGGCGAGGCGCGTGACGGTGAGCGGGAGCGCGATTGTTGATCCGGCAGGCGAGCGCTGAGCGACCATCTTCACGAAGAGTAGGAGCGCGGCCTCGTGCGATACCTCCTCCCCGGTCTCGTCGATGATGGAGAGCCGTTCGGCGTCTGCATCGACGATCAAGCCGAGATCGGCTCTGGTCTCGAGGATCATGGTGCGCACCGCGTCACGATCGCCGTCACGCCAATCGCGAATCGCCGGCGTCGGAGGCTCATGGCTCGTCGGACGTAGCACAAGAAACTCAACGCCGAGTGCGTCGAGTATGCGCGGGAGCACCAGGGAGGCGGGCGAGTGTGCGTAGTCGACAACGATGCGAAAGGCGCGCTCGCGGATCGCTTTCGCATTCCAGGCAGCCACGAGGCTGTCTGTGTACGCATTGAGGGTACGGTGGGGGTAGACGACGTCGCCCAGGTCGTCGGCGGCGACACGCCGGAAATCTTGCCGGCCGAGGGTCCGCTCGATCTGCTTCTGTGCCTGCTCGCCCAGGTCGATGCCCGGCGGCTCCACGAACTGGATCAGTACGCGCTCTGGGTCCCACGCGGCGAGATACACATGTAGTCCACCGTCGAGACCGGAGCGACCGATTTCAAAGCGTGTAAGGGCACTGCTGGCGACCCGTAGGTCGCTCACATTCACGCCGACCCCGTTGAGTCCGGAGATCAACGCCCGCTTCATGACGCGCGCGGCACGGTGCGCATCGCGGCTTGCGGCAATCACGGCCCCCTTGGGGAGAACGGTGCCGTAGGCCATGGCGAGGCGCACCGCCAGTTCCGCGCTCACATCGACGTTGACGAGGCCCGTGACGCCTTCTCTGCTGAACAGGCGTGAACGCCCCCGTTTCTCCCAGATCAGGCTGCCTGTGACCTGCGCTCCAGGCTCCACCGTTCGGAACGGATAGATCTTCACGTCGCGGGCGATCTCCGCCTGCTCGCCGAGCACGCAATGATCGCCGATCGCCGCTCCTTCGTCACAGCGCGCGCCCGCCTTGAGATCGCAGTGCCTGCCGACGATCGTCCCGTTCAGGGCAACGGATGGGCCTATGTAGGTATTCGCGCCCACCACGCTGTTTCGTGTCCATGCGTTCGCCTTAACGACGACATTGGCACCGAGAACTGAATACGAGTCGATCCTGGCTGTGGCGTCGAGGCGAGCGTAATTCCCCACGAAGGCCGGCCCGCGCATACCCTCAAGCGCCTCGAGATTCACTCCATCGCCGAGGAAGATGCGGTCGTGCAGTTCGAGGCCGGGGATCGCAGCTTTCACACGACCATCGAGGAGGTCTCGATTCGCCGCAAGGTAGCTGTCGAGGGAGCCGATGTCTTGCCAGTAGTCGTCGCTCACGAAGCCGTAGAGCGGCGCGCCGGCACTGAGGAGAAGCGGGAAGAGCTCGCTGCTGAAGTCGAAGGGACGTGCCGGAGGTATGCGCCTCAGTATCTCGGGTTCGAGAACGTAGATACCAGTGTTCACCGTGTCGCTGAACACCTCTCCCCAAGTAGGCTTCTCGAGGAATCGCTCTATGCGTCCGTCGGCAGCGGTGATGACGACGCCGAAGTCGAGGGGGTTGGGCATGCGTTTCAAAGCGATTGTCGCGAGGGCGCCGGATCGCCGGTGAAAAGCAAGCAACTCGGTCAAGTCCATGTCGGTGAGCGCGTCGCCGCTGATGGCGAGAAAGGTATCGTCGCCGAGACGCTCTTGGGCCAGTTT
Organism: Thermoleophilia bacterium; assembly: GCA_041393415.1. Classification (GTDB taxonomy): domain Bacteria; phylum Actinomycetota; class Thermoleophilia; order UBA2241; family UBA2241; genus CAIXSE01. The sequence goes on along the minus strand of JAWKKE010000002.1, from coordinate 213,663 downwards.
GACGCTGCCGGCGGTGCCTGCGGGGGTGAGTTCTACGGAATACTCGAGATTCACGCCGGCGGTGGAGCCGTCGCCGAAGGCGTCTCGGATGATTTGCGGCAGAAACATCAGTGTGGCCACCACATCGTGGACATCGTGACGGACGAGGAGATCGAGAATGTACTCCAAGCAGGGTTTGCCGCAGAGCGACACCATTGGCTTGGGCTGACTGCTGGTGAGCGGGCGGAGGCGCGTGCCCTCGCCGCCCGCCATGACGACCGCCTTCACGGGCCGGCCTCCATCGTTCGCGAGAGGAGAGGTGCCATCTCCGGGAGAGGCGCCATCTCTTAAGGTATCAGAGCTCTCGCCGGCCATCGCCGTTGTCGCAGCGGCTCGACGGGCCTATGCTAGAATGATCTTGCGGTCGGCGTGTGGCGCAGTCTGGTTAGCGCACTAGTCTGGGGGACTAGGGGTCGGAGGTTCAAATCCTCTCACGCCGACCATTTACTTTGCAGGTGTTTTGTCCTCTTCCCCACTCCCTACTAAGGTGGCAAGACCTACTCTTTGCCCCCCGTCTGCCCCCCAACGTTTCTCGCTGCCCCCCGTTTGCTCGCTATCAGCGCCGCCACGCGGAGCGCCGTCGTGTCCTGCACACGACGCACAGAGTGTGTATAGGTGCGATCCGTCACTGAGGTATCGGAGTGTCCTAGATGATCGGCAACGGCGCGCAAGTGCTCGCCTGCTTCCAACGCCGCCGTGGCCCATGAGTGGCGCAAGCCGTGGACGGTGATGGGCGGCAAGCCTGCCTCTTGCACGGCGCGCGTGAACGCCTCCGTAACCCATCGCGGCGCCACAGGGACACCGTAGCGAGTAGGTTCAGTGAAGAGCACGTTCTGCGTGAAGACGTGCCCCTCGGTGTCCTCCCACGACGTCCCGAAGCGCAGCCGTTCCCGCCGCTGTGTGCTCTGCCACTCCCTCAAGACGTCGACTGTGCTCGCGTCGAGGGCGACGGTGCGCAACCCGCGGGCAGTCTTCGGCCCTGAGTCGACGACGCGGCCGCCGGCCTGAACCCGCGCGTGCTCGATCCGTAGGAGTCCGGAATGGAGATCGACGTGCGACCAGCGTAAACCGCATACTTCGCCGCGTCGCATGCCGGTATTCGCTACCACGTACCACAGCGCTCGTTGCATCGGATCGGCCGAGACTGTGCGTTGGTAGCCGTATGTCTTGCCCTTCCGTGCGAACGTCACGGGGATGTGCCGCTCCGCCGTCAAGGCCACGTCGGCCCAATCGAGGAAGGCGCCCACCTGCTCAGGGCTCCAGTGCGCCGCCTCCGGGCTCTGCTTGCGCTCTGGCGCCGCTGCTTTGGTCGCGGGGTTGCGCGACAGCAGTTCCCATCTGACGGCCTGCTCCAGGCCGCCGTGGAGCACGGTAGCGACGTTGTGGAGCGCGTGTGCCCCGAGAGGCTTGCGGCCAGCCTCGGGGTCTCCTTTGGCGAGACTGACATAGAGCGCGTCGACATCGGCAGGCCCCAACTCCTGTAGGGGCGTCTTCCCGATGTGCGGGGCGATGTACAGACGGAGCGCACGGGCGTACAGGTCCGCCGTCGTGGCCCGCACGGGGTTCTTCGTGCGTTCGCTGAGCCACGGCAACCAGCGCTCCGCGAAATAGCTTTCGACTGTCAGCGAGCTACGGGCAACGTAGGTGCCCGCTTCACGTGCCCGCAGTTCCTCGCGTAGCGCCGCTTCAGCGAGCTTGCGGGTGCGGAAGCCTCCGCGCTCGACTCGCCGCCGGGCTGCGCCGGCCTTGCCGAGTTCGATGCGGTACTCCCACGCTCCCTCGTGCCACTCGCCCGTAGCCTTGTCGCGGTAGCGGCGCCGGCGGACGTGACCAGTGATGCGGGTTGTCATTGGGTGCCCCTATCGTCGCCTAGCAGGCCCCCGCTACGTCCCTTCGTTGTCGGTTCCAGCAGTCCCTCGTGTCTGCACTTCATGATTCGCTTCGCCACCGTGCTGCGGCTCATGCCGAGTGCGTTCGCCACGTCTCTGGTGGGAGTCCTGCTCCCGTGCCGGTAGAAGCTCTCATAGAGCTTCGCGATTCTCTGCAGCGTGGCGTCTCCTGACGCGTCGCCGTCCGTTCGCTTGGCGTTGGGAGAACCGGCTACCTCGTTTCCCAAGCGCTGCAGTCTGTCACCCTCCTCGGCGGAACCACTGAAGCAAAGCGTGAGCGATCCATGAGTGCATTCTCTCCCGCCCAACAACGAGAGAAGGAAGCCGTCCGTCTCGATGCGCGAGGCATAGTCCCGCACCGCGCGATTCAGAAGGTCGCCGAATGGTAAAGACCTGGCCAGCGTCGCGTTGACCTGGAAAGGCTCTCCTAGCTCCCCTATCGCGAGATCCTCTCGATTCCCCGCCTCCATCTGGAACGCGGGTCGCTCTGCTTCGAGTGCTTCGAGCCACCTATCGAAGTCGCTAGGCCGGGAACTCCTGTTCGCAAGCCAAGATGGGGGTACCCAGACATCCCAATGGTCGCCGGGTCCGTCATCGTCCTGAACCGTGGCGGCCAAGAACGTCCTCACGCCATAGCCCACGCACGCAATGCGGCCGTGGATTTCCGCGAGAAAGAAGCTGACCAGTAGGGGTTTCTCGCCCTCGGGGCGCCACAGTCGGTCGACCCTCACAACCTCTCGGTCGCGAAGTGCGGTGTGCCCGGACATTCACCCTCCGCCTTTCCGTCAGTCTGACCTTCCGTGAGGAAAAGTCACGGCATAGCTTTTCCTACAGCATAGTGCTTGCGGCAACGCCGCGTCAACGAGGGAAGGTGAATGTGATGCTGCGATTGGCTCAGGAACGCAGGAAGAAGGGGCTCAGCCAAGCGGGACTCGCGCGGCTCACGGGGATACACCCGGCGGCGATCAGTCAGCTTGAGAGTGGAGTTGCGCACCCTTGGCCAGGGTGGAAGGCGCGACTTGCTCGCGCCCTGGAGGTTTCAGGCGACGAACTCTTCGAAGAGGTGGACGATGCCCAAGACGCATGACACATTTGATCCCGCGGCGCCGCTCAACTCGTGCGAGGCGACAGCCGCGTTCCTGGGGCTTTCTCGTGGCCTTGTCTATCAGCAAGCCCGCGAAGGCGGTCTACCCGCGATCCGTATCGGGTCACGGATCATGGTCAAGACCGCGCCGCTGCTGGCGTCGCTTGGGGTGGAGCCGCGATGATCCCGACCTTCGCCCAAACTGAGGCGGGCGACTGCCGCCTGCTCCATGCCGACGTTGCGGGACTTACACCGATCCAGCGGTGGGCGCATCGGAGAAACGCCGAAACACAACTTGCCTGGATCATCGAGAGCGGCCGCGACCACGTCATCGTCGGGGCGCAGGGCTGGGCGATGTACGCGTCCGATTGGCTCCGCTCACGAATCTCAGCTCTGAGGGCGCCATGAGCAGCGACGCCGAAACGCCGACTCCGCTCCTTCGCTGCCTTGCCGACGTGCAACAGCGCGCGGTTTCATGGCTGTGGCCGCGACGCATCCCCGAAGCTATGCCCTCCGTTCTGTTCGGCCCCACGGGGCTGGGCAAGTCGCACATGTGGACAGACATTGTGGCGCGCGTCTCCATCGGCGCGTTGTGGCCGGACGAAGGCCGCGCGACCGTCGCAAACTGCGTCATCATGAGCGCCGAAGACGACGCCGAGACCGTCATCGTGCCGCGCTTGAAGTACGCCGGTGCCGACCTACATCGGGTTTTCGTCTTTCCGAGTGTGGCCGCCTTCGACGAACGCGGTCGGCGGGCGTTCTCCGTTCACGAAGACGCGGCCCGCCTAGAGGAAGAGATCAAACGGGTATCCGCCCGGCTCGCGATCATAGACCCCATAACAGCTTACCTGCGTGGCGTCGACTCGAAGACGACGACGGAGGTTCGCGAGGTTCTCGCCGTCGTCGACGACGTAGCCCGCCGCACGGGCGCGGCGATCCTATGCGTCAGTCATCCGAACAAGAGCAACGGCGCGGCGACCCCCGCGATTCATCGGCTCACCGGTAGTTCTGCGTTTGGCGACGCGCCGCGTTCTGTCATGGCCGTTGTCAGCGATCCAGAAGACGAAGATCGGCGCCTGCTTCTGCCCGTGAAGCTGAACATCGCCCGGCGGCCGGAGGGGCTCGGCTTTCGCATCGTCGCCGACAGTCCCGACACCTGCGACAGCGGCGTGCAGTGGGATTCGGACCCCGTATCCGTGGACGCTGACGAAGCTTTCGGCTCGCCACATGTCGATAGTCCCGCTATCGAGCGCGCTAAGGACTTCCTGCTCGGGCAACTCGCCGATGGTGAGTGGCACGCCGCGAAAGAACTCATTGAAGCCGCCGTCGCCCGCGGTATCAGCGAACGGACGCTGCAACGAGCACGGGGGCGGATGTCCGTGGAGTGGCGCAAAGATGCCTTCGGAGGCGGCAACCTCTGGCGACTTGCTGAAGACACGGCAGAGCCGAGCTCGCCAATCCCGACAGCCAACACCCCCTTGGCGCCATTGGCCGTCATTGGGCGCCATTAGACAGGAGGCCTTCCCAACGATGCCCAATCACGCCCAATGATGCCCAAAGAAGACAGATCGAGAGAGAGCATGAGCACTGTTGAGCAATAGGTCATTCAACGCAATCCCGTCGACAAACCACGGACCGAGAGCAACTCGCACGGCGCGAGCGTTCTTCCGTTTCTTTCTGGTTACTGGCCAGGCTGGGGGGCGCAAAGAAAGCTCGCGGCGAGGGGACAGCGCATGCGACGGGGGGTCTCGCTTGCGCGCCCGCGAGTTTCCGGAAATCTGTGACTGCAGCGCTGCGCCGGGTGAGAGCGGAAGCGCGCACGATATCGCAGCAATTCGAGCCTGGGCGGCTGTATCGTTGTCGGCTCGCGTTCGTCGCCTAGGGACTCTTGGGGGCAGGACTTCCGCGTCAGAAGGTGTCGGCCTCTAGTCCAGTGGTTGCTGATAGGCTGGCAACTCCACCAGCGCGACGGTGCCGTTGTAGTTGGCCGCCTCGACACGCAGGATGTAGGTGCCAGCCGGAACAAGTTGCCCATCCGTCATTAGGAACTGAGTAGCGAGCTTGTCATCGCCGTCATTCAGGTCGGAGCCGCCCCAGTCACCGAAGCCGACGAACGGAGCTGTCTCACGATCCCAGTAGCTGCCGGGCGTCTGAAGGTAGGCCCCAAAGATGCCGTGCCAACCCGCCTCCACGCCGCCGGTGATGTCGTTCTGGTAGCGCCTCGTGATCGTGAGATGCACCATCAGTGGTACACCACTCGTGGTGAACTTCTCGCTCTTGAGCACCACCTCATCACCGTTGGCTGGGGTGACGATCTTCAAGTTCACGACCTCGGTTTCGACCGGAGTAGGGGACACTGAAGACACCGAGGGACTGGGTGCCTGTGTGGACGACGCGCTTCTTGAGTTCCCGCAGGCTGAAAACAGCAGCCCGAATACAATGAGCAGAAGTACTGTTAGTCCCCGGCGCATGCCCCAAGCCTCCCAAAGACGCTCCCTAGCCACACCAGAAAGGCTACCACGAGAGTTTGTAGGCGCCTCCTGTTTTTCGAACCTCCGGTTCTCCGCCAACCCCTCGCGCGGTGCCGCTGCGGTGCTCGTGTGGGGCAGCATCAAGATATGACCCTCACATCGGACAGACGAACCCCTTGCGCGTGCGCAGGGCCAACGTCCGCCAAGCACGCTGGATAGGTGGCAGATCACCAGGATTCCTGGCCTCGCCACAGAAGGCTCACGTCATTGGCGGTGATACCGCTACGTCGTGCTTGGACGGGTCAGCCCGTTGGTGGGGGGTCACGGTGAGCGACGGTGGTTCCATCGGAGTTGAGGTGCGAGGCATGCTCGCCTACTTCGACCTGGACAAAGTCACGAACGCACTCCAACCATTGCTCGTCGCGTCGGAACCCGGCCGTTTCCTCATCGATCTCCGCGCTGTGCAGTTCATCTCGCCGGCGGGCATGGCTCTGCTGCGATGCGCCATGAAACGATGCCAGGAACTTCGCTACTTCGGTCGTGACAGTCGTGTCATACTGCCGCACGCGGAGAACGTGAGAACGTACTTGCGGCGCATGGACGTCCTCGATGGCATTGTGCGCTTCACGACCGAAGACGATCGGGGCCGCCGAGCGCCCACCGGCTTCGTGCCCATGGAGAAGTTTGAGGACGAAGACCAGGCGGGTCGAGCCGCCGTTCGAATTGTCGAGAGCTTCCGTCTCGAGACCTCAGTCGCCAAGCGGACGCTGGAGAACAACCTGTGCGAAATCACCGAGAACGCCGTCTATCATTCCGGGATTCGAGAAGGCTTTGCATGCGCCCAGAGCTGGAACCGCCGTATGATCGAGTTCGCCATCGCGGATCACGGCATGGGTATCGTGCGGAGCATGCGCCAGAACCCTCGCCACGCCAGCTTGAGCGATCGTGACGCGTTGGAGGCAGCGCTGGAGTTGGGAGGGACAGGTGTCGATAGCTTGCGGAGAGGCCAGGGCCTTTGGATGGTCTCCCAGGCAGTCGAGAGAAACGGCGGTAGCATGACAATCCGTTCTGGGCCCGTGGTCTACTCGCAGGAGGGAGCGAGGCGCTCGTTTCGCACACCGGCGCAGCCGCTCCCAGGAACGCTAGTCGCGATGAGGTTCAACTTGGGTGCGGCTCTGGACATGGCTGATATCCTAGAGTCAGCCCCCCACGATGACGACGGGTTCTTCATCAGCTTTGAGGACTAGCCGGAGGAGGACGTCATGTCAACGACGATCAGAATGGCTCATTGGGGACCCGTGCTCTTCGGTCGTCAGCACGGCGCCCAAGTGAGAGCAGAGCTCTCTGCTGCCATTCACGGCTGGCACGACGTGCTCTTTGATTTTGAGGGCGTCGAGAACATGTCTCTGTCGTTCGCAGACGAGTGCTTCGGCGAACTCCTGCATGCCCTCGCGTCGGACCCTGCGCGTCCCAGCATCAGGTTCGCCCACGTGCCTGCGGACATGCGTGCGTCCCTGCTGTTCACGACTAGACCGAGGGTAGCAGCCTAGCGCTTCGGTAGTGCCTCGATCTCGTCTAGTAGGGGATCGAGTGGCCATACATGTGACGCTCGCAAGGGCGGCGCTCTGCCACTCCGTCTCGGCCATGCCTGGCACCTGTACCCCCGTGAACGGAGTCGGGGCTAGCGCATGCCCAGGGGGAGAAGAGATGCGCGCCCCTGAAATGACGAGCGAGGGGTTGCGCCAAGGCTCTGGCGATACTCGGGGCGATGATGAGTAGCGGAACGGCTGGCAGTTGCCACCTGCTGCAGTCAACCCGTCGGCTGCCTAGGTCATCGTGCCGGCGCTGCATGCTGTGTGGAAGGCGCACGATTGCGCGCGGGGTTGACGTTTCGACTCGCCGAGACTGCCTTAGTCCGATGCCCGCTCTTCGCTCCCCATTCTGCCCCCCGTCTGCCCCCAAAGACCGCCGAAACACCCCGTTTGGGGGGCAGAAAAGCCGTCACGAGTCGTCACGAAGAACCGACGAAAGCCCTGTAAACGAAGCATATCTTGGCATATGCCGACAGTAGTCGTCATGCTCAGAGTTGGTCTGGGGGACTAGGGGTCGGAGGTTCAAATCCTCTCACGCCGACCATTCCCTCTCTCGTGCCTCTTCCCCGCGCCGCCTTCCTCTGCCGTTCCGACATGGCGTGTGTGATGCGCTTCAGCCGTTGACGTGCTTGTTGAGGTAGGCGTACTCGGGTGTGAGCTCGCCGTGATGAAGGATGACGGCGCCCTTGAGTTCGGGCGGCAGCGCCAGGTCGGCGAACGGGACATTGAAGTCGGTGTTCACCAGAGCAGGCAGAAAAGGCCTCAGCGCGGTGCTGAATGCTTGCGATGCCTCACGTGCGAGTTCGCAAGGCAGATTGGCCACTGCGAGGATCACCGGCCCGTGGCCTTGAACGCCATCATGAATCGCTTCGGTCTCGGTGTCGTAGGCATACACGGGATTGTCGAGCGATGTCTCTTTCGCGGTGATCTCGATTGCTCCCTCGATGTCGCAACTGATGTCGCCGATCACTTGCAGGCGTGGCGCTCGGTCGCCAAAGAGCCGTTGCACGGCCTTCTTGGTGACGAGACGGGGGTAGCGAGCATCCCAGTAGATACAGTTCACCAGCAGCGAAAGAGAGGGGAGCCAACGTTCGAAGTTTCCAGCGTAGCGCTCCGGCTGTCGGAAGTACTCCTCCAAGGAGAATGGGTCCGAGCTTGGTGGGCGCCGTTGCACCATTTCGCGCTCCGTGAAGACGGTCATGAAGGCTTCTCGTGCGGCGATAGACACGCGCTCGGCATCTCTGAGCTCATCGGGTGTCAGCGTTCTCGCGCCGAGAGCGCCGAGGACTTCTTGGGCCCCCTTTGAGACGTTGCCGTAGCCGGCAACGCCGATCACAAACGGGCAGATGGCGGCGGGAAGGCCATCGCGTCGCAGGAGTTCGCCGGCGCGCTCCACTGCTGCGAGAGCACTGTCGAGCGAGCTGTACTTGTACGTCTGGGTGAGATCGGCAAACGGGTTGGGAGTGAGTCCTTCGGCGTCCAAACGACGGCCGAGGGCCCAGAGTGTATCGATGGTTCCGGCCAGACCCGCGAAGCGCGAGAAGTAGATCAGCCGTGCGCCGGACGCATCGCGAATGCGTTCGTAGTCAATGAGCTGGCAGCGTAGCTCCATGAGACGACGAAGCATGGGCATGGAGTGCGCCTGCCCCTTGATCGTGTGCGAGAAGAAGAGGTACGTCTTCCCCGCGCTCAGCAACTGCGCGGGGATCTCTTTGACGGCGAGGACAACATCGCACTCGGTGAGCGTCTCGCTGAGGCGGCTGCCGTGGGCGAGGTAATCGTCGTCTGGGAAGACGCGCAGACGGGACGGCTGGACGTATACGCGCGTCCCCGTGCTCGTCGCGAGCCATTCCGCGTCATCAGGAAGCAGCGGCGTACGTGTTTCCCACGCGTCTCTGTCCTCTCTGCGAATGCCAATGGCGTGCACGGCTGGCTCCCGTCGTCCTGTGTGACCTCACGAGGACTAGCATGACGCAACTTGTGCAGAGGTCAATCCCGTTGGCGGAGTGCAGTTTGAGCGCCGGCGCGGCGACGCTCGAGAGGTGGCGCGACGGTGCGCCGGGGAATCAGAAGCCGACGGCCTCCGTGTGCGAGCTCCCGTTCTGGGAGCCTCCGTTCTGGGAGTGCCCGTTGCCGCCGTTGCCGCCGGTGTCGCCTACATCGGCGAGCGCGTCGGCGATGTCGTCCGGAACGGGCTGGCTGCGCAGGAGGATGCCGTACAACTTGTCGGTGAGTGTGGGTGAGCCGTCGAGGACCGTGACGAGCTGGCGAAGACGGTACTCGATGAAGAAGTCCGGCTCCACGCAGAGCGCTCCGGCGATGATCGCGACGACCGGGTCTGCTGGCACAGGCCGCGTCGCTTTTGTGAGGTGATTGAGGTAGCCGGCCGAGAGCTTGGTCTTGTACGCGAGTTGGCGGTAGCTCAACCGCCGCTCGTCCATGAGCCCCTTGAGTGCTCTGGGGAACCGTTCCTGCGAGAAACGGTTCTTGGCAATTGGTGTCGTGTAGCGCCCGCCCATCTCAGCACCTGGTATCGTGCAGTGCGGCCCGATACTTGAGTCTTTGGGCAGGCCACCCTGTTGTCACGCTCGACTACACCGCCGCTGCGCTGACGATGTCGCGTGTCAACGCTTGTTCAGGCACTCCTCGAGAGCCGCGACGAGTTTGTCGGCGGCGATGTCGCGGCGCTCTCCGGATTCTCGGCGCTTCAGTTCGACGAGGCCTTCAGGAGCCCGCTTGCCGACGATTACCTGAGCGGGACAGCCGAGCAGATCCGCGTCCTTGAACTTCGGTCCCGGACTCATGTCGCGGTCGTCGTACAGGACGTCGAAGCCGGCGGCGGTGGTGTCGCGGTAGATCGCGTCGGCCAGTGCCTTTTGCACTCCGTCCGAACTGCGCACCACGACGAGGTGCACGTGGAACGGGGCAATACTCTGCGGCCATATGATGCCGTTGGCGTCGTGATGCTGTTCGATCGCCGCGGCGGCGATTCGTGCCAGCCCGATGCCGTAGCTGCCCATGACGATTGGCTGCTCGTTCCCTCCTTCGTCGAGGAACGTCGCGCCCATGGGCGAGGAGTACTTGGTTCCCAACTGGAAGATGTTGCCCACCTCGATCACCCGAGCGCCTCGCAGCGTGTCGCCGCATGATGGGCAGGCGTCGGCGGCGCGCGCCGTGCGAAGGTCGGCGAAAGTAACTCCCGGAATGCGAGAAGGAGTCACGCCCCCGCGGTGATGGTCGGCGCGGTTGGCGCCGGCGACGTAGGAACCCCGGCGCAGCACGTCGTCGGCGAAGATGGGCAGAGTTGTCGGCAGCGGCCCGACGAAGCCCGGTTCGATGCCTTGGGCAGCGAGCACTTCGTCGGCGGCTGCGAGCCGGAACTGTGCCCCGATCGCTTTGCGCAGTTTGAGCTCGCTGACCTCGTGATCTCCTCGCAGGAGTACCATCAGGGGTCCGCCCGATCTCCCGTCCCCCGGTTCTGCGACGACGACGAGCGCTTTGACGAACGCACGCTCCGGCAACTCGAGGAACGCCGCGACCTGCTGGATGGTTCTGACATCCGGTGTGGAGAGAAGCGCATCGCAGGTGAGGTCGATTGGCAGCCCTGCCGTCTCGGAGGCGGGAGGCTCGCTCTCGTCGCCGGCACGCGCCGTCTCGGTGTTGGCGGCGTAGCCGCACGAGGAGCAGTAGACGATCTCGTCTTCTCCCGCGTCCGCGCGCGCCATGAACTCGTGGCTCACCGATCCGCCCATCATGCCCGAGTCTCCCTCGACCATCATGCATTCGACGCCGCAGCGCACGAAGATGCGGTTGTACGCCTCGATATGCTTTGCGTAGCTCGCTTGCAGGCCCTCGATGTCGGCGTCGAGGCTGTACGAGTCTTTCATCAGGAACTCACGCGTGCGCAGCACGCCGCTCTTTGGCCGCGCCTCGTCACGCTCCTTGGTCTGGATGTGATACCAGAGCTGGGGCAACTGCTTGTAGCTCTGGACCTCGCGCGCCGCCAGCCAGGTGATCACTTCTTCGTGAGTCATGGCGAGCGCCATGTCGGTGCCCTTGCGGTCTTGGAGGCGAAAGAGCTCTTCGCCGATGGCCGTCCAACGCCCCGATTGCTGCCAGATCTCCGCCGGGTTCAAGACCGGCATGAGCATCTCCTGGCAGCCGATACCGTTCATCTCCTCGCGGATCACAGTGGCGATCTTCTGGATGACGCGCCAACCGGCCGGCAGGTAGACGTAGATGCCGGCCGCGAGTTGGCGTATAAGGCCGGCGCGCACCATCAGCTTGTGGCTGATGGCTTCGGCGCCGGCCGGATCCTCTTTGACGGTGGGCAGTAGAAGCTGGCTGGCGCGCATGTGACCTCGCGATGGTGGCTGGCGGTTGTGTCGCAATGCTACCAATCCGCCGGTCGGACTGCAGGGCGGGCGACGCGCCGCGAGGCTGCGATGCGCGCTCGGCGCCGCTAGCGGTCCTGCGCTGACATCACTCGCGCGGCGTCTTGATGGCGAAACCGCGGCTGCGGTTGAGGGCGTCGCGGCGGGCCTCTACCAGGTCGGACGCGACCATCTCTGCAATCAGATCGGCCAGACTTGTGGTGGCGCGCCACCCGAGTTTGGCCGCGGCCTTGCTGGGATCGCCCAAGAGTGTTGCGACTTCGGTGGGGCGATAGTAGCGCGGATCGACGCATACGAGCGTTGCGCCGCGCCGCAGCGGCTCGGCGTTGTTTGGCGGGGCGTACTCGCCGCGTGCTTCCTCCAGGAGTGCCGTGTCGATGGCGTCGACGACAGCGCGCTCTTCCGCTGCGCTTCCTTCGAAGCGCAGCGTGATGCCGGCGCGGGCAAACGCGTAGAGGACGAACTCGCGCACGCTGTGCTGCTCGCCGCTGGCGATGACGTAGTCGTCGGGGTTGTCCTGTTGCAGCATGAGATGCATGGCCGTTACATAGTCGCGAGCGTGTCCCCAGTCGCGTCGTGAGTCGAGATTGCCGAGCCACAGCGTCGACTCGAGTCCGAGCACGATGCGCGCGACTGCGCGCGTGATCTTGCGTGTTACGAACGTCTCGCCGCGAATGGGGCTCTCGTGGTTGAACAAGATGCCGTTGCTGGCGTGGAGCCCGTACGCTTCGCGGTAGTTGACGGTGATCCAGTAGCCGTACACCTTGGCGGCCCCGTAGGGGCTGCGCGGGTAGAACGGTGTGGTCTCGCGCTGGGGGCTCTCGGCGACGAGGCCGAACATCTCGCTTGTGGAAGCCTGGTAGAAGCGCACGCGATCCTCCAGGTGCAAGATGCGGATCGACTCGAGAAGGCGCAACGTGCCTAGAGCGTCGGCGTTGGCGGTGTACTCGGGTGTCTCGAAGCTCACCTGCACATGACTCTGAGCGGCAAGGTTGTAGATCTCGTCCGGCTGCGTCTCTTGCACGATGCGGATGAGATTGGTGGCGTCGGTCATGTCGCCGTAGTGCATGAAGAAGCGGCCACCGGGGATGTGTGGATCCTGGTAGAGGTGATCGACGCGGTCGGTGGTGATGAGGCTTGAGCGGCGCTTGATGCCGTGGACCGTGTAGCCCAGCTCAAGGAGGTGCTCGGCGAGATAGGCGCCGTCCTGGCCGGTGACGCCGGTGATGAGCGCCGTCTTCGTCATTCGCTCCTCGTGCTTGCATGGTCGGCGACATTGGCGACGTACCAGTTGTAGGTGCTTGCGAGGCCCTCATCGAGTGAGATGCGCGGCCGCCACCCAAAGGTGCGCAGGCGGCCGCTGTCCATGAGTTTGCGCGGGGTTCCGTCGGGCATGCTGGCATCCCATTCCACGGGCCCGCGGTGACCCACGACTTCTTGCACTTTGCCGGCCAGGTCGCGTATGGAGAGGTCTGATCCGCAGCCGACGTTCAAGATGCCGTCGGGGACGTCTGCGGCGTGGACGCGTTCCAGGCAGAACACTACTGCCTCACCGAGATCGTCTACGTGAAGGAATTCTCGCAGGGCAACACCCCTGCCCCAGAGTCGAACGGGTGCGTGACCGTTTGCTTTGGCTTCGTGGAACTTGCGGATGAGCGCTGGCAGCACGTGACTCGTGGAGAGGTCGAAGTTGTCGCCGGGGCCGTAGAGATTCGTGGGCATCAGCGAGATGTAGTCGGTGTCATACTCGCGATTGAGACTGCGGCACGCCTCGATGCCCGCGATCTTGGCGACCGCGTAGGCGCGATTGGTTTCTTCGAGCGGGCCACTCAAGAGCGCCTCCTCCCTGAGCGGCTGCTCGGCGTCTCTCGGATAGATACAGGAGCTTCCCAAGAAGACGAGTCGCCGGACGCCAACCGCGAAAGCGCCAGCGATGACGTTGGTCTCGATCTGCAAGTTCTCGCAGAGGAACTCCCACGGCTGCTCCCAGTTGGCGCGGATCCCTCCGACCTTGGCGGCGGCGAGGACGACGACGTCTGGTCGCGCGTCGGCAAGAAAGCGACTGGTGGCCCGCTGGTCGGTGAGGTCGACCGCCGCGCGATCGGCGGTCAGTACACACGAATACCCTGACGCCCGCAGCGCGCGTACGATCGAGCTGCCGACCAGGCCACGGTGGCCGGAAACGAAGATGCGGGAGTTGGTGGACAGCGCGAACGAGGACGCCATAGTGACGGCCAGTATAGCATCGGCCCAATCTGTCTCGGTGCCGCCGAAACCGCGAACTAGTCTGGCAACATTGGGACTACGGGTCTGCGGTTTGGGGTAGGATGCCACTAACTTGTGGCGAAGAAGCAGTAGAGTATGGACTTTAGCCGGCGGCGGGCCGGCGGTTGCGATTGAGGGGGAGGCGCATAATGAAGACGAAAGTCATCGCGGTCGTCGCGCTCACGCTGGTGCTCATGTTGGCGTTCGCGGCGGTCGCACAGGCAACGGTCTCGCAGACGACGATCGACGCAATCATCGCCGATATCGCCGATGGCACACTGGACGGCGACTGGACGGCGGAGGAGATCCGTGCCGCCATCGCATACCTGCAGAACGATCCTACCGGTGAGCACTACTCCGACTACGCCGGTGAGCTCGAGGACTACCTCGCCAGTCTGCAGGATCCCGGTACACAGAGCGGTGAGCTCGCCTTTACCGGCGCGCCCCTGCTGCTGCTCCTGGCCGGTGGCGCCGGCCTCGTCGGCGGCGGCTTCGCTCTGCGGCGCCGTCACTAGCGCAGCGCGCCAGCAGAAGACGAACGATGCCGAAGAGGGGCGCCCGGTGGGCGCCCCTCTTCTCTTGCTGATCTCTTGCTGATCTCGCTTGCCGCGTTTACGAGTCTGATGGCGACACGGCGAGTCGCGAGCGCACGAGTTCGAGGAGTGCTTCAAGGAGATCGCCGGCAGGCAGCGTCGCCACACGCTCTCCGTGGGCAAAGAGCTGGCCGCCTCCTGCCCCCGCGGCGATGCCGAAGTCGGCGTGCTTGGCCTCCTCGGGCCCGTTGACGCAGCAACCCATCACGGCGACGCTGAACGATCGGGTCGCGAACTCGGGCTCTCGCTCGAACCGAGCCTCGACCTCCTGAGCGAGGCTCACGATGTCGATCTCGGTGCGTCCGCAGGTCGGACAGCTGATGATGTCTGGGCCGCGGCGGCGCAAGTCGAGCGCGGCGAGGATCTTCCAGGCGACACGGACCTCCTGCACGGGATCGCCGGTGAGACTCACCCGGATCGTATCGCCGATGCCGTCGGCCAGGAGTGCGCCGATGCCGACGGCGCTCTTGATCGTTCCTCCCCACAGCGTTCCTGCTTCCGTGACACCGACGTGGAGAGGCGCCTCGGTCTGCGTCGCGAGGAGACGGTAGGCGGCGATTGTGGCGGGAACGCTGGAGCTCTTGACGCTGAGCTTGTAGGCAGAGAACTCCCAGGCGTCGAACAGGTGTGCCCACCGAAGCGCGGCCTCCACGAGGGCTTCGTCCGGGCTGTGCGTGGCTCGATCGCGCAAGTCGCGTGGGAGTGACCCCGAGTTGACGCCGATGCGGATAGCCACAGGATGGTCCCCGGTGTTCGCCGCGGCACGCACGATCTCGTGGACGTGCCGCTCGTTCATTGTGCCGGGATTGATTCGGATGCCTGCGGCGCCGGCCTCGATGGCGGCCATGGCCAGGCGCCAATCGAAATGGATGTCAGCGATGATGGGCAGCCGCGACTCACGCACGACGCGTGTGAACGAGGGGACGTCGTGTACGCTCGGGAGGGTGACGCGTACGAGCTCGCAGCCGGCGGCGGCGAGAGCTTCGACTTGGGCGAGCGTGGCGGTGGCGTCTCCGGTGCGCGTGCACGTCATGGATTGAACGACGACGGGCGAGCCGCCGCCGACCCTGACCGGTCCGAGCTGGATTTCGCGGGTACTAGGCACCGGCTGGCGGCTGGTTGGCGGCAGTTGTGTGCCAAGACCACGTGGCGGCCAATCCGTCGGCCAAGCTCGAGTGTGGCCGCCAGCCGAGCACCCAGGCTGCGCGGCCGGCATCGGCACGCGAATGGCGGATGTCGCCCTCTCGTGCTGGTCGCCGGTCGCGGGCGACGGTGCGACCGCAGAGTTCTTGGATCCGGCTGAGTAGATCGAGGAGACTCGACTCCACACCGGAGCCCACGTTCATCAGCGAATACCCCGTGAGCGGACGAAAGAGCGCTCGGAGGACGGCATCGACAACGTCGTCGACGTAGACGAAGTCACGCGTTTGGAGGCCGTCGCCGTAGATGGTAACTCCGTCTCCGTGGCTGGCGGCGTGCATGAAACGACTGATGACCCCGGAGTACTCAGAGCTGGGATCTTGGCGAGGACCGTAGACGTTGAAGAAGCGCAGGGCGACGGCGGTGGCTTGGCCGGCGTGAGCGGCGCTTGAGCATACTTCCTCGGCGGCGAGTTTGGCTTGCGCGTAGGGGCTCATGGGGCATAGCGCGGCGGTCTCGGCGACCGGCAAGCTCTGAGGATCGCCGTACACCGCGCAGCTTGACGCGAGGACGACGCGCGGGACTTCGGCTTCGACGGCACGGCGAACTACGTTAACCGTGCCGCCGTGGGTCACGCTGTTCGCGCCGACAGGGTCCTCAACAGAGCGGGCGACTGAGGCAACAGCCGCAAGGTGCGCCACCGCTCGGCAGGAGCTCACGGCGTCGCGCACGCGGAAGTCGTCGCGCACGTCGCCGTGGAGAAGCTGGAAGCGGACGTTGTGCGCAGCCGCCAGCGCCTCCACACCCGAGAGATTGGCGGTGTTTCCGGTGCTGAAGTCGTCGAGGACGCGTACGCTGTGACCGGACGTCAGCAGTGCCTTGACGAGGTGCGACCCAATGAAGCCGGCGCCCCCGGTAACGAGGATCGGCCGTCCTTCGCGCTCTTCCGGGACTTGGGATCGGCCTCTACCCACCGACGATGCGCTTGACATCGTTGAAGGTGAGAAAGATGAACAGCGCGACCAGTAGGACTGTCCCGAAGGCCACGACGCGCTCGAAGACCTTGGCGTCCAGGCGCTTGCCTCGCACCTTCTCGAGGAGATTGAAGGCGATGTGCCCGCCGTCAAAAGGCAGGATCGGCAGGAGGTTGATGATGCCGAGGTTGAAGCTGAGGAAGGCGAGCAGAATTGGGTACCAGTTCTGCTGCACTGCCTCGCGGCTGACGTTGAGGATTCCTACCGGTCCCACGGCTCCGTCGGGGCCGGAGACACTGATCTTCCCGCTGAGCAGCCACCAGAAGCCGGTAAACGTACCGACCACAACGCCCTTGAATGCCTCGAGGCCGAGTCTCACCGTCTCGATTGGACCTGGATGCTCGGTGAGCATGCCAGCGCGCACACCCATATACCCGGCACCGGGAAGCTCAGGGTTCTCGGTGAGATGCACGGGGACGGTTTGGCGTGAGGTTGTGCCGTCCGCAGCGGTGCGTTCGATGGTCAGTTGGATGGTCTCGTTGGGGTGCGCGCGAAAGTACGAGGATGCGTCGTCCCATGTCGCGAATGTGGTGCCGTCGGCGGCGACGATGAGGTCGCCTGTCTGAATGCCCGCTTGCGCGGCGGGACCATCGGCGACGATCTCTTCGATGGTCAGCGTCGCCGTGGGCACACCTTGGATGCCGATGAATAGGATGAGAATGACGGCAGCGGCGACGAAGTTCATGAACGGTCCGGCGAAGATGGTGATGTTGCGCTGCCAGACCGGCTTGCGGTAGTAAGCGCGCTCGCCGGTGCCCTCGGGCACTTCCTCTTCCGGAGTCATCCCGCTGATCTTGCAGAAGCCGCCGAGCGGAATGATGCCGACGCCGTACTCGGTCTCGCCCCACGTATGGCGCAACGCGGCCGGCGGGAATCCGATGTAGAACTTCTCGACGCGCATACCGAACGCTTTCGCGGCGATGAAGTGACCGAACTCATGAACGGTGATGAGGAGCGCCAGGCCTAGCACGCCGATGAGGAGTGTCCACTGTCCGAAAATCAGCGCGGCGACGACTGCGGCGGCGAGAACGAGTGACCAGGGGCTGAGGCGGCGAGTCGAGGCGGCGGACGCCTCTGAGCGGGTGTCGTCATCCATGATCTCAGGATACCACGGCCGGCGAGAAGCGTACCGGGGCGCTTGCTCTAGCTCAGGTGATCGGCCGCCTCGCGCGCAAAACGACGGGCTTCGTCATCGCAGGCGTAGACGTCGTCGAGGCTGGTGACGGGCGCGTCGCCGAGCAAGGTGAGGCAACGCTCGACGATCTCGGGGATGGCGGGGAACCGCAGTCGATGTTCGAGGAAGCCCTGCACGGCGATCTCGTTGGCTGCGTTGAGGACAATCGGCGCCGCGACGGTTCGTGCAGCGGTGGCGCCGTGTCGCGACGCGCTCAAGCTGGCGCTGTGCGCGGCTTCCGCGGCGGCCGCAACGCGGCCGGCCTCGCGAGCCAGTGTCAAGCAGGGGAACGCTTCGGTGTCCGGGGCCTCGAAGGTGAGCGTGCCCGCGAGGAAGTCGAAGCGTCGGACCATCGGCAGAGCGGGTCGTTGCGGATAGGCGAGCGCGTAGCCGATGGGCGTGCGCATGTCGGGTACGCCGAGATGAGCGAGGATGGCGCCGTCGGTGAAGCGGACCATGCTGTGGACCGTGCTCTGCGGGTTGATGAGGACCGTGAGGCGTTCGTAGGGCACCTCGAAGAGGCGATGTGCTTCGATGACCTCGAGACCCTTGTTCATGAGTGTCGCCGAGTCGATGCTGATCTTGGCGCCCATCGTCCACGTGGGATGGGCTAGGGCTTCGGCCGGCGCCACGGCGAGCATGTCGGCCGCAGACCGACCGCGGAATGGACCTCCGGACCCCGTCAGTATGATCTCCTCGATCTCCTCCGGGGGGCGCGTAGCTCCTCCCTCTCCCCCGGCCAGGCACTGAAAGATGGCGCTGTGCTCGCTGTCGACGGGCAGGATGACACCTCCCCACCGTTTCGCGGCCTCGAGCACGAAGGGACCGCCGGCGACGAGGCTCTCCTTGTTGGCGAGCGCCACTGTGGCGCCACTGCGGAGGGCCGCGATGGTGGCGCGCAATCCTGCGGCGCCGACGATGCCGTTGAGCACGATGAAGCGGGCATGGGCATGCTGTGCGGCGGCGGCGGACGCGTCGATCAGCTCATGCAAGCCGGCTTCTCCGCTCCCTACGGTTAGGGATGGCGCGCGCGCGGCCAGCCTGTTCGCGCTTGACTGGTCGCGCACCCAGACCGAGTTGACGCCGTGCGCGCCCGCCTGTCGTTCGAGCAGGTCGATGTTGCGGCCGGCGGCGAGACCGCACACCGTGGCGTCGGGCAGGGCGGCGATCACTTCGAGCGCCTGGGTACCGATGGATCCCGTCGACCCGAGAAGCAGGATATGCGACGGGCCGGCGCATGTTGACGGCACGGTCATGGCCACAGCGTACCACGCCGGCACTACGGAGTTATTAGTAGCGGAAGCGGGCGATTACGTCTTGCGGGGTCTCGCCCGTGGGGATGTGGTGAAGCGCGTAGCCGGAGCGAATGAGCGTGACGGGGTAGTCGAGGCCGCCGCAGTCGGCGGTGAGCTCGGCGGCCGTTCTGCCCTCCGTGTCGGTGAGGTGAAGCACGATCGTCGGGACTTCTTGGCGGCGGCGGTAGTAGCGGAGCGTGGCTTCCGGCAGGTCGGTGGACGGGCCGTCGGCACTGGCGCGAATCCAGTAGGAGTTGGCGGCGATGTCCCCCGGCCAGTACAGGTAGAGGCCGGAGCCGCCGTAGAAGATCAGGAGCTTCGCGTCGTCGTGAGCGAGCGCCATGAGATCGGCTCCGACCTGCGAAACGAAGCGGTGATCCGACGAAGGGACGGCTACCCCCCACCACGGTCCGGAGTTGAAGCGCGTGGTGTCGCCGCTCCACCAGAGCTGCGGCTGCGCGAGCTGAAGGATCAGTGCGACAGCGACGATCGCCGCCAGGGTGCCCAGCTCGAGCCAGGGAGTGGCTCGCGACCCGATGGTCACGGGCTCGAGTGCCCAGGCAAGAAGAAGACCGGTGGCGAGCATGCCGGGAAACAGACCCATCGCGGCGTGAACGTATCCCAGTGAACTGGTGTACGCCGCCATGGCCCCCGCGAGCAGCGACGGGGCCCACATCCAGATGAGCACCTGGGCACCTGTGTGGCGCCGCGGGCCCGGAGTGAAGACGTAGATGTAGGGGGCGATCAGAGCGCTGAGGAGAATGAAGCCGGAGCTGCCCAGTTCCGTGTGTTGGGCATAGAGCCACAGGGCAATCGGCAGGAAGACGAGCAAGGCACGGCCCAAGCTGGCGGACCGACGATAGACGAGGAAGGCGACGACGGCCAAGACGATCAACCATGGCTGAAGCCAGGCGAAGTGCCAGATTCCGGCCGCTACGCCCTGAGCCTTGGTGGCGCCGCCGAGTTGGCCCAAGTCGCGGCCGATCGCCAATGTGTAGTCCCAGCAGCGCTCGAGGTTGGCGATGCCGAAGCTGAGCAGGATGGCGGCAGTGGGTAACAGGACGAGCGATGCTCCCAGCGCCCACATACTGAGGACGCGGCGTGCGGTCAGTCCGGTTGGCTGTCCGTCGCTGGGCGGCGGTCGCCAGATCTGACCGCTACTGAGCATCGCGACCGCCTGATTGCCGAGGGCGAACGCAATGAAGACCCCGTAGAACGGAATGACGAAGAGCAGTGTGGGATAGGCGACTACTGCTGCTCCAAGGGAAGCGCCGGAGGCCAGCGCCCACGGGCCGCCGGGGGGTTCGAGGATCGCGCGTAGACCGAGAAGCGAACCGATGGTGAGCAGCGCCGCTCCCATGGTGGTGGAGCTCAGCTGTGGCGTGTTGCGCATGATGCAGGCGATGCATAGCAGGGCGATGAGCAGCGCCGCCTCCCGGCGAACCAGGCGGCGCAGCACGAAGAAGGCCACTACGGCAGAACCTACGGAGAGAGACAGGTAGAGGTGTCGACCGTAGAGTATGAGCCCGGTCGGATCGGCACCGCCGATGAGGGCGAACACTTTGACGAAGGGATACACGAGGAAGGCTGGAATCTGGGCGAGATTCTCTTCGTTGACGAAAGGTACGTCGCCGAGTGCCCAACGCCAGGCGACAACGAGGGATCCGCTCTCATCCTCGAGATCGAAGCCGCGGAACAAGCGCAGCCAGACGGCAAGTAGGCATACCAGCGCCACGAGCAGCGCGAGGACGCCGGGAAGCGTGATGCGAGGGACGCGCCGAGCGCGCAGGAACTTGCCGGTGTCGAGGTGCACCAGCGAGCCGCCGAGTCTAGTAGCCGAACCCGACAGTGAGCAGGTAGTACGAAGCGACTCCTGCCCAAAGGAGGGCATCGAAGCGGTCGAGTACGCCGCCGTGTCCGGGCAGTCCC
This sequence comes from Thermoleophilia bacterium, assembly GCA_041393415.1. Lineage (GTDB taxonomy): Bacteria > Actinomycetota > Thermoleophilia > UBA2241 > UBA2241 > CAIXSE01. The sequence goes on along the minus strand of JAWKKE010000002.1, from coordinate 192,764 downwards.
TTACCGGAATCCTTGATCTGGACATCGCGCTTCAGCAGGCTCTCGAAGAGGTCTCCTGCCGGCCCCACGACGGCGATGACGACACCGAGAAGCAGGGACTGAATGGCGGTAAGCGGCGTGTAGAGGCTGGCGAAGACGACGAGGAGCACCGTGCCGATGGCTCCCCCGGCGAAGCCCTCCCACGTCTTCTTGGGTGAGAGATGCGGCACCATGGGCGTCGCGCCGAAGAACCTGCCGACGAAATACGCCATCGTGTCCCCCGCCCAGGTGCCGAAGATGACGGTGAGCACGATCTCTCGCCCGGCGTCAAGATCGCGCAGCATGAGCAGGTGCGCAAAGCCGAGACCGACCCACAGGATCCCAAGTAGCGTGACGGCGATGCGCACGCTGACTCCTGGCTTGGCTCCGATCAGCAGGCCCGACACGGCGGCCAGAAGGAAGCCGATCGCAATCGCCGCCAGGAGACCTCTGGGGGTCTGGAACCAGGCCATGTACATCATGGCGCCCACAGCCAGGAAGCCGCCGAGCGGCAACGGCCGATATCGTTTCATGAGGGCGAAATACTCGTTGAGAGCGAGCAACGCCAAGGCGAGCATGATGAAGAAGTAGAGGAGGCCGCCATAGATGATGACTGCCACCGAGACGATGGCGAGTACGGCGCCGGTGACGATACGCGTGATCATGCGTCGGCCTCGTCGCTGCGGCCGCCGAAACGCCGCTGCCGGCGGCCGAACTCCTCGAGGGCGGCGTCGAAGGCCGCTTCGTCGAAGTCCGGCCAGAGGACGTCGGTGAAGTACAGCTCCGAGTACGCACACTGCCACAGCAGGAAGTTGCTCACACGTTGCTCACCTGAGGTGCGAATGAGGAGTTCGGGGTCGTGCATCTCTGGGGCATACAGGTGTCGACTCACGGCAGCCTCACTCGGCGTTTCGCCGGCGGCGACAAGCGTCGCGCAGGCATCGACGATCTCCTGCCGGCCGCCGTAGTTGAAGGCGATCGCAACTGTCATCTCGGTGTTCTCGGCGGTCAGCGCTTCGGCGTCCCGCATGCTCTTCAGGAGGCGCTCCGCGACGCCCTTGCGGCCCACGAAACGAATGCGGACGCCGCGGGAGTGCATCTCTGGGACTTGCGTTTCGATCATCTCCGCAAATAGATCCATCAGGGCGGTCACCTCGGCCGCGGGACGCGTCCAGTTCTCGGTGGAGAACGAGTAGACGGTCACTTCTTTCACGCCGCGCAGGACGGCGTGTTCGAGCGTTCGCCGCAATGCCTTGGCGCCCGCCCGGTGTCCTGCGGCGACGGGAAGATGCCGCCGGCGTGCCCATCTGCCGTTGCCGTCCATGATGATCGCGACGTAACGGCAGGGTCGACCACCCGCAGGCGCTGCCGAGTCCGCTGCCGACTTCGGAGGCGTGCGTGGCGCGAGCCATCGCCGCCAGACACCCATTACGCTTTCACCGGTCCTCCCCGCGCCGGGGCTAGACCTCGAGGATCTCGACTTCCTTATGCTTCACGATCTCGTCGATGCGATGCACGTGGTCGTCGGTGAACTTCTGGAGTTCCTGCTCGGCGCGCTTCTCTGCGTCCTCGCCCACCTCGCCGGCGTGAACCAGCTCCTTGAGGTCTTTCATGCAGTCGCGGCGGATGTTGCGCACCGATATCTTGCCGTCCTCGGCCAAGCGATGCACGAGCTTGACCAACTCCCGGCGGCGCTCCTCAGTGAGCTTGGGGATTGGGAGTCTGATTACGGCGCCATCGTTGCTGGGATTGAGGCCGAGATCCGACTCCATGAGCGCCTTCTCGATGGCCTTCAGCGACCCTTTGTCGTACGGCTGAACCGTGAGAAGGCGTGCCTCCGGTGCTGCGACGTTGGCCATCTGTTTGAGGGGTGTGGAGGTTCCGTAGTAATCGATGTGAATGCGATCAAGGAGGCCCACGCTGGCGCGGCCGCTGCGCACGGTCGTGAACTCGCTCTTGACTGCATCGACGGCCTTGTCCATCCGGTGCTTGGCGTCGGCTAGCAGTTCCTTCTCCATCGTTCCCCCCCTCGTGTCTGTCAGCTTGCGTCGGGCGTATAGACGAGCGTTCCCACACGTTCGCCCGAAAGAACCCGCACGATGTTCTCGCCCGTCATCTTGAAGACGCAGATCGGCATGCAGTTGTCCATGCAGAGGCTGAGCGCGGTGGTATCCATGACTCTCAGACCGCGCTCGATTGCTTGGAGATGAGTGAGCTGTGGGATGAACACGGCACTGGGATCGGTCTCCGGGTCGGCCGAGTACACGCCATCGTACTCCCGTTTCGCCATGAGGATCGTGTCGGTCTCAAGCTCGAGGGCTCGGAGTGCGGCGGCGGAGTCGGTGCTGAAGTACGGGTTCCCAGTCCCCGCTGCGCAGATGACGACGCGTCCCTTCTCAAGATGACGAATGGCGCGACGGCGTATGTACGGCTCGCAGACGTCACGGATCTCGAAGGCGCTCATGACGCGCGTGTCGACATCCTGTTCCTCGAGTGCGTCCTGGAGCGCCAGTGCGTTCTGGACCGTGGCGATCATGCCGATGTAGTCGCCCGTTGCTCGATCCATGCCCGCCACGTGTGCGGACATGCCACGAAAGATGTTGCCGCCGCCCACAACGATGGCGATCTGCACATTGAGGCCACGTGCGACCCTAATGCAGCGGGCCACGTCTTTCGTGGTTGCGGGATCGATGGTCTTCGACGCGCTGCCGAGCGCCTGTCCGCTCAGCTTGAGAAGGACCCGGCGAAAGGCGGTTGGCAGGGGATCGCCGCCCATGCTGTCTAGCTCTGGTCTACGGTCTCGCCAAGCTGGAAGCGCGCGAAGCGACGGACTTCCACGTTCTCGCCGATGACGCCGACGAGATCGGTGCGCAACTGCTCGACGGAGCGGTCTGGGTCCTTGATGAAAGCCTGCTCCATGAGGCACGTATCGGCGAAGAACTTGTCGAGCTTCCCGGTGACGATCTTCTCGAGCACGTTCTCCGGCTTACCCTTGACCTGCTCGGCATAGATGGCCTTCTCACGCTCAATCACGTCTGCGGGAACCTCGTCGCGAGTGACCCAACGTGGAGCCGCCGCCGCCACATGCATGGCGAGGTCGTGGGTGAACTGCCGGAAAGGCTCGCTACGGGCGACGAAGTCCGTCTCCACGCCGACCTCGACGAGGACACCGATCTTGCCGCCCATGTGGACGTAGGAATCGATGGCGCCGTCTTTGGTGGCGCGAGCGCTCCGCTTCTGGGCGCTGGCGAGCCCCTGCTTGCGCAGTTCGTCCAGCGCTTTCTCCTTGTCGCCACCGGTAGCGGCGAGGGCCTTCTTGCAGTCCATCATGCCGGCTCCGCTCTGCTCGCGGAGTTCTTTGACTAGTGCAGCAGTGATCTCAGCCACAGCGCGATCCTCTCAGGGTCGGCGGTTGTCGTTCGTGGGAAGTGCGGTTACGCCTGCGCTTCGGGCGTCGGCGCGGTCTCGGCGGCGCTTGACGCCTCGGAGGAGGGCTCTGCCGGCGCTGCCTCGGTCTGCTCGGCCTTCGGCTCGGCGGGCTTGCGCGGCGGTCGCTTTGTCGCCTTGGGCTTCGCGGGCTCCGCCGCTACATCAGGCTTGGCCCCGGCGTTTTCGGCCTCGGCGGTCGCGGCAGCCACGGCTTCGGCGATGGCGGCCTCTTCAGCAGCCTTGCGCTCGCTCGCCGCCTTGATCTCGGACTCGGTGAGTAGCTGACGTCCTTCGGCGACGGCGTCGGCCATCACGCGCACGATGAGCGCGCAGCTACGAATGGCGTCGTCGTTGCCGGGGATGATGTAGTCGATCTCGTCGGGGTCGCAGTTGGTGTCGACGAGGCCGACGATTGGAATGCGAAGCTTACGCGCCTCCTTCACGACGATCGCTTCCTTGCGGGGATCGACGACGAAGATGGCTGCGGGCAGGCGATCCATGGAGCCGACGCCACCGAGGTTCTGTTCGAGCTTGCGGAGATCGGCGCGCAACTGCATGGCCTCGCGTGTCGGCAGGAGATCGAGTGAGCCGTCCTGCTCTAGCTTGTTGAGCTCATGCATGCGCTTGATGCGCTTGCTGAGCGTCGCGTAGTTGGTGAGCAGGCCGCCCAGCCAGCGATTGGAGACGTAGGGCATGCCGACGCGCTCGGCCTGCTGCTTGATCTGCTCCTGGCACTGCTTCTTGGTGCCGACGAAGAGCACGGTCCCGCCGCGCTCCGAGGTGCGCTTGAGGAAGCCGTAGGCGTCGTCGATGAGTGTCGACGTCTTCTGGAGATCGATGATGTAGATGCCACCGCGCTCGCCGAAGATGAACTGCTTCATCTTGGGGTTCCAGCGACGTGTCTGGTGGCCGAAGTGGACGCCGTTGGTGAGCAGGTCCTTCATGCTCACGGTGTGCTCGACTGCTGGCAAGACAGCCTCCCTATGTTTGGTTCTTTGCGTATGCCGGCGGCGACTCGTGGAATCGCGCGGTACAACTGCCGCGCGACACCGCCACGGATCGAGGACCCGCCGGGCCGATATGGACACAACGGCCGAAGATACTATCAGAGACGGAGCGAGGCGGCCACTGCGATCGCCGCGGTCGATGGTGCGCAGCGATCAGAGGATTGCCGCGGGTTCGATCTCGTCGCGCAGACGGCCTTTGAGGCGGAGGATGGCTTTGGTGTGGAGCTGAGAGATGCGCGACTCAGTGACACCCAGTACCTCTCCGATCTCGCGCAGTGTGAGGTTCTCGTAGTAGTACAGCGCGATCACCGTCTTCTCTCGCTTGGGTAGCGCGTCGATGGCCGCTGCGAGGCGAGTGCGGATCTCGCTGAGATCGAGCATGCGCGAGGGGTCGTTGCTCTTGGGGTCTTCGATAGTATCGATGAGCGCTGTCTGGTCGCCATCTGACCCGGACACCGGCCAGAGTTCGTCCAGTGCAACAATCGACGTGGTCGAGATCTGCGTGAGGGCGTGACGAAACTCCGTCAAGGTGACACGCAACTCCTCGGCGATCTCCTCGTCGGTGGGCGCGCGATGAAGACGGTTCTCGAGGCGCGCGCAGGCCTTCTCGATGTCGCGCGCCTTGCTTCGCACCGAGCGGGGTACCCAATCGAGCGAGCGGAGCTCGTCGATGATCGACCCCTTGATACGTGAGATGGCGTACGTCTCGAACTTGATTTGCCGGTCGGGATCGAAGCGCTTCAGTGCACTGATGAGCCCCAGCAGCCCGTAGCTGATGAGGTCGGCCTCTTCGATGTGTGCCGGAAGGCCGTTACTCATGCGCCCCGCGACGTACTTCACGAGGGGCGCGTACGAAAGGATGAGGCGATCGCGCGCAGCCTGGTCGCCGTGGTACCTATACCGCTCCCACAGCTCGCGTACTTTCTCCTCGTCTAGTCTCGCCGATGTTGCCATTCACGCCCTCGGATGATGTAGCTCGTAGGCTCGCCGGAGGTGTGCCCCGCCAACGTGAGCATACACCTGTGTGGTGGAAACTGACGCATGGCCAAGCAGTTCTTGGATCACGCGCAAGTCCGCGCCCCTTTCTAGCATATGTGTTGCGTACGCATGTCGGAACATGTGAGGTGTGGCCTCGTCTACACCTGCTTGCCGACAGTACTTTACAACGAGTCGCCGGATGTCCGAAGTCGAGAGCTTGTGGCCGTTGTGTGAGAGGAGGAGCGGAGCGCCGCCCGACGCCGGCGTTGCGACGCCGGTTGGCGAGGTTCCCTGGAGATACGGACGGCCGCGGGCGAGATAGCGATCGGCGGCGGTTGCCGCTTCTTCACCCAGCGGCAACACGCGAGTCTTGCCGCCTTTGCCGCGCACGCGCAGGCGCAACTCTCGTCGGTCGAGATCGTCGAGCGTGAGGTCGATCGCCTCCTGACTACGGAGTCCGGAGCCGTAGAGGAGCTCAAACAGGAGGCGGTCTCTGAGGGATAGAGGATCTGTACCACCGGCAGCGGCGAGCACCGCCTCGACCTCCGACAGTGTGAGTGTGCGGGGAAGTCGGCGATGCTGTCGTGGTCCGGGGATGGTGCGCGGCAGGTTGGGGTCCAGGTCCTCCGTTTCGGTGAGGTAGCGGAGCAGGCCGCGCAGGCAAGAGAGCTTGCGTGCGACCGTTGCCGTTGCGTACCCACGCCGGCCGAGGTCTGCCGCGTAGGCGCGAACGAGTGAGCGATCCAGCGTATCGACTGTGGCGCCACGTGCCGCCAGCCAGTCGCGGAACTGATCGAGATCGGCGGCGTATGATCGTCGTGTAGCCGCTCCGCTACCCTGGACTTCGAGCGCGCGGAGAAACCCCTCGCAACGGCCGTTCGGGTCGGCTGTCGCGCCGTCACTCACGGCATCATGCTTGTGATGTGGGTGGGCCGCGCTCGATTTGACCTCCTCGATGGCCCTTGTAGCCTTCAACGCCGAGCGCATCGAGTCCTTCCGCGCGCGGACCGTGTCTGAGGGTAAGAACGCCACTTCCGGTCGTGCGTGGCATGCGAGGACGCGATTCGACTATGGCGCCAGTATGCCCCGGTCGAGCAGACTAGCTGTGTTGGCGGCGAAATACGCCGTTGTCGCACCGTCGCACTCGGCCGTCGACCTCGAGTTCGCTCAGGGCGGCGCTCGCACGGCGCGCGTCGAGGGCGCAGCGAACCGTGAGTTCCTCGACTGTCATGGCGCCCTGATCCAAGGCTGCCATGACGGTCTCGGCGGTAGAACCGGCTCCATTCGCCCGTGCTTTCGCCTCACTCGGATGGATCTCCGTCGCGCTCGGGCACGACGTAGCCTCGTGGTTGATTGCTTCGAGGACGTCGACGGCTGACTCACACATGGCGGCGCCCTCACGGAGGAGGCGATGCGGGGCGGAACTCAGTCGTCGTCCGGCCTCTCCCGGTACGGCAAGCACCTCTCGCCCGGACTCTAGGGCGAAGTCGGCGGTCAGGCGCGCGCCGCTGCGCTCGGTACCCTCGACGACGACAACGGCGTGGGCGAGTCCCGCCATGATTCGGTTTCGTGCTGGGAAGCGCCAAGCTCGGGCCGGAACTCCCCATGCGTACTCGGATAGCAGGAGCCCGGTTCTGGCGACCTGGGCGAAAAGGTCGCGGTTGACGCGCGGGTAGACGATGTCGGCGCCGCAACCCAGTACTGCGATGGTTGTCGGAAGGCCGTCGTGGCCGCCCGCGGAGACTGCCGCGCCTTGCGCTGCTGCGTCGATGCCCATCGCCATTCCGCTGACGACCATGGCTCCTCTGCGTCTGAGATCGCGTCCGAGGAGTGTCGCCATCTCTTCGCCGTAGGCGGATGGCGCACGGGTGCCCACGACGGCGACCAGCGACGCGCTGTTGAGGGTGGCCAGGCGGCGCTCTCGCTCGGCCGCGTCGCACTGGGCACGGACGAAGAGACAGAAGGGCGGGTCGGCGATGGTGGCCAGGCGTCGTGGGTAGAGCGCCTCGCACCATGCCACTACCGTGTCGCGCGGCGATGGGTGCTCCACCGCGGTGAGATAGTCGGCGGGAGATGCCGCGAGAATCGCCGCGAATGCGCGTGCACTCTCCGGGTCGTCGGCGGCGCCACGGTTGAGTTCGGTTCGTTGCGGCCGGCGTCGTGGTGTCGCGAGGGCAGCACGTAGGTGCGACGGCGAAAGCGAGAGGATGTCGTCGTAGGTGCCGCACTCGCGCAACAGAGTCCGGAACAGACTCGATCGGTACGAAGCGAGGCCGCCGAGCCAGACGCAGACGGCACGCTCGCGCGGGTTTGCTTTGCGCTTTCCAGGGCTAGCCATGCGGCGATGACTGTGGGCGGTAGGACAGACTCTCGGCGATGTGCGCTGGAGAGATTGTCGGCGCGCCCTCAAGGTCGGCGATTGTCTGTGCGACCTTGATGACACGATCGCAGGCACGCGCAGTGAGGTGCAGCCGTTCGTATGCGCGATCGAGGAGATCGGTGGCTGCAGGGCTGAGCGCGCAGAGGCGGGCGACGTGTCGACCCTCCATGTGGCCGTTGGCGAAGAGGCCGGTTGCGATCAGACGGCGACGCTGCCGCTCGCGGGCAGCTTCGATGCGCTCGCGAATGGCGGGTGAATGCTCGGGGCTGGATGCTGCCCGGCGGTCTTGAGGGCGCACACGTCCCACGCTGAGGTGGATGTCGATGCGGTCGAGCAGCGGACCACTCATTCGCGACGCATACTGACGCAGTCTGTGCGCCGGGCACGTGCAGTCTCGCTCGCGGTCGCCGCGGTAGCCGCACGGGCAGGGATTCATCGCGGCGACGAGCATGAATCGAGCCGGGAAGGTGACGGACGCGAGCCTCCGGCTGATCGTCACTTCGCCGTCTTCGAGCGGCTGCCGGAGGCCCTCGAGTGCTCCTAGACGAAACTCAGGGAACTCATCGAGGAAGAGAACACCGAGATGTGCGAGGCTCACCTCCCCTGGTCGCGGGGTGGCTCCACCGCCGATAAGGCCAGGAGTTGACACGGTGTGATGCGGACAGCGCAGTGGTCGGCGGGTGACGAGTGGCTCGTCCTTCGGCAAGAGGCCGGCGATGCTATGGATGCGCGTGACTTCGAGGGCCTCCTCGAACGTGAGACGTGGCATGATGGTGGGCAGGCGCCGGGCCAGCATTGTCTTGCCGGCGCCGGGCGGTCCCACCATGAGCACGTTATGACTGCCCGCGGCGGCGATCTCGAGCGCTCGCTTGGCCGTCTCCTGGCCGCTGATGTCGGCGAGATCCGCGTCGGTTGACAGCGGAGCGGACAGTAGGGCGGCGACGCTCGCCGGCTCAACGCTCTTTCCGCCGCCCTTCGAGAGTCGCCGCGCTGCTTCGCCTAGTGTCCTCACTGGCAACACCTCGAGACCGCGGACGAGCGAAGCCTCGGCCGCATTGGCTGCCGGCAAGAGAAGACCGCGAAGGCCACGGCGGCGAAGTCCTTCGGCGAGTGCCAGCGCCCCCGAGATGGGCCGCAGTCCGCCGTCCAGACCTAGCTCGCCCACGGCCGCGAGCGGGCCGCGACCGGCCGACCCGTCGGCAATCTGGCCGGTTGCGAGCAGAAACGCCAGTGCGATGGGCAAGTCGAAGGACGGCCCCTCTTTGCGCACGTCGGCGGGTGCGAGATTAACGGTGATGCGTCGTGACGGGAATTCGAATCCGGAGTTGACGATGGCCGCACGAACACGCTCGCGGCTCTCCTGGACGGCTGTGTCCGGCAACCCGACAATGCTGAACATCGGCGCGGCCGTCACAACATCCGCCTCGACGAGGACAGCGCGACCTTCGAGGCCGCTCAGGGTTTCGCTTTCCAGACTGGCGAGCACGGCCTCTCCTCAGTCGTCGGCGGTGAAAGCCGCGGGAAGGTGGCGCAACTGGCCTGGCGTCGTCGAGGTCTCGACGGCGATAATGTCGAAACGCACCTCGGTTACGCCGCGCAAGGCCCAGGGATGGACGGCCATCCATAGCTCTGCGAGGCGCGCTACTTGTCGGCGCTTGCGTGAGTCGACCGCGTCCTCAGGAGAACCGCACGTGGCCGAGCGTCTCGCTTTGACTTCGACGAAGGCGAGCACGCCGTCGCGGCGAGCGATGATGTCGAGTTCGCCGCGCCCCACCCGCACGTTACGTCCCACCAGGCGCCAGCGCTCGCGGACCAGATAGTCGGCCGCCATGAGTTCGGCGCGACGGCCGAATGAGAGGTTTGTGCTCACCGGCTCACCGTAGCGCGGCAGAGGCGGGGCGAGAATGCTACCGATGGTCCTTCAGCGGTGACGTTGGCGCGCCGAGCTAGACCGTCACCTACTCGCTTCGGTTGTTAGGCGAGGGATCGCGCGAGACGTCGTCCATCTGGAGTTCGAGTTGCGTGTAGGCCACGCTCGCGAACGAGCGTCGATGAAGCTCACAGATGCCATGGGCGACGATCGCCTGATGATGGGCGCGGGTTGCGTAGCCGACGTGGCGGTCGAATCCGTAGCTCGGGAAGGCGTCATGGAGGCGGGTCATGAGCGTATCTCGGGTGACCTTGGCGACGACGGAAGCGGCGGCAATGGCAGCGGACTCGTGATCGCCGCCGACGACGGCTTGGTGCCGTGGCGCCGAGACCGGAAGCGCGAAGCCGTCGACGAGCGCGACGCCAGCGGCCTCTGCGGCGGCGTTGAGTGCGGTCGCCAATGCGGCGATGTTGCTGTTGTGCAGCCCATCGCGATCGATGGTCTGGGCGGAGCGACAGATCACGGCGACGTGCCTGGCGCGCCGAAATACCTCCTCGTAGAGGACGGCGCGCGCCTGTCGGCTGAGTCGCTTGGAATCGTCGAGCTTCTCCAATGCGGCGAAGTCCGCAGCTTTGAGTCGGTCGTAGTCGAGACATACCGCCGCTGCGACCAATGGGCCAGCCAGGCAGCCACGTCCCGCTTCGTCCGCGCCCACGACGCATCCGTGTCCCTCGCAGAGATGGAGATCGTAGGCGAAGCGCGGATTGACGCTGCCGACCCGGCTGGCCGGCGCGGCGGCGCGGGAATCTCGCCGGCGGGTCACCGGCGGCTAGTCGAGGCCGCCGATGCGCCCGATGGGCCAGTAGCGCGCGACTGCTTTGCCGACGAGCTGATCGCGGGCGACGGGGCCGAAGCGGCGGCTGTCGGCACTGTTGGTGCGGTTGTCGCCCATCATGTAGTACTCACCGTCGGGTACCACGTACGGGACCTCGAGGCTCCATGCGAGGCCGTTGAGAAACGGGTCTGTGGGCTCAGGGCCGGCGGACGTGGTGCGGACGTATGGCTCGTCCAGGGGCTGCCCGTTGACGAGCAGTTTCCCGTCGCGGGTCGCCAGCTTGTCGCCCGGCATGCCGACGATGCGCTTGATGAGGACCGGTCCGCCCTCCGGCGGATGAAAGACGACGATGTCGCCGCGCTCTGGTTCAGTGAAGCGCCAGGAGATGCGGTCGACCAGCACGCGGTCGCCGATCAGGAGCGTGTTCTGCATCGATTCCGACGGAATACGGTACGGCTTGATGAGGAATGCCTGCACCAGGAGCGCAACGGCAAACGCGATGAGGGCGAGGACGACGTACTCGAGGAGCGTGCGAGTATGCGAGCGCGGACGGGATTGTTTCTCCGTCGACCTGGTGTCGGCGTCCGGGCTCACTGGTCCTTTCTTCTTTCGCTAAGCAGGATGAGCGTGGCGGCACCCAGTTTGGGCGTCGCGCGCTCCCCGGGTGCGGCTAGCGCTGCTTCTCGCGCACGCGCGCCTGCTTGCCCACCTTCTGACGCAGGTAGTACAGCTTGGCACGCCGCACGTCGCCGATCGCGGTCACCTCGATCTTCTCGATCTTGGGCGTGTGAACCGGGAACGTGCGCTCTACGCCGACGCCGAAGGACTGCTTGCGCACGGTGAAGGTCTCGCGGACCCCTTCGCCCTGGCGCTTGATGCAGATGCCCTGGAAGACCTGGATGCGGTGACGCGTACCCTCGATAACCTTGAAGTGGACCTTGACGGTATCGCCGGCCTTGAACTGCGGGATGTTGTCGCGCAGTTGCTGGCGTTCGATGTTCTCGATGATGTTCACGGACCCTCTTTCCGAGCGCAACCTATGCGTTCTGAGCGCAAATCGGCGGCTAGTGTAGCAGGACGCTCGCGGACGCGCAAAACGCGGCAGCCGAGCATGGGCTCGCGTTCGCCCGTCTCAGGGGAGCGCGTCTGTGCTGCAACGGTGCTGCACGTGCGCGGCTCGCCAGTCCGCCACAGCGCCATGATGACCGCTGAGGAGCACGTCGGGCACGCTCCAGCCGCGAAAGACGGCGGGCCGTGTGTAATGGGGATACTCTCCCCCACCCTCGAGTTCGGCGGAGTGAGACTCGGCGACCACGCTCTGCGGATTGCTGATGACGTCGTCCAACTTGCGCGTGACGGCATCCAGTACGGCCATGGCGGCGATCTCGCCGCCGCAGAGCACGTACGGCCCGATCGACACGCGGTCCGTAATCAGGTGCGTGACGCGCTCGTCAATGCCCTCGTAGCGTCCGCACAGTAGGACCAGGTCGTGCGCGGCGAGTTCCCTTGCCAGCGTGTCGGTCAGGGGCGTTCCTCGAGGCGTGAGCTCGACGACCCGGCGCGTTGCGCAGACCTCCTCTGCGGGGAGGCCGAAGCGCGCCTCAAGTGCGGCGCAGACCACATCGATGCGCAGCACCATCCCGGCGCCACCGCCGTACGGCGTGTCGTCGACTTGAAGATGAGAGAGCGGCGTGTGGTCTCGGTAGTTGGTGAGCGCGAACGTATGTCCGAGTCGTTCGGCATTGCGAATGTGGACCTGAGAGAGGTACCAGTCGAACGCTGCGGGGAACAGCGTGAAGACGTCGTACTCCACGGTCAGGACAGGTCGTCGAGGAGATCGTCGACGACGCGGGCGACCCCCGCATCGAAATCGATGGTCACGAGCGCTTCGACAAGTGGCACCAGAATCGTGGTTCCCTGCGGCGTCGCGATGGAGAGAATCTCGTGAACCGGATTCTCGAGGATGTCATCGATCGTGCCGAGCGCACGGCCGCTCGCCGTCTCGGCGCGCAGGCCAATGAGATCGCCGACGACGAAGTGCGGCAGTTCGTCGAGCGCGGGGCCGCGGGCGAACACCTCGCGTCCCTGGAGGGCGAGAGCACCTTCGCGCGTGTCGGCAAGGTCGAGCAAGACGAGGGGGCGGAGATCGGTGCCGCCGACACGTTGGATGTGGCATGGCGTGAGCGTCTCGTCGGCGCTGCCGCGGGGCGCCCCGAGGAAGAACGATGTGCCAAGATCGAGATAGTCCACGCCGTTTGGGCTCGGCGAGAGATAGAGTTCGCCGTGCAGTCCGTGCGTCTTGCCCAGGATGCCGCAGCTCCAGAGTGGCGCGGTCATCACCGGTGCACCTGCGAAGCGCTCACATGCTTCACGGACGGCAAGGCCTGGCTAGTCGATGATCTCGACGATCACGCGCTTGCCGTCGCGCACACCGGACGCCTTCATGACCGTGCGAAGTGCACGAGCGATACGTCCCTGTTTGCCGATCACCTTGCCGATGTCGTCCTTGGCCACGGTGAGCTCGAGGACCACCGTAGTCTCGGTTTCGGTCACCGAGACGGAGACGTCGTCTGGATTGTCGACCAGTGACTTAGCGAGATACTCGAGCAACTCTTGCAGCATAGCCGCCTTTCTCCGTGTCGCACCTGGGCGATGGACCAGTGTTACTTGCTGATCCCCTTGATCGCGAGGAGCTTCTCAACGGTGCGCGAGGGCTGTGCGCCCTCGGCGAGCCACTTCTTCGCCTTGTCGGCGTCAATCTCGATGAGAGAGGGCTCGCGGCGCGGGTTGTACTGGCCGATCGTCTCGATGGCGCGGCCATCGCGCCGTACCCGCGAGTCGCAGACGATAATGCGGTACACCGGGTTCTTCGTGCTGCCGACTCGGGTCAATCTCATTCGCGCTGCCAACTTAAGTACCCTCCTTGGGGTCTGAGAACTGCGCTGCCACCCTGATGGCGGCAGCGGCTGACTGCAAGCGTGCGCCGACTGCGCGGCGCGACTCGCTATGTTACCTGCTCATGCCCGGGAGACGAAACCCTTTGAAGCGGCCGCTCGAGAGGGTCTTCATCATCTTCTGCATCTCGCGGTACTGCTTGAGCAGGTTGTTGACGTCTTGGATGGATGTACCGCTGCCGCCGGCGATGCGTCGCCGCCGGCTGCCGTCGATGATGTCGGGATGGCGACGCTCCTGAGCGGTCATCGAGAAGATCATGGCCTCGATGCGGTCGAGTTGGCGTTCGTCGACCTGGGCGTTCTTGAGCTCCTTGATGCCGGGGACGCCGGGGAGCATGCCGATGATGCTCGAGAGCGAGCCCATCTTGCGTATCTGCTTGAGCTGCTCGAGGAAGTCCTCGAAGGTGAACTCGGCGCGCCGCAGTCGTGCTTCCATCGCGGCAGCCTGTTTGGCGTCGAGGGCGATCTCGGCCTTCTCGATGAGCGACAGCATGTCGCCCATGCCGAGAATGCGGCTGGCCATGCGATCCGGGTGAAAGACATCGAAGTCGCCCACCTTCTCACCCGTGCTGGCGAACTTGATGGGTTTGCCGGTGACGGCGCGGACGCTGAGTGCGGCGCCCCCGCGAGCGTCGCCGTCGAGTTTGGTGAGCACTACACCGTCGAGCTCGACTCGCTGGCGAAACTCCTCGGCGGCGTTGACGGCGTCCTGTCCGGTCATCGCGTCGACGACGAGGAGGATGTTGTGTGGCTTGACGGCGTCGCGGATGCGCACGAGCTCGTCCATGAGCTCGGCGTCGACGTGAAGGCGTCCGGCAGTGTCGATGATGGCGACGTCGCCGTGTCGCCCGGCGTAGTCGACGCCGTCGCGAGCTATGTCGACAGGGTCGACATCTGCGCCGGGAGCGTAGATGGGGACTTGAACGCGTTCGGCGAGTGTCTGCAGCTGGTCGATCGCGGCCGGGCGATAGACATCGGCCGCGATGAGCACCGGGTTCTTGCCTTGCTTCTTGAGAAGGTGCGCCAGCTTGGCGCAGGTCGTGGTCTTGCCGGAGCCCTGCAGACCGGCGAGGAGGATCACTGTGGGCGGCCTGCCGCTGAAGGCCAGCTTGGAGTCGCCGCTCCCCATGAGCGCGATGAGCTCCTCGTTGACGATCTTCACGACCTGCTGTGCAGGTGTGAGGCTCTCCATGACCTCGGCGCCGAGTGCGCGCTCCTTGACGTGGGCGACGAAGTCTTTGACGACTTTGAAGTTGACGTCGGCTTCGAGCAGCGCGAGACGGATCTCGCGCATGGCGGCGTCGATGTCGTCGGCGCTGAGCTTGCCGTGGCCGCGAAGGCCTTGCATGACGCTCTGCAGTCGATCTGTAAGGGCTTCAAACATGGGGAGTTCGCAACATGTGCCTCATATCGTGAGCGGCTATCGTAGCACGTGGTTTGCGCGATCTACTCGTCTCTGCTCTCGTCGCTGCCGAGATTGCCGAAGATAGCACGCGCAAAGACGTCTGCTTCGAACGGGCGTAGGTCCTGGAGACGTTCCCCCACGCCGATGAGCTTGATCGGGATTCCCAGCGTCTCGTGAATAGCAACGACGATACCTCCCTTGGCCGTGCCATCCAGCTTGGTGAGTACGACTCCACTCACGTCGACGGCTTGCCGGAACTCCTGCGCCTGGCGCAGACCGTTCTGGCCCGTCGTCGCGTCGATGACGAGCAGGGTGTCGTGTGGGGCTCCCGGGACCTGCTTCTGGATGACGCGGTGGACCTTCTCGAGTTCGCGCATGAGGTTCACCTGAGTGTGCAGTCGTCCGGCTGTGTCGATGAGCACGACGTCGGCGCCGCGTGACGCGGCCGCCGTGAGGCCGTCGAAGACCACGGCGGCCGGGTCGCCGCCCTGCTCCTGTTTGATGATGTCGCAGCCGACGCGCTCCGCCCATTCGCTCAGTTGCTGCACGGCGGCGGCGCGGAACGTGTCGCCGGCGACCATGAGCGGCGTCTTGCCGAGCTCCTTGAGTCGCCAAGCGATCTTGCCGATCGTCGTCGTCTTGCCGGCGCCGTTGACGCCGACGAAGAGGAGCACGGCGGGGCTGGCGCTGACGTCGATCAGCTGGCTCTCCGGATCCTCGGGGCGCAGCACTTCCGCGACGACGTCGGCGAGTTCGTCCAAGCACGCGTCGCGGTCGCTGATCTGCTTGATAAGGCAGCGCTCCTCGAGCTCTTCGGTGATGCGCAGCGTTGCCTTCATGCCGACGTCGGCCGTTACGAGCGTCTCCTCGATCTGCTCGTAGAGCTCCCGGTCCACTCCGCGATAGACCGTCGCCTTGAGCTGCTCCACGACGGCGGTGCGCGCCTTACTCAGGTTCTTGCGCACACGTGCCATGAAGCCTTCGCGCTCGCGCTTCTCCTCGGTGAGTACCTCGTCGGGCACCGCTTCGAAGGGGATGCCCTTGAATACCTCGTGCCACTCCACGGCAACTACTCCTTCTCGCTCGCGCTCGCGCCGGCATGAGGTCCGGAGGCGCGCGTCTCGCGTTCGATCGCTTCTTGTGCCATGCGGGCGCTGACGACGTGTGACGTGCCGTCTGGGCCCATGGTCACACCGTACAGGACGTCGGCGGCGTCCATCGTGCGCTTCTGATGGGTGATGACGAGGAACTGTGTGCGCTCGCGATACTCGCGCAGCATGGCGACGAGGCGGCCGATATTGACGTCGTCCAGAGCCGCCTCGATCTCGTCGAGGATGTAGAGCGGGCTCGGCCGTGTGAGCACGATCGCCATAAGAAACGCGATCGCGACCAGTGCGCGCTCGCCGCCGGAGAGCAGGTGCAGGCGCTGGCCGAGCTTCTTGGCCGGCTTCACGTTGACGTGTACGCCGCCGGGCTCGTCTGGCGCGTCGGCGACGATCTCGAGCGACCCGCGGCCGCCGGGAAAGAGAAGCGCGATCATCTGCATGAACTGAGCGCGGACGGCGGCGAAGGTGCTCGCGAAGGCGGCGTCGATCTGTGCCGTGAGCTCGGCGATGAGCTGTTCGAGATCGGCGACGGACCGTTCGAGGTCGCGCCGCTGCTCGCGCAGGAAGGCGGCGCGCTCTTCGAGTTCCGCGCACTCCACCGCGGCGAGTGGATTGACCGGCCCGATCTGCTCGCGGCGCCGTGCCAGGCGGTCCAGCCGCTCGCGCAACGCGGCCGCCTCTGCGTCATCGGCGGGCGGCGAGAATCCGGCGCAATCTAGCTCTTCGCTCAACGCCGCAAGCGTAGCCGTGAGCTCGCCGCGGCGGTCTTCGAGCCGCGCCACGGCGAGGCTGGCCGCGGCCCGTTGGTCATGGGCTTCGTTCAGCGTCTGTCGGAGTTGCGCCTCGCGCTGGGCCAAGGCGTGGAGAACGTCGCGATCGAGCGCGGTCTGCGCGAGATCGTCTCGCTCTAGGAGCGCAACATGCTGATGGGCTTGGTCACGGAGCTTGGCGAGACGATCGATCAGTCGGGCGCTGGCATCTCTCAGTTGAGGAGCGTGAGCTTGCTGTCGGTCGAGTTCCTGAAGACGGTCGCGTGCCGCGGTGACGCGGCTGGCGATCGCGGCGCGTTGCGCCGCGGCTCGTGCCGCGGCCTGCCGACGTTCGTCCAATTCGACCCTGCGTCGCAACAGTGTGGCTTGAGTGGCGGCGGCCTCTTCTTCGGCGGCGCGCAGTTCCATCTCCGCCGCATCGGAGTCTGGACGCGCGGACTCGGCGCGCTGGCGCGCAGACTCGGCCGCCGCCAAAGCGTCGGCGGCGGCAGCCTGGGCCTCGCCGCGTTCGGCCGCCACCGCCTCGAGAGCACGCTCGTCGCGGATGAGCGACGTCTCGGCGTCGAGTCGCTTCGCGCGAGCTTGCGCCAACGCACGCTCGGCAGCTTGAGCTGTGTCTCGCGCGCCCTGCGCGGCCGTCTGCGCCCGATCAGTGGCGGCCTGAGCGTGCGCGTGCGCCTCGCGGGCTGCGCCAACGCCGGCGGCTGCAGTTGCGAGCGCCGCCTCGAGGGATGGTCGCTTCTCCGTCAGTGCCTCGAGTGAGCTGCGGCGTTCGAGGAGAAGCGCTGTGACCATGCCTCCGGCGAGCCCGAGCTGACCGGCCTGTGGCCGGTAGAACTCGCCTTCGCGTGTCACAGCGAGGCCGGAGAAGCCGCTCGGCACAGAACGGAGGTCGTCGACGAGCACAACATCGGCGAGTACCGCTGCCAGCTCTCCGGCGCGCGCTCCAGACACCTTGGTGACAAGCGGCACCGCGCCCGGGAAGGCGGAGACGGACCCTTGGGTCTCGGAGTGGATGAGAAGGCGTACGAGGCCTACGTCGGCGTGTCGCAGCGCCTCGAGGAGAGACCAATGATCGATGCTCCTCGGCACAGCGAGGGCGCCGGCGTGTTGAGAGAGCGCTGCGGCAAGTGCGCGTTCGTACCCAGGGGCGCACACTATCCCGGCGGAGAGCGGAGCCGTACCGGAGAACTCGGCGGCTACCGCCAGCGATTCCGCATCCACGTCATGTAATTCACGCAACGCAGCCTCGAGATGGTCGGCTTCGGCATCGAGGGCGCGCAGCTCGCGGACAGCGAGGGCGTGCGCTTCCTCGCTTTCCTGGAGGTGTCGGTGTGTATCCGTGGCTTCCGCAACGGCCGCTGTGACGCCGGCTTCGAGACGGACCAGCTGCTCGCGCGCCGCCGCGCCGGCGTTCGTTGCCTCGTCCTCGCTTGCGGTGCGCAGACGCAGTTCCTCCCTGAGCGTTCCGACTTGAGTGGTCAACCGCGACTCTTCGTCAGTGAGAGACAGTTGGCGGCGTTCGAGCCTTGCGGCCGTCGCGGCGGCGCTCTCGCCCTCGATGGCGAGGCGATCGAGAGCGGTGCGACGGGAACGCACGATCTCGCGTGCCGCCTCGAGCCGATCGGATGCCGACGCGTGGACGCTGGTGGCTGTGGCGACATCCGTCTCGAGTTGCCGCTCGACATCTGGCCACGCTTCCGCCTCGGATTCGAGGGGCAGCGTGGCCAGCTCGGCGCTGAGGCGTTGTCGTTCGGCGTGCGCCTTTCTCGCTGCTTCCTCGAGCAGTCGCAGTCGTTGCGTGGCCAGTCGCTCGGTGCTGGTGAGCCGGGTGTCCAAGGTGCGCGCCTGGAGGAGTCGTTGCGTCCGACGTTCGTGTTCGGCGAGGCGCTGCGCGAAGGCTTCCTCCTCATCCGTGCGCCGCTGCGCGACGGACGCGAGCTCGGCTTCCGCTGCCGCCGCGGCTGTGTCGGCCGTGGCGCGTTCCGCTCCGTGAGCGGTGAGTTGCGTGTCGACGTCGCGTAGTGTGCCTGCGACGAGGCGAGCGCGGAGCTCACCGGCCTCGGATTCGAGGTTCATGAGCTTCTCGGCGGCGCTTGCCTGGCGTCGCAGGGGCGTAAGCTGGGTGCCGACTTCGCGCTCCAGAAGTGCGGCGCGTTCGAGATTGCGCCGCACTTCTCGGAGTTTGACGGTCGCGCGTTCGCGGCGACGCTTGTACGCGCCCAATCCCGCCGCCTCTTCGATTTGGCTGCGACGGTCCTCGGGTGAGCCGGCCAAGAACGCCTCCACCTTGCCTTGGCCGATGATGGAATGCAGCTCGCGTCCGAGGCCGACCGGCGCCATGAGCTCGATGATGTCGGTGAGCCGACAGCCGGCGTGGTTGATGTAGTACTGCGACGAGCCCTCGCGCGTCACTCTGCGCATCACGCTGACCTCTGGTGTCGGTAGCGGCAGCGCCTCGTCGCTGTTGTCGAAGATGAGTTCGACCTCGGCGCTGGCGACGGCCCTGCGGCCGTCGCTGCCGGCGAAGATCACGTCCTGCATCGAAGCGCCCCGCAGTGTCGTGGGGCTCTGCTCACCCAGAGCCCACACGACGGCGTCGGCCAGATTGCTCTTGCCGCTTCCGTTGGGACCGATGATGACGCCGACGCCCGGTTCGAAGACGAGCGACGTCTGCCGCGGGAACGACTTGAAACCCTTGAGACGGAGACCCTTGAGATGCATGTCAGTCGGTCTTGGTGACGCGTTGACGACGGCGTCCACGGCCCCGTGACGTGTTGCGGCACTGACGCTCGCGCAGTTCCTTGAGCGCCGCTTGCGCCGCCTGCTGCTCGGCGCGCTTCTTGCTTGTGCCGGCGCCGTGGCCGAGCGCCTCGTCGGCAACTCTCGCTTCCACTTCGAAGTGACGCTCGTGAGCGGGCCCTGTGGAGGCCAGAAGTTCGTAGCGAACCGTGAGACCGTCGCGCGCTAGCACCTCCTGGAGCTCCGTCTTGTAGTCGATGTAGCTGCTGACGGCGTACTTGATGTGCTCATTGAACGCCTCCACGACGGCCGGGCGCACCGTCTCGAAGCCGAAAGCCAGATAGAGCGCGCCGATCAGGGCTTCGGTGAGATCGGCGAGGATGTTCTGATTCGTCTCAAGCTGTGAGAACTCCGAACTCTCGCTTGCCGGCCCCGCGTGGTGGCGTAGACGCTTCGCGAGGCCGAGGCGCCCCGCGACTCGCGCGCAGGTTGCGCGACTGACTACGTAGGCGCGCAGGCGTGCAAGATGGCCTTCGGCGACGTCGGGAAAGCGGCGGTACAGCTCAGTGGTCACGCACAGGCTGAGGACGCTGTCACCGAGGAACTCGAGACGCTCGTAGGAGTCCACGCGGGCGGTTGCCCACGAGGAATGGGTGAAGACCTGCTGCAGGACAGACTGGTCGAGCTGTTCGGCCAGGACGAGCAGTCGCAGAGTCACGGCGGAGCCTCTCAACAGCGACGAGGGGACGCCTCCCGCGGCGCGGGAAGCCTCCCCTCGTCGCGCACGGGGTGGACGTAGCTGTTAGGCGTTGCCCCTCTGCATGACGAAATCGACGGCGTCGGCGACGGTCTTGATCTCTGCCGCTTCCTCGTCGCTGATCTTGACGCCGAACTCCTCTTCCAACGTCATGACGAGCTCGACGAGGTCGAGGGAGTCTGTCTCCAGGTCTTCCTGGAAACGAGCGGTCACAACGACTTTGTCTTCGTCGACGCTGAGCGTGTCAACTAGGATCGTCTTGACCTGCTCGAACACCTCTTCGCGCGTCATCGATGAACCTCCAGGGCGAGTTTCGCCAGAGTCTACACAATGCTTCCGGAGCGAGAAAGCTGTTGCGCCAGCTCGCGGGCAATCGTGGGCTGGAGATCGCTCACGACGCCTCTGCGACCCTGGCGAATCGCGTTGGCGATGCCGGTGGCCCGCGAGTTACCGTGGGCGATCACTATGGGCGCATTCATGCCCACGAGAAGGGCTCCTCCGTACTCCTCCGGGTCGAGCGCGGCCTTGAGGCGCAGGAGATCGGCGCGCAGCAGTAAGCCGGCAAGCTTGGTGCTCACCGACGAGTCGATGGTACTGCGGAGCGCGTGGAGAATGGCACGCGCCGTCCCCTCGATGGTCTTGAGTGCCACGTTGCCGGTGAAGCCGTCGGTGACGACGACGTCGACGGCGCGGTTCATGATGTCGCGACCTTCGACGTTGCCGTGAAAGCGCACGCGGGGATCGTCGACCAGAAGGCGATGCGCTTCGATGACGTCGGGCGTGCCCTTGCTTGGCTCCTCGCCGATCGAGAGCAGGCCGACGGTGGGGTGATGTAGCCCCATCACCTCCTGCGCAAAGGCCTGGCCCATGATGGCGAACTGCAGGAGCTGCTCGGGGCGGCACTCTGCGTTGGCGCCGGCATCGAGGAAGGCGATGGGCGCCGGCATGCAAGGCATGATGGTGCAGATCGCAGGACGCGAGACGCCCTTGAGGCGACGCACATGCAGCACGCTCGCAGCGACGACGGCGCCCGTGTTCCCTGCAGAGACGAAGGCGTCGGCGCGGCCTTCGCGCACGAGCCGTAGACCTACGACGATGCTCGAGTCGGTCTTGTCGCGGGCGGCGTGCGCCGGTTCGTCGTCGTAGCCGATGACATCGGGCGCGTGCACGAGCGTAATGTGAGGATGCGGCGCGGGAAGGAGCGGCGTCACCTGTTCCTCATCGCCGACAAGGATCACGTGGAGGCGCTCGCTGGCAACGCGCAGCACTCCGAGTACGACCTCAGCGGGAGCGTTGTCGCCGCCGGCGGCATCGACGGCGACCGTCACCACACGGTCGTCGCTGGCGGAGCTCCAGGCGGCGGTTACTTCGTGCGGGGACGTGTAGGGCGGCGCAGCGCTGCCGGTCATTCGTCGAGGTCGTTGAGGAGGCGGTCGATGTCGACCGATTCGGAGATCAGGCTCGCCATGAGATCGACCTTCTCTCTCTGGCGCACGTGCATGCGACCGAAGAGATGGCGCAGTCCTTCGGCGGCGGTCACTGTGTCGCTGGCGACAGAGACGACCGCCACTCCCTGTTCCTCGGCGCGGGCGAGAATCGTGGGCTCGGGAACGTATCGTCCGGTTAGGACGATGACGGTGGTCGGCGTCTCGAGCGCGCTGAGCACGATCTTCGTGCGGTCACCTCCGACGACGACTGCCTTGTTGGGGGTTAGCTCGAAGTAGTGCTTGGCGTGCGCCGGATTCATGGCGCCGATCATGTACGTCTCGACGAGCTCGCCGGCGTGCTGTTCGCCACAGAGGTACGTGGCGCCGAGCGCCGCCACCAGGTCGCCGACAGATATCGCCGCGAGGCGCGGATGAGAGGCGACGACTCCGTAGGTGACCACTCCTGCTTCCGCGAGCATGGGAACATACTGGTCGCGGACCAGGTCGAGGCGCGACTCCGGCACCATGTTGAAGAGCACGCCGAGGAGGCGCTGCTTGAGCGCCTCTTTGACGTACAGAACGTCGTCGAGCAGGCGAGCGCCGGCGAAGTTGGCGATGAGCACGGTGCTCATGTCGAGCTGCGCCACCACATCGGCGCCGCTGGCGCGCAGGAAGCGGCCCTGCCATATCTCGCCCAGCCCCTCGCAGACGACGACATCCTTGCCCTTGCGAAGCCGCGCATAAGCGTCGACGACGCGGGTCATTGGGTCGGCTTCGGATGCCTCGAAGACGTCGTGGAGCGCGTCTTCGTCGAGCACCACAGGACAGATGTCTGTTGGCGCATCGTCGAGCTCAAGCAGGCGCGCGACGAAGCTCGCATCGTCGTCGGTGCCCCTCTCGGCGAACTCTGAAGCGGTCCCGACGGGCTTGAAGTAGCCGACGTGTAAGCCGCGGTCTCGGAACGCCAGGCAAAGGCCGGCGGCGACGGCTGTCTTGCCACCGCTGGCCTGGGTCGACGCGATGTACAACGACCTGGGCACGAGACCCCCAGTCGCTTACTCGTTGTCGAGGACGATGACCTCGCGGCCCTTGTACGTGCCGCACTTCGGGCAGGCGCGGTGTGGAAGCTTAGGGCTCTTGCACTGCGGGCAGACGCTGGCCACGTCGACGCTGAGCTTCTGCTGAGCGCGACGGCTGTCGCGCTTGGACTGCGAGGTCTTTCTCTTGGGTACGGGCATCGCTTCTCCTCGAATCAATCGGACAGGGAACTGTACCACATGCGGCAGGCCCCCTGGTTACCGGTCGTCGTGATGATGTTCGGGATCGGAGTTGAAGTTGGCGCCGCAACGCGGACAGAGCCCGCGGCAGCCTTCGTCGCAGAGGAGCTTCTCGGGGAGGGCTTCAGCGACAAGATCGCGCACCCAGCGCTCAAGGTCGACGACGTTGGCTTCTACGTAGCCGGACTCGTCGTCTTCGTCGTCAAGCTCGGAATAGCCGTGGTGAACGTACTCCACGCCGCGAGCGGCGATGGCGACCGCGGCGTCGCCCAGACACCTCTGACAAGGGCCGAGGAGTTGTGTTTCGAATTCGCCGACGAGCGTGAGGTTGTCGCCCACGCGTGCGACGTTGAGTTCAAGATCGATGGTGTCGCCAGCGACGGTATAGTCGAGGCCGCCGAACGCAAAGGGCGACACATCGACCGGCAATTGCCGCCATGCCTCATCCGACTCGTCGAAGTGCAGCGAGCGCAAGTCGAAACGGCGCATCAGCGTCTCTCCCCACTCCGCAGCGGACGCGGACTACGGCTGCAGATCGTCGCTGTCGCGTCCTTGGAGGCGCTCTCTGCCGCGACGGACCGCGGCGATGAACTTCTCTAGATTGACCTCGAGGTTGCCGAGGACCTCGTCGGCGTAATCCTCGGCACCGAGGCGCGTGGCGCGTTCACGCTCGCGCGCGTCCTCCATGATCTGCTGTGCATTGCGCTCGGCGAGGCGCACGATCTCCGTCTCGGAGGCGAGACGATCTGCGCGCTCCTGCGCCTCGGAGAGAAGGCGCTCGGCCTCTTGCTTCGCCTCGGTGAGCATCTCCTGCCGCTCCTTGACGATCCAGCGCGCCTGCTTGATCTCTTCGGGGATCGTCGAACGCATCTGGTCGAGGATGTCGTAGATCTCCTCGCGGTCGAACATGACGTTGTCGGTAAGCGGCACCGAACGTGCGTTGTGGATCATGTCGTCGAGCTTGTCTATGAGAACGAGCACATCCATCCTGATCAGTACTCCCCTTTGCTCATGTTCGCGCTCTGCGAGAACGCTTCGGCCAACCGGCGCGCCACGCCAGGCGGCACGAGGTCCTCGACAGAGCCCCCGAAGGCGGCGATCTCCTTGACTCCACTGGAACTTAGGTAACTGTGTTCTGGTGAAGCCATCATGAATACGGTTTCGATATCTGGCGCCAACCTCCTATTTAGCTGCGCCATGGAGAATTCATACTCGAAGTCGGAGATTGCCCGCAAACCTTTGAGGATTACGTGAGCGTCCCAACGGCGCGCGAAGTCGACCACAAGTTCGTTGAAGCGGTCGATGACGATGTTCTCGTGGTTGGCGAGCGCCTCGCGAAGAAAGCGCTCGCGATCCTCTGGTGAGAAGAGCGGGGACTTGCGTTGCGGCTCTTCGATGAGGCCCACGACAACGCGGCCGAACTTGGCGGCGCCGCGCAGGATGATGTCGAGGTGACCGACCGTGACCGGATCGAAGGTTCCCGGGCAGATGGCCGTGACGTGACGCGGCATCAAGTGTACCCGTGCCACACGGCTGCTCTATGTCTCATCGTCCACCGCTCCCCTAGTCGCCGGCCCGGCATCGTTCACCATGAAGGTGAGGTGCGTGTCGCCGTAGCGTCTCTCGCGAACCATTCTCCACGGTAGCTCGAGCGGTGCGCGCGCTGCCGTCTCGACGACGATGACGGCGCCGGGAGCGAGCACGGGACCGAGCTTGCCCGTGAGCATTGGCCGGACCTTTGCGGAAGCTGCGTACGGAGGGTCCAGCAACAGCAGAGTATACTGCGCCCCCACACGAGCGTCAGCCGTGAGCGCATGTTCGGCGTCGCTGCCGATGACACGGGCGGCGCCCGAGCTCGCGCGTTCGTGTTGGTCACGAGTGTTGAGTGGCTCGATTGGGACGGCGAGGCGGTTGAGATTGGCGCGCAGCGCACGCAAGGCGCCGGCATCCCGCTCGACGAAGGTGCAGTGGGCGGCGCCGCGAGAGAGGGCCTCAAGGCCGCAAGCGCCGCTGCCGGCGAAGAGATCGAGGACGACGTGGCCGGAGAGCGGCCCGGCGTCGCCACGACGCAAGGCGGCGATCTCGGGCAATGCACCCAGGACCGCGAAGAGCGCCTCGCGCACCCGATCCGATGTGGGCCGAGTGGCGCGGCCCGGCGGCGCCGAGATGGCCCGGCCACGCCAAACGCCGGAGATGATCCTCATCACTTGTCGTTCCCGCGTCTTGCGCGCGCTCGGCGGAGCGTCATTCGCGCGCCAGTAGAAGGGGCGTCGGTTGTGGCGGCGCCTCGCCGAAGGTGAATGCCTCACTCAGGATCGCGTGGGCCTGCGCGCGTCGCGTCGTGTCGCGGGCGAAGACGGAGGCCACGATCTCCTGCTTCTCGACCTGGTCGCCGACGCGGTGCCGCAGAAGCACGCCGGCAACAGGGTCGACGGCATCGTCAACGGTTCTGCGGCCGGCTCCGGAGAGCTGCGCTGCCCTGCCCACAGCCAGAGCGTCGATGGCGGTGACGTAGCCTGCTGAGGGCGACGTCACATCTTGCGCGGCAAGTCGGTGGAACTCGCCGGGCTTCCACCGCCCTCCTTGAACGTAGCACCAGCGCTCGAAGTGCTCGGCGGCACGACCGTCGTCGAGCGCCGTCTCAGCGGCACGACGAGCGTCCGTCTCGTTGAGCCCCAGGTCGGCCAGCGGCAGAAGAGCGGCGGCCATCGTTAGCGCGAGTTCGCGTACGTCGTCTGGGCCTCCGCCGCCGAGCACGCTCCACGCCTCCTCGACCTCGAGTCGGTTGCCGATGGCGTAGCCGAGAGGAGCATCCATGGCCGAGTATAGACACGTAGTGGGACGATCGTAGGCGTCGCCGATTAGACGGCAGAGGCGGCCGAGATTGCGGGCGCTCTCGAGGGTCGGCATGAACGCTCCCTTCCCCACCTTGAGGTCGAGGACGAGCGACGACGTTCCCGAGGCGATCTTCTTCGCCATGATGCTGGCGGCGATGAGGCCGTCGTTGGGGACCGTCGCCGTGACGTCACGCAGGGCGTAGAGGATCCTGTCGGCCGGCGCCACGCGATCGCTCTGACTGACAACGGCGAGGCCGATGCGGTCGAGTTGGCGCAGGAACTCGCCTTGCGGGAGCTGTACCTTGAAACCGGGGATGGACTCGAGCTTGTCCAGGGTGCCGCCGGTGTGGCCGAGTCCGCGCCCCGACATCTTGCCGAACACGGCGCCGCAGGCGGCCACGACCGGTCCGAGCACGAGGGTGATCTTGTCGCCGACGCCGCCACTGGAGTGCTTGTCGAGGACAGGACGGCGCAGGACGCTGAGGTCGAGTGTCTTGCCACTGGCGACGATGGCCTTGGCGAGGCAGAGCGTTTCGGCGTCGCTCAGGCCGCGCAGCACCATGGCCATCAGGAGGGCACTGGCTTGATATGCCGGCACGCTGCCGTCTACGACGCCGCGTACGAAGGTATCGATGCGTTCGGCGTCGAGCTCTCCCCCATCGCGTTTGCGAGCGATGACATCGGTGACGAAATCCATGCGTTTCTCCTGAAGTGGCTCAGCCGAGCTCTGGCCAGCGGGCGGTCACGGCTGCGGCGAGTCGTGCGGCCAGACGGGTGGTGAGACGGTTGGACGCGACGACAACGTCGGGGTGGGAATCGATTACCGCCGCCTCATTGACAACGGCGCCGAGCAGGATGTAGTCGAGTGTAAGCCGCTGAGCGGCGCGGGCCTCCGGGGCCCCGGACATACCGACGACGAGGCCATGGCTCGAGAGCCACTCGCACTCCGCCGGCGTCTCGTACTGCGGCCCGCTGACGGCGACGTAAGCCCCTACGGTCGACGTCAGGGGCTTGCCGTCACCGGCGGATGCGGCGAGAGCTGCGGCGACGGACTGCGCCTGCGCCGCCGACATGAGCCGCCGTCTTTCGGGTGCGGCCTCCCGCGGGGCGTGCTGGAGGTCCACAATCGTGTCGCAGACGACCACGCCGCCTAGCGGCGCCCCGCGCAGTCCTCCGCAGGCGTTGACGGCGAGTACGCGACGGACGCCGGCTGCGGCGAGGTCATGGAGCGGCCGAGCGAGCTCTTGCTCGCTCCAGCCCTCGTAGTAGTGTGGTCGCCCGCAGGCCACGGCGAGGCGAATCGTGCCGCCGTCGGCCTTGATCGGGCCGCGCATCAGTCGCAGGGAGTTGGCGTGTCCGGGCACGGCGGTTTGCGGCCAGCCGAGCTCGGCGTACGCCAGTTCTTCCTGGATGTTGGCGGTGGAGAACATGTCCGAGAATCCGGAGCCGGCGACGATGGCGACGTTGGGCGCCCACTGGCGCAACGTCGTCGCGGCGGCGCTCACGGGCGCGCCGCCGCAGTCGATCGCGACAGTGCGCTCCTCACGAGATAACCCGTCCGGGGAGATCCGTTGCGCGGCCGACCAGGTGGTGATACGCGGTCGCGCCGACATCCTCGAGGGTTCCGTCGTAACGTCCCGGCGAAAGACCGAGGGCGAGAAGCGGCGAGTATTCGCGGGAGTGATCCGTGCTGGCGGTGGTTGGGTCGACGCCGTGATCGGCGCACAGGACCATGACGTCACCGGGGCGCAAGCGAGACTCCCAGGTCGTGAGAGCGGCGTCGACTGCCGCCAAACCGGCGGCGAAGCCGTCGACGTCGTTGCGATGCCCCCAGACTTGGTCGAAGTCGACCAGGTTCGCGAAGAGCAGGCCGCTCTGCAGTTCGTCGAGGTATCGCGTGCAGGCGGCAATGGCTGCCGTGTTGTTGGTGGTGTGGTCGTCGACGGTGATGCCGCGCTGGGCGAAGAGCTCACCGATCTTGCCCACTCCCACGACTGGGACGTCGGCCGCGACGAGGAGGTCGAGATACGTCGTTCCCGTCGGTGGCAGTGAGAAGTCACGCCGTCGCGGCGTGCGTGCGTAGTGTCCGCTGGTGCCGCTGAACGGTCGTGCGATGACGCGCCCGACGGCGTGGTCTCCCGTGAGGAGGGCGCGTGCCGCGGCGCACCACTCGTAGAGCTGCGCGACCGGGACGACATCCTCATGGCAGGCGATCTGGAAGACGGAGTCGGCCGAGGTGTAGACGATCGGTCGGCCGCTGGCCACGTGTTCATCGCCGAGCAGATCGAGGATCGCGGTGCCCGAAGCTGGTTTGTTCCAGAGTACACGGCGTCCGATGGCGGTCTCGAATGGGGCGATGATCGCGTCGGGAAAGCCGTGCGGATACGTTGGGAACGGCCGCTGGAGCACAACGCCCATCATCGCCCAGTGGCCGCTGGTCGAGTCCTTGCCGGCCCCTCGGTTCGCGAGTCGGCCGTACGTCGCCTCCGGGCTCGGCGCTCCGAGTGGGAGTCCGACGACCTCACCGAGCCCGAGTGCGGCAAGGCGTGGCAGGGACACGCCGGAGCGTTCGATGACATGACGCAGTGTGCTCGATCCCTCGTCGCCGTAGGCGGCGGCGTCGGGCAGTTCGCCGGCGCCGCAGCCGTCGAGAACGCAGATGAAGACGCGGCTCATGCGGTCCTCCCAGGAGGGTTGTCGGGGGGCGCGCTCGGACGGTGTCTGCGAGCGCGAGGATGAGTCTCGAGAAAGACCTCCCGGAGGTGCTCAGCAGAGACATGGGTGTACACCTGAGTCGTCGCGACCTTGGCGTGGCCCAGCATCTCCTGCACGCTGCGCAGATCGGCACCGCCGGCCAGCATGTGGGTGGCAAATGAATGGCGAAACGTGTGCGCGCTGGCGCGCCCCGACAGCGCGGCGCGAGCGAGGACGCGTTCGAGGATGTAGGCGACCCCCTGGCGAGTCAGCGGCCGTCCGTGGGCGTTGAGGAAGAGCGAGGGTACGCGGCGGCCGCGTGTCAGGTGGCGCCGGCCGTCTTCGAGATACCGTCGGACGGCCCTTTGTGCCGCGCCGCCCATGGGTACGGCGCGCTCCTTGCCGCCCTTTCCCATGCAGACCACCATACCGCCCTCGAGGTCGACATCGCCGTCGGTCAGTCCGAGCAGTTCGCTGACGCGCAGACCGCAGCCGTAGAGAAGCTCGAGGAGCGCCAGGTCGCGTTGTCCGAGTGGCGTCGAAGGGGTGACGGCAGCGAGGATTGCTTCGATGTCCTCGACTGCGAGGACGCGGGGCAGATCGCGGTGTTGGCGTGGTGTGCGTATGCCGAGCGTAGGATCGTCGTCGCGTCTCCCTTCGCGCACGAGATAGACGTAGAAGGCGCGCAGGGCGGCGAGACGGCGCGCAACACTGGCCACGGCGCCGTCGCCGCCATCGCCGGCGAAGTAGTCGCGCAGATCTCCGGCGGTGGCCGTTGGAGCGGTCGCTGCGCGGTCGTGCAGGAAGCGCGTGAATCGCGTGAGGTCGCGCCGATACGCGGCGACGGTATGCTCGCTCCTGCCGCGCTCGTAGCGAAGGGCATCGAGGAACTCGGAGACGACTGGGTCCGGCACGCTTCCCGGCGCGGCCCCATGCTGTTGGGCGGCGGCCAAGCCTCTGGTCCTCAGCTGCGCGTTGCGCCGGCCGTTCGCACGAGCGCGTGGGCGAGATCGTACACCTGTGTCAGTCGGTCGAGGCGCATGCATTCGGCGGGCGAGTGGACGCGCTCGAAGCCAACGCCCAAGGTCAGCGCGGGGAGCCCGCGCGCGTTGAAGACGTTGGCATCGGAGCCGCCGTTTCCTGAGTAGGGAGAGAAATCTAGGCCCGCCTCGGCGGCGGCGGCCTCGGCCAAGCGAACCGGCAAGGAGTCCGGCGCGTGCCGGTAGCTCTGGTACTGATCGACGACTTCGATATCGACGTCGATTCCGGTCTCGGTCGCCGCCAGCGTGAAGGCTTCGATCATCCGCGTTACTTCGGCCGCGACTTTGGCGTCGTCGCGACTGCGAGCCTCGGCATGAACGAGGCAGTCGCGGGGCACGATGTTCGTCGCCTCTCCGCCGTTGATGAGACCGACGTTGGTGGTGGTCTCGTCGTCGATGCGTCCGAGTCTGAGGTGTGCGATGGCTCGCGCAGCGGCGAGGATGGCGCTACGTCCGTCTTCCGGGGCCATGCCGGCGTGTGCGGCGATTCCTCGGAAGGCCGCCGTAACGAGCTTGTGTGTCGGCGCGCCGACGATCACGCTTCCGGGTGGCCCGGCGCTGTCGAAGACGAAGACGACCCGGGCGCGCAGCGTCGCGAGGTCGAAGGCTTTGGCGCCGCGCAGGCCGACCTCTTCCCCGGTCGTCAGCAGGATTTCCACATCTGCGTCGGGGGGGTTGGCGACGGCGTCGCGCAACAGGGCGAGCAGCGCGGCCACGGCCGCCTTGTCGTCGGCGCCGAGGATAGTGGAACCGTCGCTGCGCACGACGCCGTCTTCGACGGTAACTCGCGGCGCGTGAGCGAGAGGTACCGTGTCGAGGTGCGCGCAGAGCGCGAGTGGGATGCCCAGGCCGCGCCCGGGGACGCGAATCACGAGATTGCCGGCCGAAGCGGAGCTGATCGCCGTACCGTCTTCGAGCGCGACGAGCCCGCTCTCGGTGACGTAGGTGTGAACGAAGTCGGCGATCGCGCGCTCCTCACCGGAGGGCGAGCGGATTTCGGCGAGGGCGACGAAGAGGTCGCGCAAGGTGTCGACTTTCACACCGGACATGGCTCCTCGGCCTCCTCGCGCTGTTCACGGAGGTGCACTGCGGCGCCGACGAAGTCGCGAAAGAGCGGTGCGGGTCGCGTGGGCCGCGACTTGAACTCAGGATGGAACTGCGAGGCCACGAACCACGGGTGGTCGCGTAGTTCGCAGATCTCGACGAGCCGGCCGTCTGGCGAGGTACCGCTGATGATCAGTCCAGCCGCCTCGAGCTGTGGCCGCAGGTCGTTGTTGACTTCGTAGCGGTGCCGGTGCCGTTCGAGGACCTCGTCTAGACCGTAGGCCGAGTGCGCGCGCGTATCGGGCACAAGCTTCACGCGCGAAGCGCCGAGACGCATGGTGCCGCCCATGTCGGCGATCGCCTTCTGTTCCGGCAGGAGGTCGATCACGGGGTAGGTCGTGCTTGGGTCGAACTCCGTGGAGTTGGCATCGCTCATGCCGCAGACGTTGCGGGCGTATTCGGCGACGGCGCACTGCATACCGAGACAGACACCGAGGAAAGGGATCCGCTGTTCGCGGCAGTAGCGCACGGCGTCGATCTTGCCCTCGATGCCGCGCTGACCGAACCCGCCGGGGACGATGACGCCATCGGCCGTCGCCAGCCGCTCCGCGACGGAGGCGGCGTTGAGCTCTTCGGAATCGATCCAGAGCAAGTCGAGCCGGCGCGAATGGTGAATGGCGGAGTGCCTGAGCGCCTCCCACACCGAGAGGTACGCCTCGTGCAGTTGGACGTACTTGCCCACGAGCGCGATCGTCACGGGTCCTCGGCAGGCGTCGATGCGCTCCACGAAGGCGCGCCAAACCGCCAGGTCGGGCGCGCCGGTCTCGAGTCGCAGCAGGCGCACGACGAGGTCGTCGAGGTGCTCGTCGTGCATGATCAACGGCACGCGGTAGATGTCGTCGGCGTCGCGGGCCGAGATGACGGCATCGGGGTCGACGTCGCAGAACAGGGCAATCTTCTCGCGGATGCCTTGCGAAAGCGGCTCCTCTGCGCGAGCGACGATGACGTCGGGCTGAATGCCGATCTCGCGCAACTCGGCGACCGAGTGCTGCGTGGGCTTCGTCTTTGGTTCGCCCACGACGCCCATGACCGGTACCAGAGTGACGTGCACGTAGAGCACGTTCTCGCGGCCGATATCCTTGCGGAACTGGCGAATCGCTTCCAGAAACGGGAGGCTTTCGATGTCGCCGACCGTGCCGCCGACTTCGGTGATGAGCACATCGGCCTGCGTGCTGTCGGCCAGGCGGTGAATGCGGCTCTTGATCTCGTTGGTGATGTGCGGGATCACCTGAACGGTGCCGCCAAGGTAGTCGCCACGCCGCTCCTTCGTGATGACGGCGTTATAGATGCCACCGGTGGTGACGTTGGAGTCGCGTTGGACGAACTCGTCGAGGAAACGTTCGTAGTGTCCGAGGTCGAGGTCGGACTCGGCGCCGTCTTCGGTGACGAAGACCTCACCGTGCTGGAACGGACTCATGGTGCCGGGATCGACATTGATGTAGGGGTCGAACTTCTGGCTTGCGACCCTCAGGCCGCGAGCTTTGAGCAGGAGTCCGATCGAGGCGGCGGTGATGCCCTTCCCTAATCCTGAGACTACGCCACCGGTCACGAAGATGTGCTTGGTCATGCCCCCCGTCTCCCCCGTGCTCTACGTTCCGCGTGGCGTCGGCTGTTCATGTGGGCGCAGTTCGCTCGGCGGCCGCGCGGGTGCGCCGAAGACGCGCGCGGCGAAGCAGTTTAGGCCGAACGAAGGGTTTTGCGGGACCCGAGGCATGCCCGCTCGTCGTGCACGGGCCGGCGCTCTACTCTGACCGGCGAGCCCATAGATCACGCGGCGATTATATCATCGGCGATGGACCTGGTAAAAAGGCCGGTCGTCTCGGTGCGAGGGGGGCAACGGCAGTTCGCCGGCCAGTCTTTGGTGCGCGCGCGGACGCGCGTCTAGAGGGCGTGCCCGGCCCTCGTCAGCATGGTGGCGGCGTGCTCGCGCGCGGCTGCGTCGTCGGCGTCGGCGCCGAGCATGCGGCAGAGTTCGGCGAGGCGTTGCTCCCCCTCTACCAAGGCCACGCTGGTGCGCGTGCTGGATGCCTCGAGGTCGCTCTCCTTGACGAGGGCGAAGTGGCGCTGCGCATACGCAGCAACCTGAGGCAGATGCGTAATGCAGAGCACCTGCCGGGTGGTCGCGAGGCGCGCCAGGCGTTCGCCGAGCGCGCTTGCCGTGCGTCCTCCAATACCTTGGTCGACTTCGTCGAAGACGAGCGTTTCGACGTCGTCGGCCAGTGTAACGATGCCGCGGATGGCGAGCATAGCGCGTGAGAGCTCGCCGCCCGAAGCCGTCTCTCGCAACGGTCGGGCGGCGACGCCAGGGTTGGCACTGAAGACGAACTCGACCTGGTCCGCACCATGCGGACCCAGGTCCGAGAACGCCTCGGCACTGCCGCTGACGGTAATCGCGAAGGTGGCGTGTGGCATCGCCAGTGTGCGTAGCTCGCCCTCGACCTGAGCGGCGACACGTGGCGCGACGGAGCGTCGTGCGTCGCCGAGTGCTCGTGCGGCGGCGATTGCACGCTGCTCAGCAGTTGCTGCTGCCGCTGCGGAGGTGTCCTCGTCGTCTGCCTGGCGCTCGGCGGCGGCCAGGCGCTGCTCCGCTGCCGCGGCGAACTCGAGCACAGCTTCGACCGAGTCGCCGTACTTGCGCAGGAGCGTCTTGATCTGGTCGTGTCGCAGCTCGAGTGCATCGCGGCGCGCGGGATCGACGTCGAGGTCGTCAACGTATGCGCGCAGAACCGCGGCCACGTCGTCGAGTTCGGCGCAGAGCGCGTCGAGGCGCGTTGAGACCGGCTCCAACGTGCCGTCAAGGCTCGCTGCCTCGGCCACGAGTCGGTGGGCGGCGCGCAGGCTGTCGATGGCGCTGGCTCCCTCGTCGTCGCCGGCGAGAAGCGCATAGGCGCCGCCGACTCGTTCCAGCAGTCGCGCCGCATG
The DNA here is from genome assembly GCA_041393415.1 of Thermoleophilia bacterium. Taxonomy (GTDB): domain Bacteria; phylum Actinomycetota; class Thermoleophilia; order UBA2241; family UBA2241; genus CAIXSE01. The sequence goes on along the minus strand of JAWKKE010000002.1, from coordinate 159,212 downwards.
CCGCATCCGTTCGCGGTCGCGCTCAAGCCCAGTATCTTCACCCGGTGCGAGGCCGGCGCGCGCGATCTCGTCAATCTGGAAACGCAAGAGATCGAGCTCATGCGCGCGCTCGTCGCGCGTGGCGCACAGCGAGTCGTGATGGCGCTTCTTGGTGCGTGCTTCGGCGTAGGCGGCCTCGTAGGCGCGCGCCAACGGGTCGAGAAGGTCGGCGGCGGCGCCGTCCAGAAGACGAAGCTGCTGATCCAGTTGCAGCAGGCGAGTGTGCTCGAGTTGGCCGTAGAACGCGAGGCGCTGCTGCAGCGCATCCTCGACGGCCGCGGCCGAGCTGAGGAGTCCGTCGATACGCGCGCGCGAGCGGCCGCCGCGTGGGAATTCGCGGGCGACGGCAATGCTGCCGTTCGGGCTCTCGAAGAGCGCCTGCACGAGGGCACGCTCCGCGCCGCCGCGGACGAGCTCGTCGCCGCCTCGCTGCCCCATCAGCAGACCTATGGCCTGTGCGAGTAGCGACTTTCCCGCACCCGTCTCGCCGGTAATCACGTTGAGGCCCGGTGCGAACTCGAGTCGCGCCGTGGCGATCAGGACGAGATCGTCGACGGCGAGCTCAGCGAGCACGGCGGCGATCGAAGAGCTTGCGCTCGACGTTCTCGTAGAACGACGTCTCTGCGGTAATGAGGAGGCGGGCGCGAACAGATCCGGCCGCGATGCTGACGGCGGCGTCGCGGCCGAGCATGCCCACCGCCTCTCCGTCGACGACCAATTCCGCCTCCTGCGAGGGCGAGATGTTGCGTGCGACGATGGCGTGATCCGGCTGCACGACGACCGGTCGGAAGGCGAGAGAATGCGGAGCGATGAAATTGAGGACGAGGACGCTGGCCGTCCACTCCACGATGGGGCCGCTGCACGAGAGGTTGTAGGCGGTGGAGCCTGCTGGTGAGGCGACGATGAGGCCATCGCAGGACATGGTGCCGACCGCCATACCGGCGACTTCGTACTCGAGTTGGAGAACGTGACGTCCGCCGACGCGACTGATGACGACGTCGTTGACACCGGTGAACGTCTGGCCGTCGTGGTGCACGGCGACGGTAAGGAGTTCGACGACGCGGTAGTCGCCGGCGAGCACCGCGGGCAGGCGCTGCGCCCAGTTGTGGCGGGGAAGTGCGGCGAGAAAGCCGACGTTGCCGAAGTTGACACCGAGCGTCGGCACCTCGCTGCCGAGGAAGTGGCCGAGCGACCGCAGCACGGTGCCGTCGCCACCGAAGACGAGGCAGAGGTCTGCCGCGCGTGCGTCGGTGTCGTCGACCACTTGGACGTTGAGTCCGGCGAGCTGAGGATGCTTCTGTACTTCCGCGGGCGAGACGAGGAGTTCGAGCTCGTGTTCGTGCGCCAGAGCACAGAGCTCCTGGAGTGCGGTATCGGCGGCCGCGCTGAAGTGGTGCGTACGCACGACGATGCGACGTAGCGGCTTAGGCATGGGCATCCTGAACAGCGCGTGCGACAAGAGCAGGGACGTTCACCGGCGGTTCGCCGTCTGGTGCCACCGCTTCGCGGAAGTAGACGAAGTATTCCACGTTCCCCTTTGGCCCAGGATGCCCCGAGTCGCAAACTCCGAGGATGGCCGCGCCGTGCTCCATGAGCCAGTCGCACACGTGCTCGAGCACGTCGCGATGGACGGCCGGATCGCGCACCACGCCGCCCTTTCCGACGCGTTCGCGGCCGGCCTCGAACTGGGGTTTGACGAGCACCAGACCGCGGTAGTTGCGGCGCAGGCATTGTAGCACGGCCTCTAGAACGACCGTCAGGGAGACGAAAGAGAGGTCGGCGGTGACAAACGACGGCGCGAACGGGAGACAGTTCGCGTTGAGATGCCGTGCGTTCGTGCGTTCGAGAACGGTGACGCGGGAATCCTCGCGTAGGCGCCAGTCGAGTTGTCCGTAACCGACGTCGACGGCGACCACACGGGTGGCGCCCCCTTGGAGCAGGCGGTCCACGAAGCCGCCGGTGGAACTCCCGAGGTCGCAGACGTCCTCACCCGTCACATCGACGCGAAGCGCCTCAAGCGCGTGATCGAGCTTGTCGCCGCCGCGTGAGACGTACCGCCGTCGCGCCGCGACCGTCACTTCGGCGTCGAGGGCGACGGTGGTGCCGGGCTTGTCGACGACCGTTCCCCCCACGCGTATGTCGCCGGCGAGAATCGCCGCTTGCGCCTGGGCGCGCGATGCGAAGAGGCCGCGCGCCACGAGCAGCGTGTCCAGCCGCTCGCGGGTCGCCATCTACCGCGCCGGTGCGAGTCGCAGATGCCGCACGGCAGCGGCAGCGACGGCTTCGGCCGTGACGCCCACCGACTCAAGCAGTAGCTGGCGGTCGCCGTGTGGAACGAAGGCATCGGGCAGCCCGATGCGGACGATGCGGACACCGCTCTCGGCGAGGAGTTCGAGGACTGCACTGCCGAAGCCCCCGGCGAGGGCGTTCTCCTCCACCGTGACGATGCAGGAGTGAGTCGCCGCGAGTCCGAAAAGCAGATCACTGTCGAGCGGCTTGACGAAGCGCGCATCGACCACCGTTGGCGTCTCGCCGTCGGCACGCAGAAGTGCGGCGGCGTCGCGGGCGATGGCGACACCGGTGCCGATGCCCACCAGGGCCACGCCGCTTCCCTCTTCGACCACGCGTCCCCTCCCCACCTCGAGCGGCGCGAGCTCTGCTGCCGGCGACAGAGGCGCTTCGAGGCCGCGGGGGTAGCGCAGAGCGACCGGCCCGTCGATGGTGAAGGCGGTCGCCAGCATACGCTGCAGTTCTTCCTGGCTCGACGGCGCCATCACGGTGAAGTTCGGGATGGCGCGGAGATAGGTGAGATCGAAGGCGCCGTGATGCGTGGGCCCGTCGTCGCCGACGAGTCCCGCGCGATCGACCGCCAGGACGACCGGCAGCTTCTGCAGGCCGATGTCTTGGATGAGCATGTCGAAGGATCGCTGCAGGAAGGTCGAGTAGATCGCGGCGACCGGTCGTCTACCGCCGATGGCCAGCCCGGCTGAGAACACCACAGCGTGCTCTTCGGCGATACCGACGTCGTAGAAGCGCTCGGGGAAGCGGTGAGCGAAGGCTTCTAGTCCGGTGCCTTGCGTCATGGCCGCGGTAACGGCGACGATGCGCTCGTCCTGCTCGGCGAGGCGTACGAGCGCCTGCCCGAACGCCTCCGTGTACGTCGTGCCGACCGTTGCGCGTTTACGCTGACCGTTGCCGAGGTGGAACGGCGCGGTGCCGTGAAACGCGTCGGGGCGCGCCTCGGCTGGCTTGTAGCCCTTGCCCTTGACCGTCTTGACGTGAACGACAACCGGTCGGCGTGTCTCGATGGCCTGCCCGATGCTGCAACGCAGGGCGTGCATGTCGTGGCCGTCGACCACGCCGATGTACGCGAAGCCGAGCTCTTCGAACAGCATGCCCGGGACGAACAGCGCCTTCATCGACTCTTTGACATCCTTGCCGAAACGATAAGCCTGAGCGCCGATCGCGGGGATGCGTGCAACGCTGCGCTCGAGATCTTCGCGCAGGCGCGTAATCGTTGGATCGAGTCGGATGCGATTGAGATAGAGCTGCAGTGCGCCGACGTTCGGCTGAATGGACATCTGGTTGTCGTTCACCACGACGACGAGTGGTGTGCGCAGATGGCCTGCCTGGTTCATTGCTTCGAAGGCGACTCCGCCCGTGAGGGCCCCGTCGCCGATGACGCACACAACGGTCTCGTCGCTGCGGTGCGCGAGGCGTGCGGCTTCGACGAGGCCGAGGCCGTAGCTCAATGAGGTTGATGCGTGGCCGGTGCCGACGGTGTCGTGCGGCGACTCGGCGCGGCTCGGGAACCCTGAGAGACCGTCGTGCTGGCGGATAGTGCAGAACCGCTCCTGACGGCCGGTGAGAAGCTTGTGGGCATAGCACTGATGCCCCACATCCCAGACGATCTTGTCTCGCGGGCTCTCGAGAATACTGTGCAGGGCGACGCTGAGTTCGACTGTGCCGAGACTGGCGGCGAGGTGTCCGCCCACCTCGCTCACGCAGCCGAGGATGACCTCGCGGATCTCCTCGGCGAGCAAACAGAGCTCGTTCTCGGAGAGTCCCCGCAGGTCGGCGGGGCCGGCGATGGTAGGTAGCAGCCGCATCGTCGCTGGAGTATAGCACCGGCCGAGAGGTGCGATTCGCAGGCGTCTCCTGCGGCCGGCTCTACCTGGTACGCCGGCGGATATGGGTGGCGATGGCGGCCAGGTCGTCGGTGTGGCCGGGGAGCTCGTGAAGGTGTGCCACAGCCCGGGCGTAGGACGCGTCGGCGAGCTCTCTGGCCTGTTCGAGGCCATAGAGCGAGACGTAGGTCGTCTTGTCTTGCGCTTTGTCCTTGCCGACACTCTTGCCGAGCTCGGCCTCGTCGCCGGCCTCGTCGAGGATGTCGTCGACGATCTGGAAGAGAAGACCGAGCTCACCGGCGAAGGCGCGGTAGGGCGCAAGGTCGACCGCGCCGCCCAACAGCGCGCCACAGACGACGGCCGACGAGATCAGCCGCCCCGTCTTGAGCGCGTGCAGCAGGCGGAGATCCTCGTCGTTTGCCGCGCGTCCGACGACGTCCATGTACTGGCCGCCGACCATCCCCCGAACCCCGGTCGCGTGCGCGATCTCGCGTATCAGGGCGAGCACCATGTCGGGGGGTGAAGGCTGCTTGTCGACAAGGAGCGTGAACGCCTCGGCGAAGAGTCCGTCGCCGGCGAGGATGGCGATGTCCTCGCCGTAGACCACATGGCACGTGGGTCTGCCGCGACGCAGCGTGTCGTTGTCGATCGCCGGCAGATCGTCGTGGATTAGCGAGTAGGTGTGAATGAACTCGAAAGCCGCGGCCGTGGCCAATGCCGTGACAGGGTCGGCCCCGAGGCTGCGAGTAGTCGCGAGCACGAGGACGGGACGAATGCGCTTGCCGCCGGCGAGCAAAGAGTAGCGCATGGCGTTGACGAGTTCGGCGGAGCGTCTGTCGGGGCCGAAATCCGCCGCAGCGAGGTAGTCCTCGATAAGGACGAGGAGATCTGCCGGATACGCGTCTGGCAGGCCTTGAGGCACGGTGACGCGCCTACCCGACGGTGTCGGCGAGGCGGTCGAGCAATTGAGCGGCCTCCTCGCCGAGAGCGGTGGCTCGTTCGAGCAGCGTGAGCTGGACGTCTTCACCGCTGCAGGACTCGATGCGCGCCTGCAGTTCCTCCAGCTCCGTGAGTGCGTCTTCGAGGCGGCGCAACGAAGGCGACTCATTCGTCGCGGTGGAGGGGCCGCTCACTGCGCTTCCTCGATCTCGCGCTGAATCGCGCCCAACGCCCCATTCACAAACGTCCCGGCGTCCTCGGTGGCGTAGCGCTTGGCGAGGCGCACCGCTTCGTCGATGGCGACAGCCGCGGGAGTCTCCTTGCTCGCCATCTCCCACACCGCCAGTCGGAGGATGCTGCGCTCGAGCGGCGCGATGCGCTCCAGCGGCCATCCGGTCGCGTGTCGGGTGATCTTTGCGTCGATCTCGTCTTGACTGGCGATGACTCCGCGCACGGCGCGCACTGTGAACTCATCCGGTGCGTAGCCTTCGCGCAGGCGATGCCCGTCGACGAGTTCACTCATCGACAGCGACGTCACCTCGCGCTGATACAGGAGGAACAGCGCGTCGCGGCGTGCCTGTTTGCGGCTCGGGCGTTTGACGCTCAGCGTAGGACTCAGGTCGGGATTAGGTTGGCTCGATGGCGAAGAGCGGCTGGCCATACTCGACCGTCTGCCCGTTCTCGACGAGGACCTCACGGATGACACCGTCGACGTCCGCCGTGAGCTCGTTCATCATCTTCATCATCTCGAGGATGCACAGCGTCTGGCCCGCCGTCACGGCGTCGCCGACCTCCACGAACGCCGGCGCCTGCGGTGATGGCGAGCGATAGAAGGTCGCCACCCACTTGGAGCGCACGACGTGGTAGCCGTTGGTGCTCGGCTCCGGGACATTGGGGGGCGCCGCGGCGACCGGAGTTGCCGCGGCCGGCGCCTCGGCAACTCCGCCGGCCTTGCGGACAGTCACTCGGAAGTCGCCCTCTTCGATCACGACCTCGTTGATGTCGCTCTCGTCGACGATGGTGAGAATCTCACGGACGCGGTCTGCCGAGGTGTCGGCGAGCGCGGCGCCGATCTGCGCGCTCAGGTACTTGTCGTGCAGGCCGAAGACATTCGCTTCGGGTCCCACGCGATGGCGCTCCAGGTAGGTGCGTGCCGTCTGCGGGAAGAGCGCGTAGCTGAGGACGTCTTCCTCAGAGCGGGCGAGGTCGCCGATCTCGGCCCGGTAGTCGTCCAGCGTCTCGGTGACGAGGTCGGCCGGGCGCACGGTGATCGGCTGTTCGTCGCCGAGAACGCGCTCCACAACCTCGCGTGAGATCGGGCCCGGGGCCGTACCGTACATGCCGCGCAGATAGGCCTTCATCTCGTCGGGAACGATGTGCCAGCGGCGACCTGAGAGCACGTTGAGGACGGCCTGCGTGCCGACGATCTGCGACATGGGCGTTACGAGCGGGGGGAACCCGATCTCGGCACGCACGATCGGGATCTCCTCCAGAACCTCGGGCATACGATCGAGGGCGTTCTGCTCCTTGAGTTGGCTTTCGAGGTTGCTGATCATCCCGCCCGGCACTTGGTGCGAGTACACCTGCATATGGGTCAGGGAGGTGACGCCGCGCTCGTGGCCGATCTCGGTGCGCACGCCCTCGAAGTACTTCGCCATGTCGAAGAGCTTGTCGAGATCGAGTTCGGTGTCGTACGGCGTGCCGATCAGCGCTGTGACGACCATCTCGGTTGCCGGTTGCGAGTTGCCGAAGGCGAGCGGCACGGTGGCCGTGTCGATGACGTCCACGCCGGCCTCGATCGCCTTCAGGTACGTCATCGGCGCGAGACCGCCGATGTAGTGGCAGTGCAATTGGATCGGGACGTCGATCTCGTCCTTGAGGCGGCCGATGAGTTGCTCGGCGTAGTACGGCGAGAGCAGAGCCGCCATGTCTTTGATGCAGATGGAGTCGGCGCCCATGTCGACCAGTCGATGGGCGACGTCCAGGTAGTGATCGAGCGAGTGGACGGGTGAGATGGTGTAGACCACCGCGCCCTGGAAGTGCTTACCCGTCTCCTTGATGGCGGCCGCTGCCGTCTCGTAGTTGCGGACATCGTTGAGGGCGTCGAAGACACGAAAGATGTCCATGCCGTTCTCTGCCGCCTTGTAGACGAAACGGCGCACGATGTCGTCGCCGTAGTGGCGGTAGCCGACCAGGTTCTGGCCGCGCAGAAGCATCTGCAGCGGCGTGCGTACGACGTGCTTCTTGATGAGGCGGAGGCGCTCCCACGGATCTTCGTCGAGGAAGCGCAACGAGGCGTCGAACGTCGCACCGCCCCAGCACTCGAGCGAGTTGAATCCGATCTCATCCATCTGCTCGAGTACCGGGATCATGTCGGTGGTACGCATACGCGTGGCCCACAGCGACTGATGACCGTCCCGCAGTGTGGTGTCAGTGATGCGTACTCTCCGGGCGCGCATGGCGTCCTCCTATCCCGACCTGCCGCTCAGGCGCGGCTCAGATAATCACGTGTACGAGTGTCTACCTTCACGCGTTGACCCTCCTCGACGAACAGGGGCACCTGAATGACTGCCCCAGTCTCCAGCGTGGCGGGTTTGGTGGCACCCTGGGCGGTGTCGCCTTTCACTCCCGGATCCGACTGAGCGATGGTGAGCTCGACGATGTTGGGAGCGGCGACTTCAAATGGGGCGCCGTTCAGGTAGAGAAGGTCAACTTCCATATTCTCCACGACCCACTCCAAGGCGTCTTTGGCCATGTCGGGGCTGACGGAGACCTGCTCGTAACTCTCGTTGTCCATGAGGACGACCTCGTCCTCGGTGGAGTACAGATACGCCATCTTGCGAGACTGAGTGTGCATGCGATCGAACTTCTCGCCGGCGCGGAATGTCTTCTCGAGGACTGCGCCGGTGGCGATGTTGCGCACCTTGGTACGCACGAACGCACCGCCTTTGCCAGGCTTCACGTGCTGAAACTCAACAATCGTGAAGGGCTGACCGTCGATCTCGATCGCCATGCCGGTTTTGAATTGGTTCGTGGACACTACTTCAGCCATGCGGATCCTACTCGGGGGTAGCGTGGACGGGGTCGCGAAACGTTAGTTGGCCATCATACAGCAAGGCGCCGCACCGTTGTAGCAGGCCTAGGCGACGACCTGGAGTTCCTTGGGGAAGAGCGTCAAGCGCTCGCAGCCGTTGGGGGTGACGAGGACGGTGTCCTCGATGCGTACTCCAGCCCAGCCGTCGACGTAGATGCCGGGCTCGACGGTGCACACCATGCCGGCGCGGAGCGTGTCGCCGCGCGACATGCCGAGCGCCGGCGCCTCGTGAATCTCCAGGCCTACCCCGTGCCCTGTGCCGTGGCCGAAGTGGTCGCCGTGGCCGGCGGCGGCGATGACGGCGCGGCAGGCGGAATCGACGTCGTCGCGGCCGTGGGCACCATCGCGAACGGCCGCGATGCCTGCCTGCTGTGCCGCGAGGACGGTGGCGTAGAGCGTGCGCAGGGGCTCCGCTGGCGGTCCGACGGCGAAGGTGCGGGTGATGTCGCTGCAGTAACCTTCAAGGCGGGCGCCGGTGTCGATGAGAACGAGTTCGCCGGCGGCGATGACTCGCCGACCGGGGATGGCGTGGGCATGGGCGGCGTGGTCGCCGGCGGCAACGATGGTGGCGAAGGCCTCGCCTTCTGCGCCCAGGCGATGAAACTCGGTGAGCAGCGACCAGGCAACGTCCGCCTCGCTGCGTCCGCCGAAGCCCTGCGCGACGACGTTTCGCAGGGCTTCGTCGGTGATCGCTGCGGCGTCACGAATGAGGGCGATCTCGTGTGCGTCCTTGACGACGCGCAAGCGGCTGAGGCGGCGGCGTAGGTCGCGCAGGCGACCGCGGTGCCGCCGCCTCAGCCGCATGTAGTCGGCATGAGTCAGGTGGGCGCCTTGATAGCCGAGAGCGACGTGGCCGGAGCGGTCGGCGAGCGCGGCGACGGCGGTTGAGATGAGGTCGGCAGTGCGGACCTCGACGAGCTCGAATCCGGCGACCTCCGCGCGGACCTGCTCCCAGTATCTCGAATCGGTGCAGATCAAAGCGATGTCTCGACCGATGACGAGCATTGTGTCGTCGCCGCGAAAACCGGAGAGGTAGCGCACATCGGCGGGATCGCTGACGAGTACGGCCGCGAGTTCGGTATCGGCGAGCGTCTCCGCGACCCGTGCGCGCCGCGCGCCGTACTCGGCCGCCGGTATCGGCGCGCGCGTCATGGGCGCGCGCCCTTGCCGGCGGCGAGCAGCGCGATGCGATCTACCGCCTCGAGGTAACCGTCGATGCCTTTGCCGCTGATGCGGATGCCGGCGAGATCGGCGATCACGGAGTGACGGCGCCATTCCTCGCGCGACTCGATAGCGGAGAGATGGACCTCGGCAATGGGCGCGCGCACAAGCTCCAGCGCGTCGCGAATGGCGTAGCTGTAGTGGGTCCAGGCGCCGGGATTGATGATGATGCCGCCGGCGCCGGTGACGGCGATCTCATGCAACTTCTCGACGAGATCACCCTCATGGTTCGTTTGAAAGCAGTGGACAGCGAAGCCTGCTGCTTCGCCGTGAGCGCGCACGGTCGCCTCTAGCTGTGGCAGCGTCAAGGCACCGTAGTGCGTGGGGTCGCGCCGGCCGAGCATGTCGAGGTTCACGCCGTGCAGGAGCCAGAGGCTGTTCAGCGTTGGAAGAGCCACTCGACTGCCTCGCGCTCAAGCTCCGGGGGTACGATCACGCCGAGGCGCGGCACGCCGAGTGCTTCAAGCAGGACGTAGCCGACCCCATCCTTGGCGGCCTTCTTGTCGCGCCGCGTCAGCGCGCAGACCGCGTCTGGTGTCGTGCCGGTTGCGCGCTCGGGAAGCCCGAGGCCGTCTAAGAGAGCCTGGCCGCGTGTCGCTTCGTCGGCGGCCAGTCCGCAGCAGGCCGTGGAGAGGCGCAGCGCGGCTCGGAGCCCCAACCCCACCGCTTCGCCGTGTGAGTAGCGTGCGAACCCTGTTGCCGCCTCGATGGCGTGCCCGATGGTGTGACCGAGATTGAGGACCGCTCGTCCTCCCCGCTCCTCGCGCTCATCCTCGGCGACCACCTCGATCTTGCGACGAATGCACGCCGCAACCAGCGTTCGCGCGACGCGATCCGCGCTGAGTGGCGCGCTCGCCAAGTGCTCGCACTCGGACATGAGCTCCCCGCCCTCCATGAATCCGTACTTCGCTACTTCCGCGGCGCCGCTGCGCAACTCCCGCAGCGGCAGCGTCGTGAGTGTGGCCACATCGACGACCACGAGGCTGGGCTGGTAGAAGCAGCCGACGTAGTTCTTGCCGGCGCGGAAATCGACGCCGACCTTGCCGCCGATGCCGGCATCCACCTGCGCCAGCAGCGTCGTGGGAACCTGAACGAGGCGAAGGCCGCGCTGGAAGGTGGCGGCGACGAATCCGATGAGATCGCCAATCACACCGCCACCCAGGGCCACCAGCGTGTCTGAGCGGCGCAGGCCTCGGTCGTACAGGACGCCGTAGAGCTCTTCAGCACGGGCAAGGTTCTTTTGCGTCTCTCCAGCTGGAACGACCACGTGCGATACGTCGAAGCCGGCGTCTCTCAGGCTCTCGCGAGCAGTCTCGAGATACAGGGGAGCGACGTTCTCGTCGCAGCAGACGACCACGCGGCCACCGGGTGAGACAGCGTGCACATGGGTGCCGAGTCTGGCGAGCTCGTTCGATCCTACGACCACCTCGTACGCGCGCGAAGGTATGGGGGCGGCGAGACGGAGATTGGCGAGGGTCGGCGTTTCCGTCACGAGGTGTGCTTTCCTCGCGCCGGACCGAGGGTGAGCGCGACGATCTCGCCCGCCACCTCGGACGCCGAGCGATCGTCGTCGTTGTGCACGCAGTGCGTGGCGACGGAGTTGTAGAGAGCCGCTCGCTCGTCGAGGAGGCGCACGAAGCCCGCCTTATCGGCAGCGAGGGGCCGCTCGTTGGCGCCGTCGTCGCAGACCCGGCGCCAGTGTGTCTCGGGAGAGGCGGTCAGCCAGATCACGAACGGAAGGCGCTGCAGCGAAGCGCGGACATCGCCGCTCAAGACGGCGCCGCCGCCGAGAGCGATGACCGCCGACGACTGTTCGGTGGCTGCCAGCGTGACGCACACCGTACTGGATTCGAGCCGGCGAAACGCCTGTTCGCCCTGCTCGAGGAAGATACGGGCGATGGGACCGTGCTCTTGCTCGATGACCTGGTCGGTGTCGATGAACGGCAACTGCAGGGCGCCGGCCAACCATCGCCCCACCGCGCTCTTACCGGCGCCCATGAAGCCGATGAGAACGACGGCCGCTGTTTCGGAGGCGGCGCCCTCATGCACGGCCACGGGATGTGAATCGCCGCTCATCGGGCAGCACACCGCCGGCGGAAGGCGGCCACGGCGTCCGTGAGGTCGTCGCCGGTCGCACCTCCGAAGCGTTCGAGGAGGGCATCGGCGAGGGCGAGTGCCACAACCGCCTCGGCGACGACGCCGGCCGCCGGCACGGCGCAGACGTCCGAGCGCTCGAAGCGCGACTCGACGAAGCGGTGGGTGCCGAGCTCGACACTGGGCAGTGGTGAACGCAGGGTGGCGATGGGCTTCATCGCCGCGCGCAGGACGATTGGCTCGCCGGTGGAGATTCCGCCTTCGATGCCCCCGGCGTTGTTACCGCCGCGCGAGTAGCTGTCGTCTGCATATCCGAGCGGATCGTGCACAGCGCTGCCCGGGCGGTCGGCGACCGCGAACCCGAGACCGAACTCAACTCCCTTGATGGCAGGGATAGTGAGCACCGCCGCGGCCAAGGCGGACTGCAAGCGGCGGTCGCCGTGGGCGTAGCTGCCGACGCCGGGCGGGTAGCCGATGGCGAGGATCTCGACGATGCCGCCGAGGGTGTCGCCCGCCGCTGCCGCGGCATCGATCGCGGCGCACATGCGCGCGCTCGCCTCGGCGTCCGCACAGCGGACAGGGTCCGCCTCAACGGTCGTGCGGTCGTTGATGTTGAACGGGACGGCGCTGTGAATACCGCCGATCGCGACGACATGGCTGACGACTTGACAGCCCACGTGGGCGAGAATCCGCTTGGCGACGGCGCCACAGGCAACGCGTGCGGCCGTTTCACGGGCGCTCGCCCTTTCGATCACGTCGCGAACGTCGTCAAGATCGTAGAGCAGCGCCCCGCCGAGGTCGGCGTGTCCGGGGCGGGGCACGCGCACGGGTGCCGCACGTTCGTCGTCGCTGGGCGGTGGCTCGACGGCGAGCGTAGTGCCCCAATTGCCGGCGTCGCGGTTCGCGATCGCGAGGGCGATGGGTGCGCCGGTAGTGCGTCCGTAACGCACGCCGCCGAGGACTTGAGCCCGGTCGCGTTCGATCGCCATGCGACCTCCGCGTCCGTAGCCGTGCTGACGACGCTGGAGGTCGGTGTCGATGTGCTCCGCGGCGACCGCGACCCCCGCGGGGCACCCCTCGAGAATCGCCGTCAGCTGAAGGCCGTGGGACTCTCCGGCCGTGAGATAGCGCAGTCTGGTCATATGCGTACCCTATCGAGCGCGCGTCGCTGTGTAAAAGCGCCGTCTGTCGTGGCTCGGGGGATCATGGGCAGGAACGCAGTGGGGCGGCCTGCTCGGCCGCCCCACTGGCGCGTTCATGTCGTCCGTTGTGCCTGGGGCGTTACTTGACCAGAACTTGCCCAGCGCGGAGGGTCAGCGTTTGGTCGCCGTGCATGATCGTCACCGTCTGAGCTGAGACGTCGATCGCCAGGATCTTGATCTCGCCCCACGATGTTGTGAAGGTAGCACCGACCTCCTTGTCGGCGTACGTCTTCCCGTCGATCTCGAGCGAGACGAGTGCAGTCCCATTGCTCTCCGTGATGCTGAGGACGGAGATCTTGTGGCCGCTAATGGAGCTGCTGCCAGAGTCGCCCACGCTCACGACCTTGATCGTGTACGTGGGGCCACCGTCCTTGACCACCTTGACGCTTTCGCCGACGTTGACGGTCATCGACGACTCTCCGTTCTCGAACTGCCCGTCGATCAGAGTGAACGTCAGGCTGCTTGAGCTCACGCTGGTGATCTCGAAAACGGGCGATTTCGATGGAACCTTGTCGCCCTTCTCCACCGTGTACGTCGTCCCGTTGATGACGATCTTCGCGCTCAGAGTCGTTTGCGTACTGCTGCTCGTGCTGCTGCTCGTGCTGCTGCTCGTACTGCTGCTGCCGCTTGTGGAGTTGGTCGTCGCTAGTGGGACGAAGGGGTCCTTGCTCGTGAACTTGTCCAGGAGGGGCTCTTCTTTCGCCGGATCGACGACCAGCGGATCGCCGGTGGCCGTGTCGGTGGCCGTCGACGCTGCCGCGGCCGACTCGCGCAGGAGGTCGTTGGTCGGCGTACCGGAGCCGCCGATGAGGACAACCGCGAGCGCCAGCGTGACGCCGACGGCGAGAGCGATGCCTAGGTACGTAAGCCGCCGTTTGTTGTAGATCATGAGCCACCTCCCGAGGTCGAGGTGGAGGAGGCGGTTGTCGTCGACGTTCCTCCCCAGAGGTATGCGTTGATATCGATGTTCACTGTCAACATGGGCGACGCAGTCGAGGAACTTGACGTCGAAGCGGCACCTGTGACCAGCGTGAGATTCGTGACTTGGAGCAGGCGGCCTGTTACGCGGAAGTTCTCGTTGTGCATGTCGACGTAGGCCTCAGTGCGATGCAGGAAGTCCTCAACGTCGAAGAAGCGGCCGGCGACAACCAGGCTCACGGTCTGGATGCCGAACGGGGTCCCGAGGGAAGTGTCGCCGCGAGTAATGGCAGAGATGGTTACTCCGGAGGTCGACGCCGTCTTGGTCAGTTCGACGATGAGCGAAGGAATGCCTTCGCTCTCGGGCAACATCTTCCCGAGCCGGACGATCTCGGAGCGCGATTGCGGAGCCGTCTTCTTGTACGACTGGAGGCGCGCGATCTGCTGGTTCGCTGCGTTGATGTCGGTGTCCAGCAATCCGATCTCCTCATCGCGTTGGGCTATGTCCTCGCGAGTGGGACTCAGCAGGAAGAAGAACCACGCGAGACAGATGAGGAGGGCGACAACAGCCGTGACGATGTAGATGCCCTTACCGCGCATCTTGATGTTTGGGCGCTTCATTGTTGGGCTCCAGTCGCCACTGCCTTCGTCGTCGGCGGTGTTGTGATGTACGAGCGCAATGATGCGGTGATCGTAAAGGTGACCGTGGTTGTGGTGCTTGTGTCGGTTGCCGTAGTGCCTTCTGTGGAAGTGACGAGCTGGATATCCGTGAGTCGTGGGATGAGTCCAAGACGGGTCATGAACTCGGCGACGTCCTTGTGGCTATACGTAGCTCCCACGAGGGTGAGGTCCACGGTCGCCCCCTTCTTGGCGAGCGCGTCCTTGCCGGCGCCCGGCCGCATGTTCTCCGGCACGACGCCGGTGAGACTCGTCAACCGGACGTTGTCTGGTATCACCAGGCTCACTTCCTCGAGAATGCTCGACCACGGAACGCGTGCGTCGTAGATGCTCAGGGCAGTCGTTGTCATGGAACTACGAAGGTTGTGGATCTCGGAGTATGGGCGCAGCGAGGCGATCGTGCGCTGCAGGCCGGCCTTCTCGGCCTCAAGTTGAGTGACCTCATTCTGCTTGCTGCTCGCGACGCTGCTCTGCTGCAGGTAGATCAGGCCCAACGCCAGAACGAGGACCATCAGCGCGAGCACGGCGTAAAGCAGCCCACGTTCCCGCGATGACTTGACGCGTTGTTCAGGAGGAAGAAGGTTGATCCGTTTCATCCCTACTCCTCCGTGTCCAGGGCGAGACCGAGAGCGATTGCCAAGCGAGGAGAGATAGCCTCAAGCTCAGCTTGAGGTATCTTCGACTTGTTCTCGGCGACATGCTGCATGGGGTTGCCGAGGGCGACAGGGATGCGCAAAGCGCGGGCGAGGAAATCGCACATGTTGCGGGTGAGGGCTCCCTCGCCCCCAAGGAGGACGAGCCCGATCCGTCGCTGGTCGCCCTGTGAATGGTAGTAGTCGATCGAGCGACGGATCTCGTCGGCAAGAGGCTCGCACGCAGCATCGAGCGTCTGGCGGATCTCCCCGATCGTAGTTGGGTCGAGATCGGCGTAGGGCACGTCCGGACCCGAGAGACCCACCGTGAGTCGCAAGGCGTCGGCCTCGTCACGATTGATGCCTCGATTCTGAGCCAGTGTGTCAACCGATGACTCACAACCAACGTTGACGACCCGCGTGAAACTCGGCGAGTCGCTCATGGCGACGACAAGGTTGGTCGTCGCTGTGCCGATGTTGACGAGCGCCGTGGCTTCGCTTCCAGGTTGGACTCCCTCATCGAGGAATGTGGCCGGCGGAGCCATTGCGCGCATCAGGGCGAATGCCTGGAGATCGATACCGTCTACGGCCAGGCCGGCCTTCTTGGCGGCTTCGATGAAGGGTTTGACCATGTCCTTCTGGGCGGCGACGATAAGCACCTTCTGTGTTTCGAGCCCGTCGCTATTCACGCCCTTTCCGACGACTTGATAGTCGAGAATGGCGTCGGCGAGCGGAATCGGAATCGCCTCCTGCGCCTGAAACTCGATCGCGACGTGAAGCTCCTTCTCGTCCATGGGAGGCAGATCCAGTGTACGGACAACGAGCTTCTGGTTGGCGAGACCGAGGTGGAATCGTTTGCCACCGAAGCCGCTGGCCTTCCAGAAGGACTTGAGCTCGGCAGCGAGGCCATCGACATCGACGACCTCTCCTTCGAACATTAGGCCTGGGGGTAAAGCGCGCACCGCGGCGTTCGTCAACGAGCGCCCTTGCCGCGAGCCGCCTATTTGTGCGCCGGCAATTGACAACTGCTCGATGTCGATACCGACGCGCGGTCCGCTCTTCGCCATTCTTTTCCCTCCATTCGCACGGCCGCTCCGGCGGCGTTGTCGGCAGGCGTGAGGAATACCTTTAGCCTGAGGATGCTCGGTCGAGGAGTCTGAAGCGCTGCTTGAGGCATTGCCTGAGGCAGTGTCCCGCGCCATGCCTCGCGGTTCGATGGCGAGACCGTTATGGTCACCGCGTCTCCCCGGGCTCAAGAGGCTCGACGGCGACGACGACCGGGCATGCCAAACCTGGCGACAGCCGGTGACGCCAGTCGTCTGGAACCTCGATGCGCGTGAGAGCGGACACGCGAAGGCAGTGCGCGTTGAGGTGGCCCGAAAGGACAAGCGGAGACGCGACCGTGAGACAATGCGTCACAATGAGGGAGCCCCGGATCTGTGTCCCTTCAGAGCCCTTCCCCACTACACAATCGCCAATCACCACGATGGTGAGTCGATCGACGCCCACCGGCGCATCGCCGGTAATGGTGATCTGAGAATCACTCGCGGGTACGAGGAACAGCACACAACCTCCAGATGCTGCTCCCGTGTCGAATGTTTGGTCGCCAGATGGAAGACGCGAGAGATCGAGCGTGTCGTTCTCAAGAGCGCTTCCAGGGTCGATAGCTCCGTCGCGAAGTGTGCACAGCAACTCGGGATCCGGAGGCTGCGTCAGTTCGTAGAGCGTGGTTTCTGATGTTGTGTGCGTGTCGGTGTCGAACGACCACGTCTGTGGTGCTTGCGCAGACGGTGCCATCGTTGCCGGAGACAGATCGTGAATCTCAGCTCCTTCGGCCCAGATACCCCCCAGCGCGTGAGCCGCGGCGCGCGGCCAGCGGTCGGGATGCACGGCATCCAACGCTGAGGCGGCGGGTTCGAAGGCGAGCCACTCCCTACCTCGCAACGAGCCGCCGCAGTAGAACCCGCTGCCCGTCACGGTGCATGGTGCGGTGAACTCGGCGTCGGTTCCGACGAGAACGCCTTCGGCGCACGATTCGCCGCGAAGCTCGATGATGGCCCCGAGGCGGCGCCGACTCGTGCCAACAGTAGAGCTCGACTCGAGGCTGAGGGTTTGCCAACCGGAGCCGTTTGTTGCCAGAGGCTGCCAACTTGCCGACCAGTGTGTTGCACCCTCGTGTCCGGCAGACGTGCCGGACGAATCGGTCGGATGCAGGCGCAACACGTCGCAAGCCTCGCGCAGCGATTGATCCAGCGCCTCATCGGCGGCGCGACTGTTGGGTCGCAGGAGGACTAGCTTCAAACGCGCGTCGACGCTTGCGAAGGCGAGGGCGGCAACGACTGCGGCAAGGGCCACGACGACGAGCGTGACCAACATGGCGTACCCTGCCTGGGTGCGACGCGTCATCACCATGTTCCGATCGGAGCATCTACTCGCACGGCCTGGGATGCTTGTCCGACGGTGACGACAAGGTCTACGCGGATGCGCGCCACCGACCTCAGTCCGTTGGCGTCCGCGAGCCGGTTTGAGTCCATCCGTGCGCCATTCAGCGCGAAATAGGAGACTTCACATTGGGTCACGTGATCGGCGATGTATGTGCCGGACGCATTGCGCCAGAGCACGCGTCGCGTGGGGTCCCAGGCGATGACGACAGTGCTCGGCTGCTCGCCTGGCCGTTGGTGGCGAAGGCAGAGGGCGCGCTCGGGTGGCTGTCCAGGTGTCGGCGACGCAAGCGCCACGGCGTGGCGAAGATCGGCGGCGATTGTGTGTGCTGCGGCTCTTGCCGAGCTCGAAGACTCTGCTCGATTGCCGATCGCCAGGCCGGCATGGCACGCATTCCAGAGCCACGGCCAGGCGCACGCCAAGACCACACTCGTTAGACTGGCGGCGATCAGCAGTTCAACCAGAGAGATCCCAGCGTGGCCGGCGCGGCGGCGGCCGCATGGTCCCGAGGATGCGATGCTCGCACCGCGACGCAACCTATTCATCGAGCGTTTCCACGTCGGTGACGTCCTCGGTCCTGACGGGAAGGGACGTCAAGTAAATGACCCGTGTGGCGATTCGTTGTCCGTCCGCGGCCGTGAGGCGGACTTCGAGATGTCCGGCTGGAGGTAGAGACGACTCCCACAGCGCCCAGTCGCTCAGAGCATTCGCCGTCAACGTGGAGTAAGAGTCGCCCGTGTGGACGACGAAGCGCGCCTCGCGCTGGATGACCACATCGCCGACAGACGTCGTCGATGTGAAATGTGGGTCTACCGTTCCCGCAAACGACGCGCCGGGAGTGTTGAGCCCGGGCCGTGCGTGTGGAAAGGATTCGCCGAGGATTGACGGCGTCGCTGTCGGCGAGGGGCTGTCGCTCGGAGACTGATAGGGCGCTACGTACGGAAGAGACCGCAAGCGCGCGGATTCTTGGTCGAGGGCGTCGGCGAGTGCGTCCTGGTGCGCGACGACGCGCTCGCCTCTGTGAGCGGTAGCGAGGAGCGATGAGGTCGCCAAGCAGACGAGCAGCAGCAGCGACGACGCCACCAGTACCTCGATGAGCGAGAAGCCGTGCGGTTGTCTGTGCAGGGCTAGAGACATCGCACGCATCCGCTCAGTTGCACGACCACCCGATGTCGCGCGGCGACCGTGAATGTGCCCGCGCGAGGGCTGGCGCCACCGCGAGCGGCAGGCCAGCCGAATGGGGTGAACTCGATGGAGCCGCCGGGGTAGTTGGTGACGATCGGCGCACCCAGGCTTCCGAGCGCTACCGGTACGAGGTTGCCGCTGCCCTGGGACTCACCCGAAGCGACATCGTAGAGCCGGTAGGTTCCATCCGCTTCGACGCTCACGCAGACGCGCACCCCGAGGGCGCACGCACGTGCCTGAGCGTGCCGCAGGACGAGCGCCAGTCGCGTGGCGCCGGTGCTCGCCCCCACTCCCCGCCTTGCGACGAGCACGCCGGGGACGGCGACTCCGGCAAGAATGCCGAGAATCACCAGAATCACTACGAGTTCGATGAGCGTTGTGCCGCGGTCTCGGTTCATGCCGGCCCTATCTGACTTGGGTCGAGCGGGACCGGGAGGAGGCCCCGCTCGACCTTGGGGAGACAGGAACAGACTAGAGGCGTGACCGTGTCGCGGCGAGGGTGACGCAGTGCCCGCCGCGATGACGATGTGAGCTAACGACCGCCGAAGGCGAGGCTCAGGTACGCATCTATGAGCGTCTGCCCTACGAGGAGGGCAATCACGGCGCCTCCGGCCAGGAACGGGCCGAAGGGAATCGCCGTCTTGGCATCGGCCTTGCGCAGGGCAAGGATGCCGATGCCGATCAGCGCGCCGCCCACGAATCCGATGAACAGCGCCGGGATCACGGCGGCGCCCAGGTAGACGCCCATGCAGAGCGCGAGCTTCACATCACCGAAGCCCATGCCTTCAACATGGCGCAGGCGGTAGTACACCTCGCCGATGAGGAAGAGTGCCGCCGCGGCGGCAAGTCCGGCTACAGGCCATTCCCACCAGGGACCATCGCCGAACGGGATCATGAGCGCGAGGCCTATCGCCGTGGCCGGCAGGATGACGACGTCCGGGATCGTCTTCGTCTCAATGTCGACCTGACTGATGAGCACGAGCACCGAGACGAAGATGAGGTGCGGTATCAGGATCCAATCGAGCCCATCGACCATCGCGACGGCACCGAAGAGGACCGCCGTCACGAGCTCGCCGACCGGATAGCGCCAGCTGATCGGGGCGCCGCAATCACGGCACCGCCCGCGCAGAATCAGCCAACTGACGACCGGGATGTTGTCGTATGAGCGAATGGCATGGTGACACTTGGGGCATGCCGAGCGTCCGGCGGTGATCTTCTCGCCGTGAGCGAGGCGCCACGCCCAAGCGTTGAGGAAGCTGCCGAAGATCAGGCCGTAGACGACGGCGATGACAACGAGCAGGGCGGTCACGCAATCACCAGGGTGGAGGTGTCTAGGAGTTGCCGCGCCGTCACTCGTACCCCGCGAAGAGATCGGCGATAAGCGCGTTGAAGTCGTTCTCGGGCATGGTCAGCGCGAGCGGCGCGAGCGCTTGCATGCGTTTGTCCTTGTCGGTCGGCAGGATCTGTTCGAGACCGTCGACGGCGCGCTGGCGGGTGTACTCGTTGCCGGCCAGATACACCTGCCCCCAGAGGACGACGCTCTTCTCAAGATCGCCGCCCTTTCCCAGGAGTGTGGCAGCGAGGCGCGGGATGTAGTCGGGGCGCCCGGGGACTGCAGCGGCCTTCTCGTACCACGAGGCCGCCAAGGCGTCCTTCGTCTTCTCATCGCCGAAGGTGAGCGCGAAGTATCCCAGGTATGCGGGGAAGCGGTAGTCGTTTGGGTTCGCTTCGAAGCCGCGCTCCAGCACCGCGTAGCCCAAGTCCGGGCGGCCGGCGTCGACGAGCGCGAAGGCGCCAAACAGGTAGGCGCGCGTGAAGTGGGGACTCAGCGCCGTCACGAGATCGACCATCTGCGGCAAGGCGTCGAGCTTGCGGTCGCCCTCGATGTGTTCTCCAAAGTACTGCACCATGCCTAGGTAGTAAGCGTCGGCAATTGAGGTGCGGAAACTTGGTGAGAACTGGAGATAGACGCTGGGATCGGGCACGAACACGTTGGCGGCGGCAGAGGTGGCGTTGGGACGGGATGCTTGAAACGCGATCACACCGGCGGCGCACACCAACACGAGCAGCACCAAAGTCAGGCGACGGAGCACGGGGATCAGAACTCCTTGCGCTGGAAGACGAGCGACGCAAGACCGAGAGCTACCACGACGTAGGCGGCCACGTATGCGGTCCAGAGGCCGATCTGGCCCCACGCGAGGGTGGATTCGCCGACGACGCCGGCCTTCACGTCGATCGCCGAGAAGTTCGGAATGATGATGAAGACGATCCAGGATGCGGCCTGCGTGGCCGCGTTCTCGCCAAGTCGCGTGAGTTCGAGCACGTTGTGGCTGAGCTGACCGGCGACGAAGACGCAGATGCCGAGTACGCTGGCGAGGATAGCGGAGCCGAGGGTCGAGAAGAAGATCGTTACCGCGATCACGGCCAGCAGTTGCACGTAGATCATGAGCACGGCGAGCAACACCATCCAGCTCGGCTCACCGTCGACGATCCACACGAGGCCGAACAGAAAGATGGCCATGCCCGCCATGACGATGGCCATGGTCGCGCAGAGCCCGATGAATTTGCCGACGATGAACGCGGCGCGACTGACCGGCTTGGAGAAGAGCACGAAGACCGTGCGCTTCTCGACCTCCTTGTGCACGAGTCCGGCAGCCACGAAGACGGCCACGATGAGTCCGAAGACGGTCACCGCTACAAGACCGAAGTCCTTCATCATGCGTCCCTCTTCGCCGAGGCTGATGCTCCCCAGCCAGATACCGCCGGCGATCATGATCAGAGCGAAGACGACGATAATGCCCAGCACGCGATCGCGGATCGTCTCCTTGAATGTGTTGACGGCGATGGCATACACCTGCCTCATCGCGTCACGACTTCCATGAAGAACTCTTCCAGCGTCGTCGCCTCGATGAGCGCCTCGGGAACCGTGCCCTGCCACTCCACGCGGCCGCCGCGCATGATGGCGACTCTTGTGCAAAGCTCGTGTACGTCGGCCAGGATGTGCGAGTTGAAGAGAACCGTCTTGCCCTCGTCGTGCAGGCGCTGGATGATGTGCTTGACCTCCACTCTCCCCACCGGATCGAGGCCGGTCATCGGTTCGTCGAGCAGAACGAGGTCGGGGTCGTTGACGAGCGCCTGAGCGATGCCGATGCGTTGCAGCATGCCTTTTGAGTACTTGCGCAGCTGCTTGTTCGCCGCGTCCGTCAGGCCCACTTCGTCGAGAAGGCGCTCCACGCGCGCCGCGCGTTCCGCTCCTGACAGGCCGAAGAGTTGCGCGCAGAACGTGAGGAACTCGCGACCGGTGAGGTACGTATAGAAGTACGGGTTCTCAGGAAGATAGCCGACCTGCGAGAGCCCGTCGACGCCGAGCTGAACAGAACCACTGCTCGGCCGCATGAGCCCGAGGACGGTCTTGATGGTGGTCGTCTTCCCCGCTCCATTAGGTCCCAGGAGACCGAAGACATCGTTGGCGTCGACCTCGAGACTGACACCGTTGAGAACCTTGACGGGCCGGCGGCGAAACCCGACACGAACGGTCTTGTGGAGGTCGTTCACCCTGAGCAGGGTGTCGCTGGAGTGAGTGCTCATGACGAGATCTTGATTCTCGCTATGCCCTGCTCAGTCCTGCTTGCGCAGAGCGGAGTTGGCCCGGCGAGCAGTGACCTAGCGGACGACGAACTCTCCGTCGTCACTGAGGTGAGCAACTAGAGTGAAGTCGGTGCCCTCAGGAGTGCCTCCGAGAGTGTAGGTGTAGTCGCCTGGATTCGCGTCGGCTACGTTCGTCATCGGCTCGTTGCTCCAAGGGTTGGTGGGCCACTGGTCAATGTAGAATTCGCCGCCGGCGTCCTTGAGGGATCCTGAGTTGACCATCGCATCAGCAGGGTATTGATCGGCATGGTCAACAGCGAACGCTGCGACTCCGACTTCCACGATGTGTGCTCCGCCCTTGGTGGATGCATCCTTGGCACGATCGCGTTGCTGCAGATACATGGGGATTGCGATAGCGGCGAGGATGCCGATGATGATGATGACGATCAGGAGTTCGATGAGGGTGAAACCACCCTGTCGCCTGGTCCGAGACTGCATCTGGTTCACCGCTTTCACCTCTTTCTCATGAATCGCGATTCGATCCTCGCCGGGACGACTTGCGTCTGCGCTGTCGCTGTTTCGGGCAAAGAGTCGGGGCTTCAAGGAGCGTCCTGACGGACGCACTAACGACTGACTGAGTGGTGCGGGACTGAGAGCCGGGCGGCCCACATGTGGGCCGCCCGGCGGAGATGCTGCGTTGTGCTTACTCTCCGGCGCCTTCGTCGGCCACGGCCTCGCCGACGGAGAACGAACCATCGTTGGCCAGATGGCCGGTGAGGGAGAAGTTGTTCTCAGTCTGAGTGTAGGTGTAGTCGCCCTGCTCTGTGCTATCCTCCATCTCAGAGTCGGTCCAGGGGTTGATCGGCCAGTTGTCCACGTACGGATTCTCGTTCTCGTCGACGAGCTCGCTGGAGTCAGCGACCGTCGTGGGATAGGTATCAGTGTGGTCGACGGCGTAGCTCTGGATGCCGATCTGGATGCTGTGGATACCTTCCTTCACGGCGGAGTCCTTGGCCTTGTCGCGCTGGTTGAGGAACATCGGGATCGCGATAGCGGCGAGGATGCCGATGATGATGATGACGATCAGGAGCTCGATGAGGGTGAAACCCCCCTGACGAGTGAAACGCTTCATGTCGCGGTACTCCTCTAGTCTCGCTAGCTCTTGAGCCATGTACTTAGAGCCAGCTCTTTGTGTGCATAACACTGTTCTCTTCGTGAAGCCCCATACAAAAAGCCTGCGGGGCCGCGCGAGTCGAACCGGGCTCCACAGGCTTAGATGATCGATCCTGTAGCGGCAGCTCAGCCGACTCCTTGAGTCCTGTAGCTTTGCGCCCCACCCTCACGGATGGTTTGCCCTTATCGCTGCTGTCCCGATAGAACCTCCTCGTTGTACTGCTTGAGCTTTCGTGCTCATTGTCGGCTAGTCTGCGCTTGCACTTTACCGTGAGCACAGCTTTCGTTCTTACTCTGCCCCACTCGGACGTGCGTAGACTAGAACATCTGTCTAGAAGAGCTTGTGCCCGAGCACTTGGCGCAGACGCGTGAGCGCCTTGATCGACTCGCGCGAGACCTTCTTCTGCGTAAGCCCGAGCTCCTCCGCCACCTCCGACTGCGTGAGCTGCTTGAAGAACAGCAGGTAGACGATGTGGCGTTGAAAGCTTGAGAGCTTGTCGATTGCGTCGTAGAGAACGATGCGATCCTCGATGGGCAATGCGAACGACTCCGCACGCTGGGAGCGCACCGCGCGGCGGTCGGCCATCGCATCGAGGTCGTCGCCGCTGTACGGCTCGTTTTGGCTGTGTAGATCGATGCGCGCGTAGAGGTTCATGACCTCCAGGATGCCTTCCTCATCGATGTTGAGCGCCGCGGCGATCTCACGCACCTCCGGCGGGCGACCCAGTGTGTGCATGAGCTCGTTGGACTTCGCCTGGATGGCCGCGTAGATCTTCTTCACCCACCGCGGTTGGCGCAGCAGCAGCGAGTCGCGCAGGTGATGACGCAACTCTCCGTCGATGATCGCCGTGGCATAGGTTGAGAAACGCACGCCGCGCGCCGTGTCGTAGCGTTGCGCCGCCTTGATGAGACCCAGATTGGCGACCTGCAGCAGATCCTCGTACGGTTCGTTGGCGTAGGTGAACCGCTTGAGGATGTGATGCAGCAGCTTCTGGTTGCGGCGCACCAGTTCGTCGAGCACGATGGGCGAGCGCGTCGCGGCGTAGTCGGCGAGGAGGCGCTCGTTCTGCATGGACTCGCCCCCTTGGTGGGGCACCGAGCTCACTGCACGATGTTCATCATGTTGAAGATCGGCAGGTACATCGAGATGACGACGACGCCGACGATGGCGCCGACGAAGAGCATTAGAATCGGCTCGATGACCGAGGTGAGCGACTTGATGCTGGCGTTGACCTCGTCTTCGTAGAAGTCGGCGATCTTGCCCAGCATGGCATCCAGCGAGCCGGTCTCTTCGCCGACCGCGATCATCTGCGTCACCATGGCCGGAAAGACGCTCACGCTCTGAAGTGGCGTGGTGATGGAGTTGCCCTCTTTGACGCTCTGCTGAACGTCGCCCATGGCCTTCTCGATGACGGCGTTGCCGGCCGCTTGGCCGGTGATCTCGATGGCCTGCAAGATCGGCACGCCGGACGAGATGAGGGTGCCCAGGGTGCGCGAGAAGCGGGCGATGGCGAGCTTGCGGATGATCGCGCCGACGCCCATCGGGAAGCGGAGCTTCGCCCTGTCCCAGACCATGGTGCCCTGCTCAGTCTTCTTGAGTCTGAGAAGGCCGTAAATCACGGCCACAAGCACGGCAACAATGGGCAGGATACGCCAACTGCGCAGGATGTCCGAGAAGCTCACCATAAGGCGTGTGAGCAAAGGTAACTGGGCGTTGCCCAGGTCCCTGTACATGTCGGCGAAGATCGGGATAAGGAAGCCGACCATGCCGAGCAGCACGATGATGGCGAAGACGCCGATTACAACGGGGTAGGTCATTGCCGACTTCACGGCGCGACGGATGCTGTCTTCCTTCTCGAGCTGTGTCGCGAGGCGGTTGAGGACTGTATCGAGGATACCGCCGATCTCACCGGCGCGGACCATACTGATGTAGAGGCGGCTGAACACCTTCGGGTGCTTCTCGAGCGAGTCCGACAAGGAGATGCCCGCCTCGACGTCGGCGCGCACCTCGCCGATGACCTTGGCGAGCTTCTTGTTCTGGGTCTGCTCTTCGAGGACGTACAGGCAGCGGAGCATCGAGAGGCCGGAGTTCACCATCGTGGCGAACTGGCGCGAGAAGACGGTGAGATCCTTGGGCTTGATGCGCCCGCCGATCTCGATCTGGCCCACGCCCTGCCTGACCTCGTTGAGGTCGACGACGGTGAGGCCGCGATTGCGCAGAGCGGCGGCTGCCGCGGTCTTGCTCTCGCCGTCGATCTCGCCGGTCGCGGGAGCGCCGCGCGGGTCGAGCGCTTTGTACGTGAAGGTGCCCATGATTCCCCTTTACGCACCCATTGCCATGGGTTGTCCGATGAGGCGCTCCAGGCCTGAAGGGTCGCTGGAGCGCCGAGTCGCCGTCTCGTGTGAGATGACGCCGCGCCGGACGAGGTCGGCGAGCGCGGTGTCCATGGTCTGCATGCCGAACGCGGAGCCGGTCTGCATCGTGGAGTACACCTGGTGCGTCTTGCCCTCGCGGATGAGGTTGCGCACCGCGGGCGTCGGAATGAGGACTTCGCAGGCGACGACACGGCCGCGACCGTCGCGCGTCGGGAGTAGCTGCTGGGTGCAGACGCCCATGAGGGTCGTCGAGAGCTGAACGCGGATCTGCTCCTGCTGATGCGGCGGGAAGACGTCGATGATGCGGTCGATGGTCTGCGGCGCGTCCTGAGTGTGCAGCGTGGCGAACACCAAGTGGCCCGTCTCTGCCGCCGTGAGGGCGGTGGACATCGTCTCGGTATCGCGCATCTCGCCGACGAGGATGATGTCTGGATCTTGACGCAGCACACTCTTGAGGGCGCGGTTGAAGCCCTTGGTGTCCGCGCCCACCTCACGCTGGTTGACCATGCACTTCTTGTGGCGATGGAGGAACTCGATGGGGTCCTCGATCGTCATGATGTGCTCTTCGCGCGTCTCATTGATCTCGTCGATCATGGCTGTGAGCGTCGTCGACTTGCCCGAACCAGTCGGCCCCGTGACGACGATGAACCCGCGTGGCTTGCGTGTCAGGTCGTGGAGTGTCTTGGGAAGGCCGAGATCTTCGAGTCGCTTGATGCTGATCGGGATGAGGCGGAAGGCCGCACCGAGACTGTTGCGCTGGAAGAAGGCGTTGACACGGAAACGCGCGCGACCGGGGACAGAGTACGAGAAGTCGATCTCCCACTCGTTCTCCAGGCGTTGACGTTGATCCTGGGAGAGGATGCTGTAGATGAGCTCCCGCGTGTCGTTTGCGCTCAGGCGCGGATAGTCGAGCCGTTCCAGCGCGCCGTGGATGCGGATGATCGGCGGCGACCCCACTGAGAGATGGAGGTCGCTGGCGTCGCGCTCGAGCACCTCGAGGAGGACGTCAACTAGATCCATGGTCACTTCCTTCTTGCAGCAGTCAGATGATGACCCTGGCGATTTCCTCGATGGAGGTCATGCCCAGGAGTACTTTGTCTATGCCGTCCTCGCGAAGACTCTTCATGCCCTCCGCTTTCGCGACACGGGAGATTTCATCGGCGCTCTTGCGCTCAACCGTTAGCCTTCTGATCGCTTCGCTCACAACCATGACCTCGTACAGGCCAAGTCGGCCCTTATAGCCGGTGCCCTTGCAGCGCGAGCATCCTTTGGCGCGGTGGAGCACGACGTCGTCGCGGTCGCAGACTTCGGTAGGAAAGTCGTTCTTGCGCAGCATCTCGCGGGTCGCCGTGTAGGGCTCCTTGCACTGGGAACAAAGGCGTCGCGCGAGGCGTTGCGCGAGCACGCAGTCGACCGCCGACGAGGTGAGGAAGGGCTCGATGCCCATCTCGGTGAGACGCGAGAGGGCGCCCGGGGCGTCGTTGGTGTGCAGCGTGCTGAGGACGAGGTGGCCGGTGAGCGCTGACTCAACGGCGATCTGAGCCGTCTCGCGGTCGCGGATCTCGCCGATCATGACGATGTCCGGGTCGCAGCGCAGGATGGAGCGCAGCGCGGCGGCGAACGTCATGCCGGTGCGGGAGTTGACCTGGACCTGGTTGATGCCCCCGAGGCGGTACTCGACG
This sequence comes from Thermoleophilia bacterium, assembly GCA_041393415.1. GTDB lineage: Bacteria > Actinomycetota > Thermoleophilia > UBA2241 > UBA2241 > CAIXSE01. The sequence continues at coordinate 131,822 of JAWKKE010000002.1, read as the reverse complement.
GGATCCTCGACAGTGATGATGTTCTTCTCGATGGAGTTGAGGATATTCAGCGCCGCGTACAGCGTCGTCGACTTACCGGAGCCGGTTGGTCCGGTGACGAGGATGGCTCCGTACGGCTTTGTGAACGAGGCGCGGAAGCGTTTGAGCGCCTTCTCCGAGAAGCCCAGATCCTCGAGGTTGAGCATGACGTTGGACTTGTCGAGGAGGCGCATAACGACCTTCTCGCCGTAGACCGTCGGGAGGGTCGCGACGCGCATGTCGATGGCCTTGCCGCCGACCATGAGCCCGATACGTCCGTCTTGCGGGACGCGCCGCTCGGCGATGTCGAGGTCCGACATGATCTTGAGGCGACTGATGACGCCGCTCAGCATGCGCCGCGGAATCGACATGATCTGGATGAGCACACCATCGACGCGGAAGCGCACTGCGAGGTCTTTGACCTGGGGTTCGAAGTGGATGTCGCTGGCGCCGTCGTCGACGGCTTGTGCGAGGATGGAGTTGACGAGGCGTACGATGGGCGCCTCGTCGGTGGCGTTGCGAATGTCGTTGACTTCGACGGCTTCGTCCGCTTCGCCGGGCAGGATGGTCTCGTCGACATCGGGGCGATCGCGGTAGATGGTGGCGATGGCGCCGTAGATGTCCTCTTCGCTGGCAATCGCGGCGCGGATGGTATAGCCGGTGATGATCTCGAGATCCTGGAGCGCCAGCAGGTTCTGCGGATCGACCATGGCGACCAGGAGCGTGTTGTCGTCGGCGTAGCGCACGGGAATCGCGCCGTAGCGACGGGCGAGCTTCTCGTCGATGGACTCCGCCGCCGGCCGGTCGATGGTGGTCTCGCTGAGATCGATGAAGCCGACGCCGAACTTCGCACCGAGGGCACGCGTGAGGTCGACTTCCGACACCGCGCCGCTCTCGATGAGCACCTGACCAATGCGTTGGTGTGTCTCGCGCTGACGTATCAGGGCGGTGTCGATTTGCTCGTCTGTAACGAGGCCCATGCTTCTGAGGATGTCGCCGACGCGCAGTTTGGTGGCGCGTTGCCCGGCTACCATGCCGTTTAGCGCGTCGTCGGTGGTAACGCCGCGGTACTCCTGCTGCTCTGCGGTCTCATCCACCGGAATCACGGACTCGGACGTCGGTGGTGACGCGACAACAATCATCTCGCGGTCTGTGAGGGTCTCCTCAGACTGCATGATGGTCAAATCGGCTCCCTGTGGACCGCTTACGTCCGTGCATCCACCTTCCTCCGTGGTCAGCGAACGAGGACGCGACGCATAGCCTCCAAAGGCGCTCGCTGACCGGTCCACAGCTCGAACGCGGACGCGGCTTGGCCGAGAAGCATTGCCAGCCCGTCAACGGTTTCTGCCCCCGACCTACGCGCGCGTCTGAGGAACTCAGTCTCCGCGTGACCGTAGACCACGTCGAACACAACGTGCCCTGCCGTCAATGTATCGACCAACTCCGCAGGGACTTTACCCGCGCCTTCCATGCCGAGCGTGGTGGCATTGACGATGAGGCGTTGCCCGGCAGTCGTGGCGGCCGTGAGGTCTACCCATGGCAGCGAGCGGCAGGGAACCGCAGGCGCGGCGGTCTGGATGAGGTCGACGAGCCTCTGCGCGGTCGACGCGGTTCGATTGACGATGGTGAGCGGCATGGACATGCGCGCGAGGGCGAGGGCAACAGCGCGCGCTGCGCCGCCGGCGCCGACGATGAGCGCCGGTTGGCCAACGAGGGTATCTCCGCACGCTTGTGCGAGCGCGTAGCGGACGCCTTCGATGTCGGTGTTGTAGCCGTGTAGACGATGATCGTCAACGACGATGGTGTTGACGGCTTGTACGAGGCGGGCGTCGTCGTGCAGCCAGTCCATAAACGGCAGTACTGCGCCCTTGTGTGGAACAGTGACGTTGGCGCCGCGGAAGCCGAGCGCTACGAGCCCGTTGAGCGCTGCGGGTATGTCGTCGGCGGCGACGTGGAGCGGCACGTAGGCCATGTCGAGACCGAGCGCGGCGAAGCCGGCGTTGTGCATGACCGGCGACAGCGAGTGCGCGACTGGGTCGCCGATGATGCCGAGCAGGCGCGTGGTTCCCGTGATCATTGGCCACCCCCGAAGTCGCCGCCGTGTCGATTGGCGGACGACACGAGCGTGAAGCGCTACTGGCTGTTCTGAATCGCCTTGGCTTGGTTGGCCAGGAACTCCTCGTACGTGCGCGAGAAGTAGTGCCGGCCTGTGCCGTCGCCGCGTGCGACGTAGTACAGGTAGTCTACCTCGGCGGGATTCGCGGCAGCCTGTAACGATGCCAGTCCAGGGTTCGCAATGGGAGTTGGAGGCAGGCCGGAGTGGGTGTACGTATTGTACGGTGAGTCGACTTTGAGGTCTTCGAAGGTGAGAACCGGTTTGGTTTCCCCCAGCGCGTACTGAACTGTGGCGTCTATCTGCAGTTTCATGTCGGCCTTGAGCCGGTTCCAGATGACTGCGGCGACCATGGCGCGCTCTTCGTCGACCTGGGCTTCTCGCTCTACCATTGAGGCGATGATGACGACGTCGTACGGCGTGAGATTGGCTTCTGTCGCTCGCGTGAGATCGACTTGATTCAGGGCGTCGCCGAAGGCGTCCAGTTGCTTGTTGACGAACTGCTCGGCAGTGACGGTGCGTTGTACCTCGTAGGTGGCGGGAAAGAGGAGACCCTCGAGGGTGGTCCCCTTCTTGTAGCCGTCAAGGGCGAAGGCCGGCGGTTCGTCGCGTGCGACGCGTGTGTACTCCTTGGCGGAGATGCCGCTCAGATCGCTCGACACGAGGGTGGCCGATTGTTCCAGTGTGGATCCCTCGGGGATCGTCACCTTGACGACCGGTGCCGCCTGACCCTCGATGAGGATGGCCACGATCTCATCGTACGGCTGCCCCTTGCGCAGCACGTACTTGCCCGGCTTGAGCTGGGACGAGTACCCGTCTCTCTGGGCACGGATGACGAAGGCGCCGGCGTGTTCGACGACGCCGGCCTCTTGGAGCTTGCCGGCGATGGTACTGAGACTGTCGCCGGAGGCGATCACCACAGTCACCTCTTCCCCGGCCTCGCCTTCGGCGAAGTAGCCACGCACGTAGCCCGTGGCGAGGCCGAGGAGCAGCGCGAAGAGGGCCACGAGGGTGTAGCCGAAGAGGCGTGCCCGCGTCCTTCCCGGGCGCGGCTGCCGGCGTGTGTGCCGCAGATGATCGAGGTCGTGGTCGCCGGACGATGGAAGGCTACTAGGCGACTTGGGCTCGTAGCGGAACCAATCGCCGCCGGCGGGCGGACGACCCGACTGTCCGGGTTCGTCAGGACGACCGCTCATCATGTGTCCTCAGGTAGTCTTCGAGCAACGTGGCGGCCGCGCGGGCGTCGCGCGCGGCGCGGCCGCCACGTTGCTCGGCGAGTTTGGTCGTGAACCGCTCGTCGTGCAGGACGACCGGACAGGCGACGGCCGCCTCGAGCCGAGCGGCGAAGGCGCGTGCGCGCCGCGCCTGATCGTGCTCGCGGCCGTCGAGGGACACAGGGAGGCCGACGACGATGGCGCCCGGGGCCTCGCGTGCGATGATACTGAGCAACGCGGTGAGCCCAGCTTGCGTATCGACTCGCGCCACCACTTCGAGCGGGCGCGCAAGTGTACCGGTGACATCCGAGACGGCGACGCCAGTTCTAGCCGCGCCGTGGTCGAGCGCGAGGACACGCATACTACCCCTCGGCGAGACCCTGAACGCGTGCTACCCCGGCCGCAAGAGCGGCCGCGAGTCCGTCGGCGTTGGCGCCGCCGCCGCGCGCCAGAGCGGGCTTTCCGCCGCCCTTGCCGTCGACGGCCGGTAGCATGGCTTTCAGGATCTCTCCGGCGTGAACTCCGCGGCCGACGGCGCTGTCGCTCGCCGAGACGACGAGCGCGGCCTTGCCGTCGAGCGCCGCGCCCAAGATCACAACCGCCTCCGGATAGCGGTCGCGTACTCGATCGACGAGATCGAGGAGCTCCGCGCTCTCCGAGACGGCGGGGATGCCGGCGACGTAGGTGATCGGTCCCGCCTGCTGGACCTCGCCGATGATCTGGTCGAGCGCCGGCGTCGCCGTGCCGGCTTGGGCGGCCTTGAGCTTGGCCTGCGCGTCCGTCAACTGCGCCTGCAGCTTCTCGACGGCAGCGCCGGCGCGATCTGGCTTCACGCCCAGCGCGTCGGCGAGGCCGGAGAACTCTCGTTCAAGGTTGCGGTAGTACTCGATCGCCTTGGCCGACGTGATGGCCTCGATGCGGCGCGTATTGGCACCGACGGACTGGCTGCTGGTGATCTTGAAGAGCCCGATCTGCGAGGTCGTCGAAACGTGGGTACCCCCGCACAACTCGCGGCTGAGGTCGTCGATCTCGAGGACGCGTACGAATTCACCGTACTTGTCCTCGAAGAAGGCCAGGGCGCCGATCTCGGCGGCGTACTCCTTCGTCGTCACGAAGGGCCGCACCGGGTGATTCTCGACGATTCGTCGGTTGACGAGCTCTTCGACCTGGGCGAGCTCCTCGGGGTTTGGGGCGCGGCGAACCGAGAAGTCGAAGCGCAGCCGCTCCGGGCGCACCATCGAGCCGGCCTGACGAACAGAGTCGCCGAGGACGAGTCGCAGAGCGTTGTGCAGGAGGTGAGTTGCCGTGTGATTGCAGGCCGTCTGGTGGCGCCGCACCGCGTTGACCATCGCCTTGGCGCGTTCGCCTCCGGCGACGCGCCCTTCGAGCACTCGGGCGACGATCACTTGGTCGTTCTCGAAGCGCAGCACGTTCTCGACGTCGAGCTTGCCCGCCTCGGTGTGTACCCAGCCGAGATCGGCGATCTGGCCGCCGCCTTCGGCGTAGAAGGGCGACTCCGCGAGCTTGAGCGCGACACGGCCGTCGGACAGCGTCTGGCAAGCGCGAATCACGGTCGCCACCTCGAGCCGTTCATAGCCGACGAACGTAGTGGGCCTGTCGGCGGAGCGCCGCTGGAAATCGTTGAGCTCATCGGCTTCGGCGCCGCCGACGACTTTCTGGGCGGCGCGAGCACGGGCGCGTTGCTCTTCCATGAGATGTTCGAAGCGTTCCTCGTCCACGCTCATGTCCGATTCCGCAGCGATCTCGCGCGTGAGGTCGAACGGGAATCCGTACGTGTCGTGCAGTTCGAACGCGACTTCGGCGGGGAGATCGGTCCCGGCGCTGTAGGCGCGGCGCAGCGCCTCCTCGAGGATCCCCATGCCCTGGTCGAGCGTGCGCCGGAAGCGCGTCTCCTCTTCTTGCACGACGCGCTCGATTTCGGCGCGCATGGCGACAAGTTGCGGGTACGCCGCCCCCATCTCGTCGACGACCTGCCCTGCAAGCGTGGCCAGGAACGGTTTCTCGAGACCGATGGAGACTCCCTGCTGGACGGCGCGGCGAATGATGCGGCGTAACACGTAGTCGCGGCCGTCGTTGCCGGGAAGAATGCCGTCCATGATGAGGAAGGCGGAGGAACGCGCATGCTCGGCCATCACACGCAGGGCGCGAGTCGCGGCGAACGAGTCGGTCGCGCGCACGCCGGAGAGGCGCGATCCGGTCTCCATGAGGCCGGCGAAGAGATCGGTCTGGAAGACGTCGCTTACCCCCTGCGTGACGCTGGCGATGCGCTCCAGTCCCATGCCGGTGTCGATGCTCGGCTTCGGCAGGGGCGTGAGCGCACCCGCCGCGTCCATCTCGTACTGCACGAAGACCAGATTCCAGTACTCCATGAAACGATCGCAGTCGCAGCCGGGGGCGCAGTTCGGGTTGTCGCAGCCGAACTCGGGCCCTTGGTCGAAGTACAGCTCCGAGCACGGCCCGCAAGGACCGGTGGGGCCGGCCGGGCCCCAGAAGTTGTCGCCACGGCCGAGTCTGACGATGCGCTCCGCCGGCACGCCGTGGCTCTTCCAGATGGCGACGGCCTCTTCGTCGCCCGGGACCTCGCCGTCGCCGCCGAAGACCGAGACCCAAATGCGTTCGCGGCTGATGCCGACTTGATCCGAGAACGCCAACGCCCACTCGATGGCCTCTGCCTTGAAGTAGTCGCCGAACGAGAAGTTGCCCAGCATCTCGAAGAAGGTGAGGTGACGGGAGGTCGTGCCCACGTTCTCCACATCCGAGGTGCGGAAACAGCGTTGGCACGTCGTCATGCGTGTCGCCGGCGGCGTGTCGACTCCCAGGTAGTAAGGCTTGAACTGCTGCATGCCGGCAGTTGTGAAGAGCACGCTCGCGTCGCCTGCCGGGATGAGGCTCGCGGCCTCCGTCGCTACGTGCCCTCGGGCGGCGAAGAACTCTCGAAACAGATCGCGGATGTCGGCAGACTTCACTGGGAACCCTCACTCACGTGGTCGGGAGTTGCTCACTTGTCGTGTTCGTGCGCGCTGATCGTGGGAGGCCCGTCAATCTCCCCGATCTCCTCACGAAGCTTCTCAAGAGCGCGGCGGATGAGGCGCGACACGTGCATCTGTGAGATGCCCACGCGCGCCGCGATTTGGCTCTGCGTTAAGCCCTCAAAGAAGCGCAGGTGAAGGATATACCGTTCGCGGCTGTCGAGCTTGGCGAAGCCGGGTGCCAGCATGGTGCGATCCTCCATGACGTCGTACGCTTCCTCGTCGCCGCCGAGGTAGTCGACGAGTGAGGACTCGTCGTCGCCCGGGTCGCTCGTCGGCGAAGCCTGCAACGAGATGGAGTTGTACGCCTGGCTGGACTCGAGGGCTTCGAGTACCTCTTCTGGGGTGGAGTTGGCCGCGAGGGCGATCTCCTCGATCGTCGGCGAACGCTGCAGGCGAGGCGTGAGCTCGTCGATGACTTTGTTGACGCGGATGTTGAGTTCTTGGAGGCCGCGCGGTACACGCACGGACCATCCTTTGTCGCGGAAGTAGCGCTTGATCTCGCCGACGATGTTCGGCGTCGCATACGTCGTGAGCTCGACTCCACGCGTAAGATCGAATCGATCGATCGCCTTGATGAGACCAATGGCGCCGACCTGCACGAGATCGTCGAAGTGCTCGCCGCGCGAGGCGTAACGGCGAGCCAGCGAGCGCACGAGCGGCATGTACATCGTGATGAGTTGCTCGCGCGCCTTGAGGTCACCGCCGAGGTGATAGCGGCGGAGGAGGAACTGATCGAGCTTCTCCGATTCGTCGCGTCCGCGCGGACTGACCGGCTGGGGAGGTTCGTCTGCCGCCGGCGAAGCCTGGTCGAGATCGACTTGCTCCTCCTCGTCGGGGCCGGTCTCGCGCGGGTCCTGCTCGGACGGGGCTGTCATTGGCGCAGCCCTCGATGGCGGCGCTCGAGGACGACGTAGAAGGCGTCGGCCGGCCCATCTTCCACCGTCACTGCGTCCATGGTGCGTGTGAGCAAACGGCACAAGTCGACGCTCTCGCAACCGGCGAGGCTCGTGGTGACATCTGCACGCAGCCTCGGCGACCGGAAGTGCCCGAGTTGCAGCCGGAGGTGACGCGGCTCTATCTGGACCTCCAGATTGAGGCGCTCGAGAGGCTCGTGGCTGAGAGCCGCGCGCAGTACTTCCTCGCAGCCCAGATAGAGGTCGTCGAGGTCGTCCAGTGAGTAGCCGAGCCGGGCTCCGAGCCCGCCAAGTACACGCCGAATGGTCGAGAAGGAGCGGGTTGACGCCGCGACTTCGAGATTGATGCGATCAGTCAACGGCGCGACGCTAGCGGTGCTGGGTGGAGGTGAACGTTGAATGCGGACTCGAACTTGCACCGATCTGGCGCACGAGCTCGCCATCGCGCGCCCGCGCGGCGGTCCTTCCGTCTTCGAAGGCGACGGCCGCACGCTCTTTGATGTCGGAGGCTGCGCGTCGTGCCGCGGCGGGCAGCTGAGCGATGATGGAGACGTAGTCGTCGCCGGTTGCTGCGTGCTGCTTCTTGACGTAGTACGCCAGAGCGGTGCCGAGAGCCAGACCGCCGAGGACGAGCCGGGTTGAGAATGCCACCGCTCAGGCCTCCTGTCTCGACGCGGTCTGGCCGCTCGAGTCGTCTGCGTAGGAAGGCGGCGTGTCGTCCGCAGTGGCCGGTTGGGACGTCTCGAAGTGTGCATCGGCGCTCGTCTGCGGCTGCTCCCAGGGAGCGGCCTCGCGCGCGCTCGGCCCGTCATCGCCTTCTGATCTCTCGCGACGCATGAAGCTTGACATCGCCGTTTGGACCCCGGCGCCGAAGGCTGCGGCCTTGCGTGCCGGCTTACTCACGACACCTTCGATCATGGTTGCCATGCCGTCGATCTTGTCGGTGATCTCCGCAACGTCCTTGGTAATGCCGTCAACGTTTGTGAGATTGGCGTTGACGGCATCGAGTGTCACCCCTGCCTTCTGCATGAGCGGCACGGCCTCATGATCGACATCCGCGAGCACCTTGTCGACGCGACCGAGTGTCGTGGCGGCTTTGACGAGGGCGTAGGCGATGGCGAGGGCGACGACGACAAAGAAGAAGGCGGCTGCGTAGCGCAAGATCTCCGATGACGTCAGCGCCAGCGGCGCGAGTGTGGCGTGCATTCACGTCTCCTTGGCGACGTTGTCTGCATAATTGTCCATAGGAGACACTATCATACTCGCTGAACAGCGGCGGAGAGTGTGGTGATGACGCCGCCGCCGATCAACACGTCGCCACGATAGAACACCGCGGACTGACCAGGCGCTGCGCCGCTGAACGGCGCTACGAGGTGCGCAAGCACGTGTCCCCCGTGTGTGCGCTCAAGACGGAGGACGGGCACGGCCGGCGAGCGGTAGCGCAGTTGCACCTCGAGGTCGTCGTCGAGATCGAGGCCACGATCGCTCATGACGCGGATGGCGATCGTGCGCTGGTCGAGCGCCTCACGCTCGCCGACGACGACCTCGTTACTCGCGGCTCGCCGCTCGAGAACGTACAGGGGGCGAGGGCCGCTTAGGCCCAAGCCGCGACGCTGGCCGATGGTGTAGCGCCACTGACCGCCGTGGGTGCCGAGCGGCGTTCCGTCGCGGTCGACGATGAGACCGGGACGGGAAGCAACGCCCCGGCGTGCCAGGAACTCGCGGTAGCCGTCGGCGGCGAAGCACGCCTCCTGACTCTCGGGCTCGTCCGCGACCGGCAGGCCGTGCTCGGCGGCGAGGTCGCGGACCTCCGGCTTACCGAGATCTCCGAGCGGAAATTCGAGTCGCGCTAAGACATCTGTGGGCACAGACCAGAGCATGTACGTCTGGTCCTTGGCGCGGTCCTGCGCGCGTGTCAAGTACGGCTCTCCGTCGATCCAGCGGCGGCGTGCGTAGTGGCCGGTGGCAATACCCTCGAGGCCGAGCTCCGTCGCCATGTCGACCAGGGCGCTGAGACGCCGCGGATTGCAGGTCACGCACGGGTTCGGTGTCTCCCCCGCCACGTAGCTGTCGACGAACGGAGCGACGACATGGCGCGCAAAGTCGGCCTCGAGGTCGAGCGTGTGAAAAGGAACGCCCATCGCGGCGGCAACTTGCCGTGCCCGCTGGAGCGCGCCCGGCGAGCAGCAGCTGCGCTCGTCCTCGCCGGGCCACAGTCTGACCATTGCCGTCTCCAGCGTGCGGCCCGCGTCGAGCAGGCGACGCGCGGCGACGGCGCTGTCGACGCCGCCGCTCAGCCCGATGAGGACGCTTGCCCTTTTGGGGGCGGCCCCAGGATGCCCTCGATCTGGTTACTACGTCCTGTCTTCTCGAGGTAGTCCTGGATGGCCTGATGCAGCGCGTCGGCGGCGAGGTTGGAGCAGTGCATCTTGCTCGCCGGTAGACCACCCAGCGCTGCGGCAACGACTTGGTTGGTGACCTCACCCGCTTCAGAAAGCGTCATGCCGGTCGTGAGTTCGGTCACCATACTGGAGGTGGCCACCGCCGCTGCGCAACCGAACGTCTTGAACCTCACCTCGGCGAGGCGCTCATCGACGACGCGGATGGTTATGCGCATGACGTCGCCGCAGGCAGGGTTGCCCACCTGTCCGACGCCGTCCGCACATCCGACCTCGCCGACGTTGCGGGGGTTGTTGAAGTGATCGAGGACCAACTCGTTGTACATACCTCAGTCCTTCAGGAACAGGGGGCTCATGGCGCGGAGTCTGGCGACGATGCCGGGGAAGACCGCCAAGAAACCGTCGATGTCGTCATCGGTGGTGGCGCGACCCAGGGTGAGACGTAGACTGCCGTGCGCGTCCTCCGCGTCGGCGCCCAGCGCCATGACGACGTGCGAGGGCTGCAGTGCGCCGGAGGCACAGGCAGATCCGCTGGCAACCATGTAGCCCCGAGTGTCGAGGTGCAGGAGCATCGATTCGCCTTCGACGTAACGCACGGTGAATGCCGCGTTGCCCGGCAGCCGTTGCGTGGGATGGCCGAGGTAGCGCACGTCGGGTACCAGGTCCATCACGCCGGCGACGAGGCGATCGCGCAGTGCCGCAAGTCGCGCCTGCGACTCGTGCAGGCCGGCGACGGCGAGCTCGATCGCGGCCCCGAGTCCGACGATCCCGGGAACATTCTCGGTACCTGAGCGCAGTCGACGTTCGTGCCCGCCACCGAAGAGGAGAGGTCGCAGTCGCACTCCGCGGCGTACGTAGAGCGCCCCCGACCCCTTGGGCCCGTAGAGCTTGTGGGCGGAGAGGCTGAGCATGTCGACGCCCAGGTCGCGAACGTCAACCGGTATGGCGCCGACCGCCTGGACGGCATCGGTATGGACCGGGACGCCTCGCTCGTGAGCGATGCGCGTGAGTTCACGCACCGGCTCGATGGTGCCGACCACATTGTTCGCGAGGTGAATCGAGACGAGCTTGGTGTCGGGCCGAAAGGCGCGGGTGTAGGCTTCGACATCGACCACGCCCTCACCGTCGACCGGTATGTAGTCGACGTCCCAGCCGGTTCGTTGCAGAGCCCGCGCCGATTCCAGAACCGCCGCATGCTCGATCGCGCTGACTATGAGGTGCGCGGGCGGCAGTTCGCGAAGATAGCCGATGATGGCGAGATTGTCGGCCTCGGTGCCTCCCGACGTGAAGACGATCTCCGTGCCGGACGCGCCGATGCCGGCGGCAACCTGCGCTCGTGCCTCATCGATCGCCTGGCGGGCGGCGCGCCCCAGAGTGTGCAACTCAGAAGCGTTGCCGTAGCTCTTGCTGAAGTGCGGCAGCATCGCCGCCATGACGCGCTCGTCGACGGGCGTCGTAGCGGCGTGATCGAGGTAGACGGGTTTCATGTGGCCGCTCCTTCGGTGAGGTCGCCGAGGGTGACGCCGTTCAGTGCGTCGCTGATCGCGGCGTCAAGGGCACGCCAAGCGGCGCGTGAGGCGCACGACTGGGACCGCTCGCACGCGGCACCATCCGGGACGCAACCGACGACGGTTAGCGGTCCCTCGAGCGCCGTCACGATCTGGCCGACGGCGATGGAATTGGCCTCTCTGGCGAGCTGGTAGCCGCCACTCACTCCACGCGTTGTGCTCACGAGTCCGCTCTCTCGCAACTGCGCCAGGATCCGCTCGAGAAACGGTCCGGGAATGCCCTCCTGGGCGACGATCTCGGTTAGCGGCACGGGGGTCCGAGGCTCCTGCCGGGCGAGATAGACCATGGCCCGCAGTCCGTATTCGCAGCGCGACGAGACGCGCATGCTCCCTCCGCGAAAAACCCTACTCATAAGGTAGACATTATGGGTGACGCGAGGGAGCTAGTCAACAAGCCCTGCTCGTCAATATGCCCCTAGGCAGTGAGCGGAGCGCCGGTCTCGACTCCGGCGATGCCAGGATTCCGGTGCGCTACAGGCCGCGAGCCGCGTCTGCGACGCGCTGTTCGAAGGTCTTGAGGCTGACCCAGCCCGTGTAGAGCTCGGAGACCTCGCCGTCGGCGCGGATGATCGCCAGGATCGGTGGATTGCTGACTCGGAGCTGGTCGAGCGTGTCGCCCAAGTCTCCGGACGTGCGCGCCTCTACGGCGCGGAAGGTGAACGAAGAGGAATACTGCGCCTTGACGGTCGAGAGGTAGCTCAGCATCTCCATGTCGTCCGAAGCGCCGGCACAGTAGACAAGGAGCACGACGCCGCGGTCGTCGTCGAAGCTCTCACTGATGAAGGCGGGTGTGTCGGTTGTTGGCTCGATCGTCAGGGATTTGTATCCCGCCGCCGTAGTCGATTGGTATCCCGCGGTCGCGGTGCTGGCGCTGCTCACGCTGCCAAGACCAAAGCTGCTCACGCCGTTGTTGGACTTGGAAGCGGCAGAACTGCTGCTGCTGGCGTTGCTGCCTGTGGCGGCGGCGACGCGGACGGCGACGACTCCGCCGAAGATTGCGGCGCCGACGAGGAGAATGGCTCCGACCATGAGCAAGAACGACGCGTTACGCTTCATCAGGCCCATGTGTGCCCCCTCATAAGTGCTCCACCTTGCCGTGCTCGCTTTATTCTCGAACCTGCTCTTGCAGGTGGGTGCCCTCTCGCGCCATCCACGAATGGCACGACGGACGGGCTCCCAATGTGTTCGTGTTGGCTCGAGAATGCCACGAGGTCACGCACAAGGTCGAGCTCGATCATCGTAGCAAACGCCTTCTCGCGTACCAACCACCGGAGACCGGTTTACCGCATGAGTCGGCAAACCGGCGGCAATCTTGAGCGAATCGTTAGCGCGCTTGGATGCGCAGCTCCTGGAGTTGCGTCGCGGTCACCCGCCCCGGTGCTCCGGTGAGCGGGTCGCCGCCGGAAGACGTCTTCGGAAACGCGATCACGTCGCGGATGGAGTCGGCGTCGCTGAGCACGGCGATGAGACGATCGAAGCCGATGCCGATGCCTCCGTGCGGCGGCGCACCGTACTCGAGAGCCTCGAGGAACCAGCCGAATGACTCCTCGATGCGCGCCTCGTCCAGACCGAGGGCGCGCAGGATGGCACGCTGTGTGTCGGCGCTGTGATTGCGCAAGGAGCCGGAGCCCAGTTCGACGCCGTTGAGCACGAGGTCGTACTGCGCGCCACGCACGTCGAGAGGCGCGCTCTCGAGGAGGTCTAGCGTCGCGTCGGTGGGCAGGCTGAAGGGATTGTGACCGTAGGTCAGCGTGCCGGTCTCGGTGTCGACCTCAAAGAGCGGGAACTCCACCACCCAGGCCAGTGCCCAACGCTTGGTCGGGACGACGTCGAGAAGCTGAACGAGCGCTAGGCGCAGCGCGCCGAGGACCGGCGCCACGATGCCGGGAGCATCGGCGCCGAAGACGATGAGGTCGCCGGGTTTCGCGGCGAGTCGCTCCAGGAGACCACGCTGTTCCTCGGCGGAGAGGAACTTGAGGATCGGACCGCGCAGTGCGGCGCCCTCATCGACGTAGAGGTAGGCCATGCCCTTGGCGCCATGTTCCTTGGCGAGCTCGGTAAGGCGATCGATCTGCGCCCGCGAGAGGCTGCCGCCACCCGGCGCGCAGACAGCACGTACCACGCCTCCCCCGTCGGCGGCGTCGCGGAAGACCTTGAACTCGCTGGCGGCGAAGAGGTCGGTAAGATCGACGATCTCGACGTCGTAGCGGAGGTCTGGCTTATCGGAGCCGTAGCGCAGCATCGCCTCGTCGTACGAGAGCGTCGGCAGAGGCAGCTCGAGAGTCTCTTCGGCGACGCGCGCGAACACGGCGGCCAGAAGCCCTTCGAGGAGCGCGCGGATCTGCTCCGCGGTCATGAACGAGACCTCAATGTCGATCTGCGTATGTTCCGGCTGACGGTCGGAGCGCAGATCTTCGTCGCGGAAGCAGCGCGCGAACTGATAGTAGCGGTCGAGTCCCGACACCATAAGGATCTGCTTGAACATCTGCGGCGACTGCGGCAGAGCATAGAAGTGGTACGGCTGGAGTCGCGAAGGGACGAGGAAGTCGCGCGCGCCCTCGGGTGAAGAGCGCGTGAGCTCGGGTGTCTCGACTTCCAGAAAGCCCTGCTCGTTAAGGTAGGCACGCGCCGCTTGGGCCGCGTAGTGACGAGTCTCCAGATTGGCGAGCATCGCGCGGCGGCGCAGGTCGAGGTAGCGATACTTGAGGCGCAGGGACTCGTCGACGTCTACGTCGGCGATGCCCTCTACCTCGAACGGCGGCGTTCGCGAAGGGTTGAGCACCTGCGACTCGTCCACGCGCACTTCGATGTCGCCGGTCGGGAGAGCGGCATTGACGGTCTCGGGCGAGCGTGCGACGACGGTGCCACGCACGGCCAAGACGAATTCTGAGCGGACGTGTTCGGCGCTGGCGTGCGCTTCAGCGGCGGCGGAAGGGTCGAAGACCAGCTGTACCACGCCGCTGCGATCGCGCAAGTCGACGAAGATGAGTTGACCGTGATCGCGGCGGCGTGCCACCCATCCCGCGAGGCGGACTTCGCGTCCGACATCGGCGCTGCGCAGCTCGCCAGGCAGGGCGTCGCGAAACATCAGGCTTCCTCCTTGAGGTGGGCGATGAGGGTCGGCGCCGCATCTGAGAGCGGCACAATCTCATCGTTGCGGCCGCTCATCGCGTGCAGACGCACCGAGTCGGGAGCGAGATCCGCATCGCCGACAACAACGGCCCAAGCAGCGCGCACGCGACCGGCGTGTTTGAGTTGACCTTTCAGGCTGCGGGCGCCGAGATCGAGCTCCGCAGCCACTCCCGCGGAACGTAGGTCCTGGGTGAGGCCGAAGGCCGCCGTCTTGGCGGCCGGTGAAGCGGTGACGACGAAGACGCTCGGTGACGGAGTAGCCAGCGGCCGGGGGCGCATCACCTGAGTAATGCGCTCGAGGCCGCTCCCCCACCCCACGCCCGGTGTCTCCGGGCCGCCGAGCTCGGCCACGAGGCCGTCGTAGCGGCCGCCGCCACCGACGCCGCTTTGGGCGCCGAGGCGGTCCGAGCTGAACTCGAAGGTCGTGCGCGTGTAGTAGTCGAGCCCGCGCACCAGCCGGAAGTCGAGGTGCGGCTCGAGGCCGGCTCTGCGTACCAGCGTGAGGACGGTGTCGAAGTGCTCGCGGCAGTCCGGGCAAAGGTGATCGGAGAGTCGCGGTGCCTCATCGAGCACCGCGCGGCACGACTCGACTTTGCAGTCGAAGGTGCGCAGAGGGTTGAGTTCCAGGCGAGCGAGGCAGTCGCCACACAGCTCGCCTTCACGGGCGTGCAGGTAGGCGCGCAGTCGCTCGACGTAAGCGGGCCGGCAGGCGCGGTCGCCCATGCTGTTCATGTTGAGACGTACATCTTCGACGCCGACTTCGGCGAACACGGCGGCGAGAACGGCCACGACTTCGGCGTCGACGGCGGGATCGGCGGAGCCGATGGCCTCGACGCCGAGTTGGTAGTGCTCGCGGTAGCGGCCGGCCTGAGGTCGCTCGTAGCGAAACATCGGGCAGTAGTACCAGAGTTTCACGGGTTGCGGCCACTTGTGCAGACCGTGCTCCACATACGCGCGGCAGACCGGCGCGGTACCCTCTGGTCGCAGCGTGAGCGAGCGTCCGCCTTTGTCGGGGAAGGTGTACATCTCCTTGCGGACGATGTCGGTTGCCTCCCCCACTCCGCGCTGAAATAGACCAGTTTCCTCGAATTCGGGCGTGACGATGCGACGGTAGCCGTAGCGGGCGAAGACGGTGGCCGCGGTGGCAACGATTGCGTCCCGTTGCGCCGCCTCGTCAGGAAGCAGGTCGTATGTGCCCTTGGGCGCCTTGATCGTACTCATCGCGGAAGGTCGGCTCCGCGTAGAGCGGTGAGAAACGGGTTGCTTGCGAGCTCGCGCGCCAGTGTGGTGTCTGGGCCGTGCCCGCAGTGGACGATGGTCGCCGGGGGGAAGCTGCGCATGAGGAGGGCGACCGAGGCGAGCAGCTGATCCATGTCGCCGCCGAGAAAGTCCGTGCGCCCAACGCTGCCGCGAAAGAGCAGATCGCCGGAGAACAGGTGTCCGTCGATGCCAAACGAGTACGAGCCCCGGGAGTGTCCAGGGGTCGGCAGAGCGCGCACGGGAAGAGGCAGAGCGAGCACCTGCTCTCCGCTCAACAGCTCGACGTCGCCGACGGGATCCGGCGGAAAGCCGGCCTCGTGGCCGAGCCCGCCGTCGCGCAGCTGATCGAGGTCGTCGTGGCCCAGGTAGACGGGCACGTCGTAGCGGCGCGCCAGCTCTGCGACGCCGCCGAAGTGATCGAAGTGTCCGTGCGTGAGAAGGAGGGCGGCGGGCAGAGTCCCGTCACGCTCCAGCCTGTCGACGACGAGGTGAGCTTCGTCGCCCGGGTCGATCACCAGGCAATCGCTGGCGCGAGCGACGATGAAGCAGTTTGCCTGCAGCGGGCCGAGCGAAAGCGTGGTGACACGGAGTGAATCCATGGGTTCCTCGGACGGGTCGACGTTCGCGCGAGAGCGTATCAGACGCCCCGAGAACGGTCGACCGATCGCGAGCCGGCCGTGGCTAGCCGCCGACGACGCGGTAGGCGTCGTAGACGGTGTGGATGTTGCGGATGTTGGCGAGGATGTTGTCGAGCTGGCGCACGTCGCCGACCTGCAGCGTGAAGCGATCGCGAACCACGCCGTCCGTGAGCGTCTGCATGCTGCCGCCGACGATGTTGACGCCGGAATCCGAGAGCGTCCGAACGAGGTCTTCGAGAAGATGGTTGCGGTCGAGGGCCTCGATCATGATCTCGACGCGGAACGATGTTCCGGCAAGACCCTTCCAGGCCACCTTCATGAAGCGTTCCGGGTTCTTCATCAACGCGCGCGCGTTCTTGCAGTCCGCGCGGTGGATCGTGATGCCCTTGCCGAGCGAGATGTAGCCGACGATCTCATCGCCGGGGATCGGCTTACAGCACTTGGCCATACGAACCATGATGTCGCTCATGCCCTCGACGGCGATGCCGAACTCACCCGAGAGCGCCTGCGGCTCTTCGTGGTCGTGGGCGGGCCGGAGGGGCATCGGCTCGGGGGCTGGTGCAGCCTCCTTCATCGTTCCGGAGACCTGCAGAATCTTGTTGGCTACCGTCTTTACCGGCACACGTCCGGAGCCAATCGCCGCATACAGATCGTCCGGCTTGTTGAAGCCAATCTCCTTGCAGATCTGGGAGAAGACTTTGGAGGTGAGGATCTTCTGGCTGGCCACGCCCTCGCGGCGAAGGACCTCGAGCAGCAAGTCGCGGCCGGAGTGCTCCGAGTCCTCGCGCTGCTCGCGGCGGAAGTGCTGGCGGATCTTCTGGCGTGCACGTGTGGTCTGCACGAAGTCCAGCCAGTCGCGCGAAGGTCCGCGACTGGACTTGCTCGTGATCACCTCGACGATGTCTCCGGAGCTGAGCTTGGAGTGCAACGGGACGATGCGCCCGTTGACCTTGGCGCCCACGGTATGGCTGCCGACGTCTGTGTGCACGGCAAAGGCGAAGTCGACGGGCGTACTGCCCGCGGCGAGACTCTTGACGTCGCCCTTGGGCGTGAAGACGAAGACCTCGTCCTCGAAGAGGTCGACGCGCAAGGTGTCCATGAACTCCTTGGCATCGCCCGTCTCCGACTGCCACTCCATCATCTGGTGCAACCAGGCGAGCTTGTCTTGATCGCGCTCGCCGCGCTCCTTGTACAGCCAGTGGGCGGCGACGCCGTACTCCGCCGTCTGATGCATGTCGTAGGTGCGAATCTGAATCTCCAGGGGCTTGCCGCCGGGGCCGATCACCGTGGTGTGCAGAGACTGGTAGAGGTTGAACTTGGGCATCGCGATGTAGTCTTTGAAGCGTCCCGGGAGCGGCTTCCAGAGTGAATGGATGATGCCGACGGCGCCGTAGCAGTCGCGCACAGAGTCGACGAGTACGCGCATGCCCGTAAGATCGAAGATCTCGTTGAATTCTTTGCCGCCGCGGCTCATCTTGAGGTAGATCGAGTAGAAGTGCTTGACGCGGCCGCGGATCTCTGCCTTGATGCCGGCGCCCGTCAGTTCTTCGCTGAGGAAGGCCGTCGCCTCCTGCACGTAGTCCTCGCGATCGGCGCGGCGTTGCGCGACCCACTTCTGGATCTCCTCGTACCGGCGAGGATGTAGGGTGCCGAACGAGAGATCCTCGAGTTGCCACTTCAGGTTGTGGATACCGAGTCGATGAGCGAGGGGCGCGTAGACGTCGAGTGTCTCCTTGGCCTTCTGGATCTGCTTCTGCTTCTCGAGGTAGCTCAGTGTGCGCATGTTGTGCAGCCGATCGCAGAGTTTGATCAGGATGACGCGGATGTCGGTCGCCATCGCCACGATCATCTTGCGGTAGTTCTCGGCCTGCTCTTCTTCGCGCGACGTGAAGTGCATCTTCGTCAGCTTGGTGACGCCGTCGACGAGCATGGCGATCTCGGCGCCGAACTGCTCCTCGATCCAGCTGAGCGGCGTGCCGGTGTCCTCGACGACGTCGTGCAGGAGGGCCGCGGCGATAGTCACCGAATCGAGCTTGAGCTCGGCGGCGTTGATGGCCGTTCCCACCGGGTGATGGATATAGGCCTCACCGCTCTTGCGACTCTGCGTGGAGTGCAGGAGGGCCGCAGTGACGAAAGCCCGGGTGATGAGCTCACGATCCGGCTCGGGGTTGTACTGCTCGACGGCGGCGAAGACCTCGTCGAGTAGCGGCACGTATTCGGCCGGGACCTGAGTCAGCGTGTGGCTGTCAGGCAGGTCGGCAGGTAGTCGTTGGTCTGAAACAGTGTGTGCCATCGCGTATATGTAGGGGTCTGCGTGATGTCGACTTTCTCTGCTGGGCGTGCCAACTCGTAGCGGCCGTCGTCGCCGACGTGAAGGAGCGCCGCCTCGCGCAGCACACGCAGCGCCGCCGCTACCGCCAAGACGGGCGGCGAACCGGGCTGGGTGGCGAGCAACTGACGGCCGAGATCCTCGTCGAAGGAGCCCGAGCCGGCAGTGAGCGCTGCCCATACGCGACGCGCGACGGCGCGCACGTCGTAGTCAGCTTGGCTCATCTTCTCGGCGAAGTCCAGTTCTTCTCGGCCCCAGGCGAAGTGAATCCAGGCCTGGGGCGCAGCCAGCACGAAGCCGTCACGAACGGCACGCGAAAGTGGCGGGTCCGCGAAGACGAGGTGGTTCGCATTCGCGAGGGCGGCGCGCACGGCGGGCGTAGACGCGGCAGCAAGGGCGTCGAAACCGAGGACGACGACCTCTTCCCCATGCTGCAGGGGCGACCCGGCGACGGGGGTGCGCGCAAGAGCGCGCTGGCCCGTCGCCAGGATCTCGACAGCGCTTGGCAACCGACCACTCAGCGGTCGTCGCGCTGACGGCCCGGCGACGAGTGCGACCACGCGCTCCCCTCCGCCGACGAGCGCGTTCACAATTGGCTGCAAAGGCCGTCCGCGACGGTCTATGAGGCGTGTCTCGAAGGCCTCGGGGCGCGCATCTCTGAGCTCATCCGGCCATGCCGGCAGTCGCTCCAGGAGACTGCTCCAGAGCGCCGAGTCAACATCCGCGACGCCGCTGGGGCGACTCTCCGCTGCGGTGTCAAGACTCGTCTCCCGGCTCGGCACGATCTCTTTGACCTCGACTTGGGCGCTGACACTACCGCCGTACTCGTTTTTCGCCAGCGAGACAAGAACGTCGAAGCGGTCCGACGTGGTGATCGTTTCGGGGGTGGAGGGGTTGAAATGGATCGCCTGGCACGACGCGCCGTCACTACAGACGCGATACTGCAGATGGCGACCGTTGCGCGTGCGACGCGGCGCGGCGATCTCGACGTCGCGCACGAGCAAGCTGACGCTGTGGTTGCCGAAGCCGTGAGGCGCCAGTCGCTCGAGTTCGTCGGCGAGTGAAAGGGTGAGCTCGTGTCCGCCGACGATCGCGTCGACGAGGTGCTCACGGGGAACGTCGCTGCCGCGAGTGCGCGCGACGTGCGCTACGAACTCGCGCTGGAAGGCATCGAGATCCCGGCGCCGAAGTCGCAGACCGCAGGCGGCGCGATGCCCGCCGAAGGCGAGCAAGTGCGTGGAGGTCGATTCGAGCGCGGCGAGGATGTCGAAGCCGGCCACACTGCGTCCGGAACCCTTGGCTTCGTCGTCGCCTTCGCTGAGAAGGATCGTGGGGCGATTGAAGCGCTCGGCGACGCGCGACGCGACGATACCGACAACACCCTCATGCCACGTAGGAGACGAGAGGACGATGGCCGCTGGTGGCGGTTCGGCTATCAGAGCGCTCGCCTCCGCCACCATCGCTGCCTCAATCGCTTGGCGCTCACGATTGAGCTCATTGAGTCGCAGAGCGATGGGCAGCGCCGACGTGCGGTCCTCGCAGTTGAGGAGTTCGAGAGCGACGGACGCGTCCTCCAGACGCCCGGCAGCGTTGAGGCGTGGCGCCAGGCGGTAGCCGACGCTGCCGGCGGTGGCGTTTGCCGGGGTGACGTCTGCCACTTCCATGAGTGCCGCCAGTCCGGCACGCGGCGCACTGCGCAGGCGTCCCAGGCCGAGACGCACCAGCGTTCGGTTCTCGCCGGTCAAGGGCACGAGGTCGGCGATCGTCCCCAAGGCGACGACGTCGCTCAAGGCGCGCAGAGCCAGCGGCACCTCCACCAGATCGGCCTGCGGCTCTTCGAGGAGGGCGTGCGCCAGCTTGAAGGCAACGCCCACGCCGGCGAGATGCGGGCATGGATACGAACCGAGCTTGGGTGAGAGCACGGTGCAGTCGGGAAGCGCGCCCTCCATCTCATGGTGATCGGTGACGATCACATCCATCCCGAGTTCGCGGGCGCGCGCCACCTCAGCGCGGGCCGTGATGCCGCAGTCCACGGTGATAAGGAGCTTGACTCCTGCAGCGGCGAGTTCCTCGACTGCCGCGAGAGACACGCCGTAGCCGTCCGTGAAACGGTTCGGCAGTCGCCAGCGAACGTCGGCGCCGAGATCGCTCAAGAGGCGCACAAGCGTGAAGGTCGCGGTGATGCCGTCGGCGTCGTAGTCGCCGTGCACGGCAATTACTTCGTCGTGGCGCAGGGCGCGGTCGAGGCGGGCACGGGCCGCGTCCATGCCGAGGAGCCGATAGGGATTATGGACGCGCGTGTCCGGCTCAAGAAACGCGCGCGCCGCGTCGGGATCGGCGTAGCCGCGACGCACAAGGACCTGCGCAAGCGTTTCGCTGAGGCTCAGTTCCTGCGCAAGCGCGCGCACGTCGGCGTAAGGCGCCGGAGGAATGGTCCAGTTTGCCGATGCTGTCACGACGGACTCACGGCGTCAGTGTAGAACGGCAACAAGACGGAAAACAGTACGGTGCGCGCCGCGCGCTACGCGTCGGTCGGCGTCGGCTCCGTGGATTCGTCGGTGACGCTGGATGTCTGGTCCGTCGAGTCGATGGTGACGCCGCGCGCTTGGTCGGTGGATTCGTCGATGACGGGGAGCTGCTCCGGAGCGGGCTCAGAAACCTCCGGGATCGGGGCCGCCGCCGCGGGGATCTGTGCCTCGGCAGCGCGCAAGCGCTCGTAGGTGGTCTGCAACTCGGCCTCGAGTTTGTGCTGCTCGGCGACGGCACCGCCTCGTGCCAGTGCGGCGGCCGCGAGACCGGCAATCACGAAGACGACGGCCACCACAAGCGCGATCCAGAAGGCGGAGACTCCCCGCACCGTTCCCGCGACGTAGTCGATGTCGAGGATGAGGGAGTGGCTGAGCGCTCCGAGGAGCAAGACGAGGCCGCCGACGGCGAGGAGGACTATCACAGCGTTCCGCAAGACACGACCTCCTCAAGTGATCCGCATGGGCGGAGTATACCAGCTGGTGGACGACGCGACGCTGCCGTCGCCGTCGGCTGGCGCGTCGCGTTCGCCGCTAGTGCACAACGATGGTGGCGTTGTCCTCGGCTTGCGTGAGCCATTTAGCGAGCGCGGCCGCGCGTGCGCGACGCGTGAGTTCCGTGGCGATCTCGGCGGACACGCCGGAGAACGGCACCGCCGTCGCGGCCTTGCGATCGAGCACGGCGTAGAGGTGCCAACGACCCAGCAGTTGTACAGGCGCGGAGACGCTACCTGTCGGCGTGTCAGCGATGGCGTCGGCTGCGGCCTCGGGCAGTCCGGAGATCGATACCCAGCCCAGCAGTCCGCCGCTGGCGCGTGTCTCCTTGTCCTGGCTGTAACGACGGGCGGCCTCGGAGAACGCCAGTCCGTCGTGTACGCGGTCGGCGACGTTTTCGGCGACTTGGCGTGAGGGCAGCGTGATGCTACGCAGCTTGACGCGCGCAGACGTCGTGAAGAGGTCGATGCGATGCTTGCGGTAGAAAGCGCGCACCTCCTCCGCGCTGGCCTGCACATCGGGAAAGAGATCGTCCTGCAGTGCGCTCTCGAGCAGGTTGTACTCGGTGGCGGCATCGAGTTGCGCTGCCGTCATGTCGGCGGCGCTCAAGGCTGCCGACAG
Organism: Thermoleophilia bacterium; assembly: GCA_041393415.1. Taxonomy (GTDB): domain Bacteria; phylum Actinomycetota; class Thermoleophilia; order UBA2241; family UBA2241; genus CAIXSE01. The sequence goes on along the minus strand of JAWKKE010000002.1, from coordinate 109,543 downwards.
CGCCGACTCGCCCCCCAGCTGATCCGAGATGTCGGTCACGCGCTCGGCGACGTCTGCGGGGCGCACGACGATGTCTCTGCGCGCCGCCTCCTGGCGCACCAACTCGCGCCGGATGGCCTCCGACCGGGCTTCGTCGGCGCTGAGCTCGCTGCCGGCCAGACGCGCCTCGGCCTGCACGAGGTCGACGTCGACGTCTGTGACGGCGACGCCGTTGACGCTGGCGGCCAAGCTGGGGCTGGAACTTGGGGACGGAGACGTCGATCCCACGCCGGAACAGCCCGTGAGGACGAGCGCCAGGAGTGTGCCGGCGACGAGGCACCACAGACGGCCATACGACACGCGAGCACCTCGCCGGGTCATGCCGTCAGATCGTCTCCGGCGCCGGCTCGGCAACAAACGGCTCGTCGGCGACGGCGCGCATGCCATCCTTCCAGCGCGCCGGGAAGTAGCAGGCTACCTGATGGTGCGCGCCGGCGTCGCCACCGGTGCTCGCCAGCGCCGGCATGGCCGTCCTGCAGATCTCTCGCGCCCGCCGGCAGCGTGGATGGAAGACGCACCCTTCCGGCGGGTTCGCGGGGCTCGGCACGTCGCCCTCAAGAATGATGCGGCGCCGGCCGCGCTCGGTCTCCGGATCGGGGATGGGCACGGCGGAGAGCAGCGCCTCGGTGTACGGGTGTTGCGGGCGTTCGTAGAGCGCGTCGCTATCTGAGATCTCCACGATCTTTCCCAGATACATCACGGCGACTCTGTCTGAGGCGTGCTTCACCACCGACAGGTCGTGCGCGATGAAGAGGTACGTGAGTCCGAACTCGTCCTGGAGGTCCTTGAGGAGGTTGATGACCTGAGCGCGGATCGAGACGTCGAGGGCGCTCACCGGTTCGTCGCAGACGATGAGCTTGGGCTGCAGAGCGAGGGCGCGGGCAATGCCGATGCGCTGTCGTTGCCCGCCGGAGAACTCGTGCGGGTAACGCTCGGCGTGCTCGGCGTTGAGGCCGACGGTCTCGAGCAGCTCATAGACGCGTTTCTTGCGCTCGGCCGGCGTCCCGATGTTGTGGATGTCGAGCGACTCGCCGACGATGCTTCGCACGCGCTTGCGGGGGTTCAAAGATGCATACGGGTCCTGGAAGATGATCTGCATGTCGCGGCGCAGACGCTGCATCTCGCCGCGCGTCGCCTTGAGGACGTCGATGCCGTTGAAGGTCACTGATCCCGACGTGGGAGCGATGAGGCGCAAGACCGAGCGGCCGGTCGTCGACTTGCCGCAGCCGCTCTCCCCGACCAATCCGAGCGTCTCCCCGGTCGCCACCGAGAAGCTCACGCCGTCGACGGCGTAGACGTGCCCGGTGGTGCGCCGCAGAACACCAGACTTGATCGGGAAGTGCTTCTTGAGGTCGCGCACCTCGAGCAGGCTCACGGCGCGACCTCCTCGACTCCACCGAGGTCCAACTCGGCGCGAACGGACCGGCGTTCGGCCGGCGGCACCCAGCAGTGGACACCGTGTTCCGGTCCTACGATCTCGAGCGCCGGCCAGCGATCGCGACATTCCTCGCGCACGTAGCGGCAGCGGCCGGCGAACGGGCAGCCGTCGGGCAGAGAGATGAGATCCGGCGGCTGTCCCTTGATAGGAGTGAGGCGGGCGCGCCGGTCGAGTCTCGGCAAGGAGCCCAGCAGCCCCCAGGTGTAGGGGTGGTGCGGGTTGTAGAAGATCTCGTCGACGCTGCCGTACTCGACCGTTCGGCCGCCGTACATGACCATGACCTTGTCGGCGATCTCGGCGACAACCCCCAAATCGTGCGTAATGAGGATCACGCCCGACGAGTACTCGCTCTGCATCTCGCGCACGACGTCGATGATCTGCGCCTGGATCGTCACATCGAGGGCCGTCGTCGGCTCGTCGGCAATGAGGATGTCCGGGTTGCAGCTGATGGCCATGGCGATCATCACGCGTTGGCGCATGCCGCCCGAGAACTCGAAGGGGTACTGCTTGATGCGCGCGGGTGCGTCGGGTATGCCCACCCGCGCCAGAAGCTCTTCGGCCATCTCCAGGGCCTCCGCCTTCGACTTGCCCTGGTGGAGGACGATCGACTCCGCCACCTGCTTGCCGACCTTCACGACGGGATTGAGGCTCGTCATCGGGTCCTGGAAGATCATGGCGATGTCGTTGCCGCGTACGCGGCGCATCTCTTCTTCGCTCATCGCGCGCAGGTCGCGATCGCCGAGCATGAGCGTTCCCTCCACTATCCTGCCCGGCGGGTCTGGCACCAAGCGCATGAGAGACAGCGCCGCCACCGTCTTTCCCGACCCGGACTCGCCGACAATCGAGAGTGTCTCGCCGCGGTCGAGCGTGAAGCTCACACCGTTGACGGCCTTGACGACACCGGCATGGGTGAAGAAGTGCGTCGAGAGATCCTTGACCTCGAGGAGATGAGCCACCGCTACTCCTTGAGTTTGGGGTCGGTGGCGTCGCGCAAGCCATTGCCGAACGAGATGAAACCGAAGACCGTGATCGTCAGGAAGAGGCTCGGGAACAGAACCATCCACCAGCTGCCCGCTCCGAGATAGGTGAGGTAGTCGGAGATCATCTTGCCCCAGGACGCGTCTGGAGGCTGGATGCCGATGCCGAGGAAGCTGAGGGCCGCCTCGGTGACGATGGCGCCGCCGATGCCCATGGCGATGGCCACATAGATCGGCGCCATCGTGTTGGGCAGCACGTGGCGGAAGATGATGCGCAGGTCGGTTGCTCCCTGCGCTCGTGCCGCCTCCACATACTCCATTGCCTTCACGCTCAAGACCGAGCCGCGATTGAGACGCGCATAGCTCGCCCAGCCGAGGATGCCGATGGCGATGAAGACGTTCCAAAGTCCTGGCCCGAGCACGGTCATGATGAGCAACACGAACAGGATGTACGGAAAGGCGAAGAAGATGTCGGCGAGACGCATGATGACGGCATCGACGCGACCACCGTAGTAGCCTGAGACGGGCCCGAGGATAAGCCCGATCGCCAGCGCGATGGCGACGGCGATGACGCCGACGAGCATGGAGATGCGCGTTGCCACGAGACAGCGCGAGAGGATGTCGCGCCCTAGGTAGTCGGTCCCGAAGGGGTGCGACGCGCTGGGCGGCGAGCCGAGGCCCTTGGGCGTGAGATCGTAGTTGGTCGCGTTGGGATCGAACGGGGCGAGATACCCTGCGCCCGGCTCGCCCGAGCCCACGCCGACTAGGTAGGCGATTTCCTGGGCCATGCCTAGGGTCAAGAAGACGATGATGATGCCCAGGCCGACTACCGCGAGGTGGTTGCGCTTGAGGCGCCGCCACGTGTCGCGCCAGAGGCTAGTGCGCCGGCTGCCCACTGTTCCGTCCGCCGAACGCGACTCGTCGAGGGTCGGCTGCGTCTGCGGATCTGCCGCTGATGGGGCTGCGGGGTGGGTCACGGTCGGTCAGCCCTCGAGGCGGATGCGCGGGTCGACCAGGGCGTAGCCGAGGTCGACGAGAAGGTTGGCGAAGACGAAGACGACGGTTGCGAACAGGACGCCGCCGGCGACCACAGGCAGATCGCGGGCGCCGATGGCCTGATAGATCATGAGGCCGATCCCGGGCCGAGAGAAGACGGTCTCGGTGAGGATGGCGCCACCCATGAGGGTTCCCAAGTCGATGCCGGCGATCGTCATCACGGGGATAACCGCGTTCTTGAACGCGTGCCGCGTGACGACGCGCCGCTCCGAAAGCCCCTTGGCGCGCGCCGTGCGCACATAGTCGGCGCGAATGACCTCGAGCATCGAGGCACGCTGCATGTACGAGATGTACGCGACCTCAATGAGGCCCAGCGTGACCGCCGGGAGCACGAGGGTCATCAAGCTGTCCCAGGAGGCGGGGATGATCCAGAGGACGTTCTCCCCGGCGCCGGTGAGCGGAAAGACGTCCACACCCGTCCACTCCTGAAGCTTCAAGGAGAAGAGCCACTGCATGAAGACACCGAGCACGAACACGGGGATGCCCCAGATGATGAGCGCGGCGGTCGTCAGTGCGGAATCCCATAGGGTGTACTGCCGCAGCGCCGAGTAGATGCCCAGCGGGATGCCCAGCATTTCGATCAGGACAGCTGCCAGGGCGAGTTGGATCGTGTTGGGCGCATTGTCGCGGATCATCTCGGTGACCGGCTGCTGCAGGGCGTATGACTCACCGAGATCGCCGTGCACCAGCCGGCCAAGGAAACGGTAGTACTGCACGTAGATCGGTTGATCGAGGCCGAGTTGCTGCGAGATCGCGGCGACTTTCTCCGGCGTCGCGTTCTTGCCGGCCAGCATCTGCGCGGGATTACCGGGGATCGCGAACATGATCAAGAACGTGATGAGGCTCACTCCGATGAGCACGATCACCAGCTGGAAGATGCGGCGGACGATGTACGTGATCACTGGTTCGGCCTCACCGTTCCTGCGGCAATGTGCTACCGAAGAGCTGGCGCCGCGCCCGTCGCGAGAACAGGCGCGGCGCCTCTCGTCATTCTACTTGACTATTTGACCCACACGTCCCACATGTCGGTGAAGCCCATGGGGTTGTGCACGAAGCCGCCAATGCGGTTGTTGGTCACGCGGAAGTCGCGGTAGTAGTAGAGCGGAATCGCCGGCGCATCCGTGAGGATGAGCTTCTCCGCTTGTGCGTACAGGTCGTGGCGAGTTTCGTCGTCCACCGCCGAACGCGCCTGGATCAGGAGATCGTCCACTTCGGCGTTGGAGTAGAAGGTGTAGCTGCCGGTACGCGCCTGATCGGACTGGAACAGCGGGTAGAGGAAGTTGTCCATCGACGGGTAGTCGGCGATCCAGCCCATGCGGAAGAGTTGGCTGCCGCTGTCCTTGTTGCCCTTGGAGAGCTTGTCGAGGAAGGCGCCCCACTCGAAGTTATTGAGCTTTACGTCGATGCCGGCGGTCTTCCAGCCTGCCTGCAACACCTCGGCGATCTTCTGATGTGCCTCATCGGTGTTGTACCAGTACTCCAGGGTCGGCACGTCGCCGAGGCCATCGACGATCGACTTGGCCTCGTCGGGGTTGTAGCTATAAGGGCTCTGATCGGCGACGTAGCCGGGAACGCCTTCGGGCACGAAACCCGTAGCCGGGATTGAGACGCCTTCGTTGACGATGTTGATGACGTTCTGGGCGTCCGCGGACATCGTCAGCGCCTTGCGCAACTCGAGATTCTCGCCGAGCACCGGGTCGGTCATGTTCATCCCGATGAAGTAGATGGCCAACGACGGCCAGCGTGTCGCCGACCACTCCCCGCTCTTGACTTTCGGGTTGGCCTCGGCGGCCGCAACCTGGCCCGGCGGAACGGTCGTGTAGTCGATAGTCCCCTTCTGGAACTCGAGCCACGAGGTTGATCTCTCGAGGATGATCGGCATATGAATGCTGTCGACCCAGCCGGCGTTCTCGGTATCCCAGTAGTCTGGGTTCTTGACGAGCTCGACCGACTGGTTGTTCTTCCACGACTCAACCATGTACGGACCCGTTCCGACCGGCTTGCGGGCATACTCTTTGGCGCCGACCTCCTCGATGTACTCGACCGGCGTCGCCGCAGCCACGGTGTGGCCGAGCGTCTGCGGGAACTCCGCAAACGGATAGCGGAGCTTCACTTCGAGGGTGTAGTCGTCGATCGCCTTGACGCCGGTGAGGCCCGCCTTGGTGTCGACCTGATAGCCGCCGTCGTCGCAGCCCTCGATGGGGGCGAGGATGTAGGAGACGTACGACTGGTTGGCGGGGTCGGTAACGCGGTTCCACGAATCGACGAAGTCCTGTGCCGTCACTTCGCGGCTGACCGGCGCCTGGAACATCACACCGTGCTTGAGTGTGAACGTCCACGTTTGCGAGTCGGTGGTCTCCCACTTCTCGGCGATGTCCGGGACGGCGACCATCTCGCCGTCATCGTTCATCTGGTACTTGGCGAGGCCTTGGAACACCTGGTGGGCGACCTGCATGCCCTCGGTCTCCTGCGCATTCAGCGGCTCGATGGAGACCGGGTTCGCGCTGAGCGCGTAATTGTACGTGCCGCCCGCCTTGGGAGTCTCGCTCGACGCGGTAGCTGTGGGCTCGCTGCCGCTGTCGCCGCAACCGCCAAGCGCCAGCGCGCCGACGACGATAACGGCACCGGCCAGCGGTAGCAGGCGCCATCTGTGATGCATCTTCACTGTGCCCTCCTTGACGAATCGGAAGCGTCCTCTCGGCAGCCGCGCACGGCAATGGGGCGAGAGGAGCCGTCATCAGCCTTTGCCTCGCTCACCTCCAGTCGTCACTCCCGCACTAAGGATCTTGTGCCGTCAAGCCCGGCGTTCGTCGCTGTGCCGGGCAGGACCGCAATCTTTGAGGGTTATCCGATGCGCCAAACGAGCAGCAGTGTAGTGATGAAGAACGCTACCCCTGTAATGATCGTGTAGCGCGTGAGGTTGCGCTCCATGACGCTCGCCGACGAGGCGAAGGAGAACCCCGTGACGCTCGCCATTCCGGAGTCCTTACCGGAGTGCAGCAGGACGAGCCCAATGAGGGCGAGGGACACGAGGATGTGAAGAATGACGAGAATGGCGTTCAGCAGCACTCGGTTTCTCCTCTACGCAGGTGTATATAGGTGCCCACGAGCATACATGTGTCACACCTCGTCCGACAATGTGGCCGCGATCCGAGCCTGACGAATCGGGTCAGATCCGTGGTGTGAGCAGGCTCTCTCCGTTCATCTCGGCAGGTCGCGAGATCCCCATGAGGGCAAGGACGGTCGGTGCCAGGTCGCAGAGACGCCCATTCTCGCGCACATCAACGTCGTTTGACGTGGCGATGAACGGCACGCGGTTGGTGCTGTGGGCGGTGTTGGTGCTCGCGTCCGGTTCCAGCATGACGTCGGCGTTGCCGTGGTCGGCGGTGATGAGGCAGACGCCGCCGAGCGTCGCGACGGTCGTACTTACACGTTGCAGGCAAGCATCGACGGTCTCGATCGCCGTCACGGCGGCAGCGATGACGCCGGTATGCCCCACCATGTCGGCGTTGGCGTAGTTGGCGACGACGAAGTCGTAGGCGCCGGACTGCAGGCGCGCGACGAGCTCGTCGGTCACCGCCACGGCGCTCATCTCAGGTTTGAGATCGTACGTTGCCACGTCCCGCGGGCTGGGGACGAGGACACGCTCCTCGCCGGCGAATGGCTGCTCGACGCCGCCATTGAAGAAGAACGTCACGTGCGCGTACTTCTCGGTCTCGGCGATATGCAGCTGACGCAGACCGCGCTCGGCGAGCACTTCGGCGAGCACATGCGTGGGGTGCTCTGGGGGAAAGGCGACCGGCAGGGGGAAGTCGCGTTTGTATTGGGTCAGGGTGACGAAGTCGACCGCCGGCGGACGTGGGCCTCGGTCGAACGAGTCGAAAGCTCGCTCGAAGAAGGCCCGCGTGAGTTGACGAGCACGGTCTGGGCGGAAGTTGAAGAAGATGCATACGTCGCCGTCGGCGATACAGGGGTTGTGCTCCGGCGCGACGATCGTCGGCTGCACGAACTCGTCGCTTTCTCCGCGGCGGTACGCCGCTTGCACGGCGGCGGCGGCATCCGCGGCGACGAACCCTCGGCCGTACACGAGCGCATCATACGCAGCCTGGGTGCGCTCCCAGCGGGTATCGCGGTCCATGGCGTAGAAGCGTCCGGCGACCACGCCGAAACGTCCCACGCCGAGGCGGTCCATGACTGCCTGTACCTCGGCGAGGTAGCCCTCGGCGCTGCGCGGCAGCGTATCGCGACCATCGAGAAAGGCGTGTACCACCACCTTTCTCACGCCTTCACGTGCGGCGAGTTCCAGGCATGCCGCGAGATGACCGAGGTCGCTGTGCACGCCCCCTGCGGATACGAGGCCCATGAGATGGAGTGTGCTGTCGCGTCCTTTAGCTTTGGCGCACGCCTGCACGAGGACGCGATTGCGGAAGAAGTCACCGTCGGCGATCGCTTTGGAGATGCGCGTGAGATCCTGGTAGACGACGCGCCCTGCGCCGATGTTGAGATGGCCGACCTCCGAGTTGCCCATCTGCCCGTCCGGAAGACCGACCGCCTCCCCGGACGCATCTAGCGTTGTGTGCGGAAACCTAGTCAAGAGCGCATCGAAGCAGGGCGTGCGCGCCAGGCTGACCGCGTTGCCCGGGCCGGGGGGCGCGCTGCCCCACCCGTCGAGCACGAGGAGCACGACCGGCCGGCAGACGTGTCCGCTGGGAGAGAGCGTCGCGTCTCCGGCGAGGGGCTCCGGCAGCGTGGCGCTCACGCCTGCTCCGCGTAGCGGACGATGCTGGCGAAGGCGTCGGGGTCGAGACTGGCGCCGCCCACCAGCGCGCCGTCGATGTCGGCCTCAGTCATGAGGCTGGCGATATTGGCCGGCGAGACGCTGCCCCCGTAAAGGATACGGAGCGTCTCCGCGGTGTTGCCGTAGCGGCGGCGCAACCACTGGCGGATGAAGGCGCACGTGGCCTGTGCTTGTGCCGGGGTGGCGGTCTTGCCCGTGCCGATCGCCCAGATAGGCTCGTAGGCGATCACGACGCGGGCGAGCTCCGCTTCTTCTACGGCAGTCATGTCTTGCTCGAGCTGACGCTCGATCTTTGCTTCCGTCTCGCCTGCTTCGCGCTCGTCGAGGGTTTCGCCGACGCAGAGGATCGGTGTCATGCCGTGATCCAGTGCGGCACGAACCTTCTCGGCGAGGGCGGAGTCGGTTTCGCCGCAGAGTGCGCGTCGCTCGGAGTGGCCGAGGATCACGTGAGCAACGCCTACCTCGGCGAGCATCGTCGGGCTGACTTCACCAGTGAAGGCGCCCTCATCGCGCGCCGCCATCGTCTGGGCGCCGACCGCGACATTGGTTCCGTGCGCCGCCGTGCATGCCGTTGACAAGGCTGTAAACGGCGGGCAGATCAGGATGTCGCGGCCGTCGACGCCGGTAACCTGGGGCATGAAGTCGGCCAAGAAGGACTCGGTTTGAGAGCGCGTCTTATGCATCTTCCAGTTGCCGGCCAGCAACGGCCGGCGGGACGTCGCGCCCACTTCCGCTTCGAGAAGTGCCTCCACGCCCGGCAGGGCACGACCCTCGAGGAACTCCATCGAGGCGCCGCCTCCTGTGCTCACATGGGTGAGTCGCTCGCCGAGGCGGAAGGCCTTCAGGGCGGCGATGGTGTCGCCGCCGCCGGCGACGGTCACGGCTGTGCTCTCGGCGACGGCCTCGCCGACGCCGCGGGTGCCGGCGGCGAAAGCTGCGTTCTCGAACAGGCCCATGGGGCCGTTCCAATAGATCGTTCGTGCAGCGAGGAGGCGACGGCGAAAGTCGGCGACCGTCTCGGGGCCAATGTCGAGGGCCATGCCCGTCGTCGGGATGCCCGTCGCAGGGACCACCGCGGCGGCGGATGCCTTCTCCGGCGATGCCGCGACCACCACGTCGACGGGGAGGCAGAGCTCACAGTCGCAGGCGGCGGCGGTTGCCAGTGCCTGTGCCGCCACAGAGGTCTGTTCACCGTTGCCTTTCGAGAGCCCGATCTCGCACCCGTTGGCCTTGAGGAACGCATTCGCCATGGCGCCGCCGATGAGGATGGCATCCGCGGTGTGCGCCATGCTCTCGATTACGCCGATCTTGTCGGAGACTTTGAGGCCCCCGAGAACCACGACAAACGGTCGTTGCGGATCACGCAGGAGAGTGTCGAGGCTCTCGAGCTCGCGCGTCATCAAGAGCCCAGCCAGCGCCGGTAGGTAGTGAGTCACGCCCTCAGTGGACGCGTGTGCGCGATGTGCAGTGCCGAACGCATCGTTGACGAAGACGTCGGCGAGACTCGCCAGTTGCTGCGCGAAGGCCGGATCGTTGGCCGTCTCTTCGGGGTGAAAGCGCAGGTTCTCGAGAACCAGCACCTCGCCGGGACGCAGCGCGCGTGCAGTTGCGTCGACCTGCGGTCCGATGCACTCCGAGACGTACCTGACCGGCCGGTCGAGGAGTTCCTCGAGGCGCGCGGCAACCGGGGCGAGGCGGAGCTCGTCGACGACCGTGCCTTTGGGACGGCCGAGGTGCGAGATGAGGATCAGTGAGCACCCTCGTTCCAACAGCGCGCTGATCGTCGGCAGCGCCGCGCGGATGCGCGTGTCGTCGGCTACGCGGCCATCCGCGAGAGGTACGTTGAAGTCGACCCGCAGAAGGACGCGGCGTCCGTCCAGCGGATAGTCGGCGATGGAACGCTTCATCCTGAACCTCCCCGCCAGGCGCCTTAGAGTACCCGCTGGACGAGATCGACCAAGCGACACGAATAGCCCCATTCGTTGTCGTACCACGCGACGCACTTGACGAGGTTGCCCTTCGTCATCGTCATAGCCGGGTCGAAGATCGACGAGTGCGAGTTGCCGATGACATCGACACTGACGATGGGATCTTCCTGGAACTGGAGAATGCCGCGCAGACGAGGACTCTCGGCGGCGATCCTCATGCTCTCATTGACCTCCTCCACGCTCACCTCGGTCTCGAGTTCGGCGACCAGGTCGGTGACCGATCCGTCTGGTGTGGGCACGCGGAGCGCGAACCCGTCGAGCCGCCCCTCGAGTTCCGGGATGACGAGCGCCACGGCGCGTGCGGCGCCGGTCGTCGTTGGGACGATAGACAAGGCGGCAGCCCGCGCGCGGCGCAGGTCCTTGTGCGGGAAGTCGAGAAGCTCCTGGTCGTTGGTGTACGCGTGCACGGTGGTCATGAAGCCCTTGGTGATGCCGAAGCTGTCGCTGAGCACCCGGGCGATCGGCGCCAGGCAGTTCGTGGTGCAACTGGCGTTGGAGATGATGTCGTGGGTGGTGCGATCGTAGACCTCGTCGTTCACGCCGAGACAGAGCGTGACATCCGGGTCCTTGGCCGGGGCCGAGATGATCACCTTCTTGGCGCCGGCTTCGAGGTGCTTGGCGGCGCCGGCGCGGTCGCGAAAGTGCCCCGAAGCCTCGATGACCACGTCGACCCCGAGCTCCTCCCAGGGTAGGTTCGCGGGGTCTGGTTCCTCGAGCACCTTGAAGTTCTGGCCGGCAACGGACATCTCGCCGTCGCGGACGACCACGTCGTCGATGCAGACGCCGTGGATCGAGTCGTACTTGAGTAGGTGTCCGAGTGTCGCCGGATCGCCAAGGTCGTTGACAGCCACGATGTCGATGTCGGCCGCCTGCTTGAGAACGGCGCGCACCACGAGTCTCCCGATGCGGCCGAACCCATTGATCCCGAGACGAACGCTCATCTAGCCCCCTTCGTTCAAGTCTGCACTGGCGGCAGCTTACCAAACGTTTGCGGCCGCGAGGCGTTGCGGCGGTGGCGACTAGTGGGCGGGGGCTACGGGCGGCTCCGACACCGTCGGAATGCGTCCCAAGTAGATGTTGCCGGTACGCCCATCGATGGAGAGCCAGTCCCCCGCCTCTACGATCCTCCCCGCGAGCCGCACGTACCCCTCGCGTTCCACCACTTCGAGGTCGAGGCACTCGACCACAGCCGTCTTGCCGAGGCGCTTCGCGGTAACCGCAGCGTGCGATGTGGCGCCGCCGCGCGCCGTCAGAATGCCGTTCACGCGAGTGATCATGAAGATGTCTTCGGGCACGGTATCTGGGCGCAAGAGGACGATGTTCTCGTCCGGCGCGTCCGCCAGCAGCCGGTCTATTTGATTGGCGTTGACGGCGGCGCGCCCGGAGTAGGCATCGCCGGCCACACCCATGCCGACAGCGACCGGTGGCCCGAAGTACAGCGACGAAGTGTCAAAGTACGAGGCCGACTTCCGCTGTTCCTGGACGACGGCGCGCTTCTGCAGAATGTAGAGATCGTCGGCCGCAGGCGACTCAAAGGTGAATTCGATCTCCTGCGGGTCCAAGCCCCGTTCGCCGACGAGATCGCGGCCGACGTCGAGTAGCGCGCGATAGATCTCCGGGTATTCGGTCTCGAGCGACGTCTCCGTGCCGCGATAGGTTGGACTTGCGAGCCGCTGCGCCTCCGAGATCGGCAGCGGGAACACGAGGCCGCCGACCAGGTCCTCGCCTTGGCTGCGCACGGCGAAGTCGCCGAACAATCGCACCTGGGCAGTGTACGGCTCCAGCGGGCTGCTGGTGAACGTTACGCCGGAGCCTGAACCGCGGCTGAGGTTACCGAAGACCATGCGCTGAACGACGACCCCCGTCCCCCACTCCTCGGCGATACCCGTGTACTCTCGATAAAGCCGAGGATCAGGCGCCTCCCACGACGCCAGCACTTTGCCGATGCAGGCGATGATCTGCTCCAGGGGATCGTCGACGAAGACGACATCGACTTCCTCGGCGCGCATCTTGTACGTGAGGGCGATCTTGCGCATCTGCTCGGCGCTGAATTCGAGCTTCTGTTCGACGCCGTAGCGGCTCTTGAAGCCGGTCATGATGGCGTCGAAGAAGTCGCGGTCGACGCCCTCATACATGGCCCACGACTGCAAGAAGCGCCGGTAGCTGTCCCAGGCCGCCCAGGCGAAGTCTTCGCGCGTCGCCAGCGCCTCGGCGATCTCGGCATTGAGCCCGACGTTGACGAACGTCGTCATGAGACCAGGCATCGACATCGGTGCGCCAGACCGAATCGAGAGCAGGAGAGCGCGTGTGGGGTCGCCGAGGCGCAGGTTCGTCTCCTCCTCAAGATCGCGGATGGCAAGCTCCACACGGCCCATCGTGTCGTCGTAGAGAGGCTTGTACGTCATGGCCGGCATAGCGTTGAACAACTCCGTACTGAGGATGAAACCTTGAGGTACACGCTGTCCGGAGGCGGCCATCTGCTTGAGACCGAGTCCCTTGAAGCCGAGAGTCATCTGGTCGTCGGTGGAGGGCTTTGGCTTGTGGATCGGCGAGACCAGTCGTTCGGGGTCGTAGTTCATCATGCGCGTCAGCGCCTGGCTGTCGAGGCCTTCGTTGAGGAGGGAGATCTGGCGCAAGGCGGCCGCCGCGTAGCGATCGAGGGCCTGCATGCCGAGGGCTGAGACCAGGACCTCGCGCAGCACCATCTCCGCCACGGCGTCGATCGGCAGGCCGCGAATCTCGCACTGGCGCGGATCGTTGACAAGCGTCGCGTGCAGCACTTGATCGTGACTGAGAATCGAGCGTGCCGACAGCTCGGTCACGCTGCCGAAGAGAAACTGGAAGATGTTCTGGTACTGATGGAACGTGAAGTTGCGACTGCCGAAGCTGGCCTCGAGCATGCTCAGTTCGCTGCTCAGGGCGCCGGAGTCGACGCCGTCGACCGCCAGCGCCCGTTCGAAGCGCCGCACCGCGCCGGCCATGCGTCGCAGGGAGGCGCGTGTGATGTACTGCTCGACGCCCTCTGCGACGACGTCGTCGAGGAGGCGTGCCACGAGGTTCTCAAGTCGAAAAGACAGGCCGAGAGCATCGAACTTGGGCTCGCTGTAGTTCCCGTAGATGGAGGGAATGCCTGCGGCGATGTGACGCTTCTGGTAGAGGTTCTCGACCGCTGCGGCGGGCGTGGGATTGAGGATGATTGCCTTGAGCTGCTCGAGCACGGTCAGCGCGGCGTCGAGGAGACGATCGCGACTGGCGGCGGCCGGCTCGGCCTGCCACGCCGCTAGTGCCCGCAAGAAGCGACGTCGTACCGCGGTCGAGAGCTGCAGGTGGTTCTGGATCTCGTCGCCGACGTCGTCGGCCGCCAGAGAGTACTTGTGAGCGACAAGCTGATGGGTGCGCACCACCAGGGCGACGCGGCGTCCGTCGATATCGTGGATGCGCTCGACGGCGGAGGCGCCTGCGTTCGTCTCACTGCAGCTTGCGCTCTCGAGGGCGCAGAGTTCATCCGCCAGCTCCGTCGGCGTCAGTGCGAGGACCGCATCCAGAAGGCGCTCTATCTCACTGTCGACGGGCGTTCCTTGGGTGGGGGCACCTTCTTCAGAGACGGCGAGGCGGTCGCGCAACGAAGCCAGCTTCTCGTGCGGCCCCCGGGCCCATTCGGGTTGACTGCGAATGGCATCGAGGGTGTTCGCCGAGACGTATGGCTCGAGTCCGGATGGATCCAGCGTCACCCAGTAGCGCAGCACCTCGCGACTGAACGGCACAAGGCGGTTGGAGGACTCCGCATGGACCTGCTTGCGCAGAAAATGCATGAGCGTGTCGTGCCGTTCGCAGATCTCGTCCAGCTGGGTGGAGACGGCGCGCAGCTCGCCCTCGGCGCCGACCTCTCTGAAATACACCGGCAGGGCGCGCAAGAGCTGCTTGGCGACGAAGTAGATGGGGCGGATGTTGGCGTTGAGGAAACGCGTCACGTCGCGCTGGAAGAGGTCGGTGTCGGCGATGTAGACGCCACCAAGCCTCAGCTGGACATTGAGCGCCGCTGCAAGTCGCTCGTAGAGCGGAGGATTGGATTCGATGATATGCAACCAGCAGCGGATCTTCGGCAGGTGGTAGGGATTGACCACGATCTCCCACTCGTCGGTTGCACCGGCGATCTCCGGGTACTGAAAGCGCCAGGAGAGGATGTCCTCGATGATGTGGTCGGCGGCCTTGGCGTTGCTGGCCTCGCCGATGGCGACCCCCACCGCCTCATAACATTGGAACCGCATGAGGAGGAACTCGTTGTCGCGGCCGCGGAAGAAGGCCGTAAGCCGGGTGAGCAACGTCTCGGTGTCGACATGCCGATCCGGGCGCACCATCTGCTTGACGACGGCCAGAAGGTCGGCCATGACCTCCTTCTGGCGGTATCCCAAGGTGTCGTCCTTGAGTAGGAAGAGACACACCGCGAAACGATCCTCGACGTGCTTCATGCTCGTCAACTGTCCGATGGCGCTGCCTACGACGTCTGAGAACACCGGCAGCTCATCCGACACGAGCTCGTCCGGAAGAGCTGTCTCGGCGCGCGAAATGAGCTTCCGCAGGCTCTCTTCCGACAGCAAGGCGAATTCCTCTGCGGTGGCCTCTGGGTCGGTGAGCCCGTCCTGCTGCGTGAGCGCCCAATCGGGCACATCTAGACGGCGCAACGCGCGCCAGTATCCGGCGAGGAGGACCCGCCGGTAGAGGCGCGCAAACGGCGCCGCCACCGTCGGCTGCTTCTGTGCTGCGACGACGAGGTTGCGCAGGAGTGCGTCGCGCTCCAGGAAGGCCGTCGCGTGTGCCGTTTCCAGGCTGATGAGTGTCTCGGCGATGCGGCAGAGCGAGGCGTCGTAGTCCGATCCGTAGCGGCCGGCGAGCGTCTCCTTGCACCATCCGAGGAGTCCACGGAGCAGCAGTGAGAACTGAGCGTTGCTGAGCGACGACCCCAGCAGGCCGCAGACGAGCTCCGAGAGCAACTCAAACAGCTGAACGCGATCGTCGGAGCGCTCGAGGTACGGCCAGTTGCGCAGCAGGATCGACTGAAAGCCCGCGACTAAGTGGTCGACGTTGCGGTACGAGTGGAAGTACTCGGCGACCGTCTCGGTCAGCGCCGTCTTGACGCCGTGGAAGCCGTCGGCGGCCGCCAGGAGCGGCAGGTAGCGGTCGGGGATGACAACCTGCTCCGCCGTGCTCGTGATGTTGGCACGCAGGGCGTCGGACTCGAACGGCAACGGCGAGACTCTCACAGTGGCATCGATGATAGCATGGCTGCAGCCGGACCGATCGTTCTCCTCGCCTCGGCGAGAGCAGCGCGACGCGCCGGCCGAACCCTAGCTCAGGTCGAGACAGGAGAATGCACGTGGGCCTTGGAGGGCAGCGAACGCTTGGCATCAACGGACTGGGGCGTATCGGCAAGTTGACGCTCTGGCACCATCTCGGTCACGACGACTTCGATCGCATCGTCGTCAACGTTGGCCGCGAGGTGGGTACGTCTCTCGAGTCGTTTGTGCAGTACATGGTCAAGGACTCTACGTATGGTCCGCTGCATCGCTTTCTGCACGGACAGCGAGGCGTGCTGGATGTGCGCATCGTGGATGAGGAGCAAGGCCTCATCCAAGCCTTCGGCAAGGAGGTCGTCGTCCTGCGCCAGGCTCGCAACCCCAAAGACATCCCCTGGCGCGACCACGGTGTGGCGCTGGTGGTGGAGTGTACCGGCAAGTTCCGCGATCCGGCCGCCGAACCGGATGCCCCCGGCGGTGCCCTGCGTGGGCATACCGCGGCAGGGGCACGAGTGGTCGTGCAGAGCTCTCCCTACAAGACTCCCAGCGGAGTCAGCCTGCCGGACGATGCCGCCATGCTCATCCAGGGCATCAACGACTACGAGTTCGATCCCGCCAGGCACAAGCTCGTCTCGGCTGCATCCTGCACGACCACGGCGCTGGCGCACATGATGCGGCCTCTACTTGCTCGCGATCTCACCAAGAACATGATCACTGCGGGAATGAGCACCGTGCACGCCGTCACCAATTCGCAGCCGGTGCTGGACGCCGTACCGAAGACCGGGGCCACCGACCTGCGCAAGAGCCGCGGGGCCCTCGGCAATGTCATCATCACGTCCACCAACGCCGCCGCGGCGCTGGAACGAGTCATGCCGGAGATTGCCGCAATCGGGTTCATGGCCGACTCCGTCCGCATTCCTACGGCGAGCGTGAGTCTCATCGTGCTCAACGTCACGTTCCAGAGCGAGTCGCGCGCAGACGGCAGCGTGTCGGTGGAGCGCGACACCATCAACGCCATCTTCCGCGAGGCGGCCGAGGGCGAGGCGCGCGGTCTGCTCAAGTACAGCGACGAGCAGAACGTCTCGGCAGACATGCTGGGTGAGGATGCCGCCGTCGTCATCGAGGGTTGCGAGACGCACACCCGGACCGGGTTTGTGAACCTCCGTCTACCGACGACCCCGGGCAGCACGGAGGGCAACGTCGAGTCGGTGCGTGTGCCTCTCACTCACGTCAAGCTTTGCGGCTGGTACGACAACGAGATGGGCAGCTACACGCACCGTCTCGGTCACCTCACCAGCCAGCTGGCTCGACACCTGTAGACGAGCGCTCACAGTTCGTCGGCCTGCGCGAGCAGCCTCCGCAGGCGATGGTTGAGGGCCGACTTGCTCAGGCGAGGGTGCGTGAGGCCGGCCAACTCTGTGAGCGTCAAGTAGGGATACTCCACGCGCAGCGTTCCCACTTGTTGCTGCATCGCCGACAGCGTGCTCCAGGCGGGCGAGTTCATGAGCTTGCGCAGCGCGGCGGCCTGTCGCTCTCCGGCCGCCGCAGAACGACGAGCGTTGGCGGCGTCGCAATTGGCCCGTCGATTGGCGCTCTGACGCACGTCGCCGAGGACTGCGTGCTCTTCCCAACGCAGGCATGCGGAATGCGCGCCCATGGTGGCGAGGATGTCGGCGCCGGTTTGCGAGCGCTTGCTGTAGCAGGCCACATTGCGTGCCCGTGTCGCCAGTTTGAACTCAAGCCCGAGGCGGGCGAGAAGCTCGCGCACCTGTTCGGCAAACGCTTCATCCTCGACTGTGAACTCGATGTGAACTTCTGCTCCGGGGGCCGAGATGGAGCCGCAGCCGAGGAAGAGACCGCGCACGAAGGCCTCGAGGCAGCAACGGCGTTCGATCAGGCGACGCGGAACGCGCATCTGCAGGCGAAGGTCGTCCGAGACAACACCTGCCTCGTTGAGAAGTTGGATCGCGCGTGGCTCATCGCCGAGGATAACCCTCGTAGCGCAGACCGTGCGGGGGCCCGTTGACCGTGCGCAGGGAGCGCTGAGACGCCGAGCTTCGAGCAGCGCCAACAGGGGCGGAACGCTGCCGGCATCTTCAAGGTGACGCGCAGCGTGTAGTGGCCCCGGCGCCGATCTCGAAGACCCCCGCGCCGTAGAGGATGCCGGGAGAGTCGGCGCGGCGGACAGGATCAGTCGCCGGAAGCGACTGGTCGAGTCGAGTTTGACGTCGCGCGTGAAAGCCATGTCGGGATCAGATCAGCCGCAGAAGAAGCCTGCGCGAGCCTGTCGGAATCGTGGCGAATCGGTCCTTCCAGTGTGACGAGCGGCGCCGTCTCTACGCGCGCGCCCAGCCTCTTGGCGCGCGCCTCGTCGAAGACAACGGGCTGCGAACCCTTGCGCTCGTAGCTCGCCACGGCATCGAACGGAATGGGGGCGTCGTTAACGAGGACGATGTCGACGACGCCGCGAACGCCGTGGCGCGCGAGCGCCTCGAGATGATCGGCGACGCTGGTAGCTGGCCCCCCGGTTCGGTCATCACATTACAGACGACACCACGTCGGCACGGGCGGTCTCAATCGCCGCTCGCACCTCGGGGATGAGCAGATTGGGGATGACGCTCGTGTACAGGCTACCGACCCAGGACAATCAGGTCTGCCTTGGCGATTGCCGTAACGGCCTGAGGAAGCGCTGCCGGCGATGCCGGCGTCACCCAGACACGGCGAGGTGCGCGCCCTGCCGCGGGATTGTGCCTCCCACTGATCTGATCGCCGCTCTCGAATTGAGCATGGAGCACGACGTCGTCAAGCGTCGAGGGCAGAACCCGGCCGCGGACCTTGAGCACGCGGGTGGATTCCTGCACGGCGAGCTCAAAGTCACCGGTCACTTCGGAGAGCGCGGCCATGAAGAGACGGTGAAGCTGTGACCGTGAAGACCGGCGCTGTCCGGGAAGCGGTACTGGAACAACTGGCTCCAGAGCGACTCGTCGTCGGCCAGCGCCACCAAGCAGGCGCAGGTCGCCGGGCGGAGGCATGCCCATGTCTCGACGCAGAAGCCCTGAGCTGCCGCCGTCGTCGGCCATCGTCACGACGGCGGTCAGATTGCTGGTGCGTCTTGAGGCCGCGCAGCAACGCCGCCAGACCAGTGTCGCCACCGATCGCGACGACCCGGGGACCGCGGGCGAGACGCGCGGTGGCGCGAATCTGGCTGGCGGTGTCCGGCGTGGTCTTGTGGAAGACCCAGGCGCGGCGTGCGCCTACCATCACCATGACGAGGCCGACAACGAAGCAATCGGCGGCCAGAAGAAGTGCCGCCCAGCGACGCTCCTGTAACCATCCCATGCCGAGGCCGCGAAGAAGCTGCGGAGACCACTGCGCGCCGATCGCGAACAAGACTGCATAGACGAGGACGATCACGCCGACGAAGCCGAGGAGCAGCCACCGCTTCAGTCCCAGTCCAGGGTAGAGCCAGGCGAGAGCATCGCCCGTCGCCCTACTGGACGGCGCGTGGTCTGAGCGCGCCTCGTGCTCGTGTAGCACGTGCACTAGTCCCTAGTGATGTCGCGATGACGGACGATGGTGTAGAAGCCCTGTTTCTCGTACCTCTTGCCGATGACCTCCGCGATCGCCACCGAACGGTGCTGTCCGCCAGTGCAGCCAATGCCGATCGTGAGATGCGCCTTGCCCTCGGCCGCGTAGCGCGGAAAGAGGAAGTCGAGCAGCGGAAAGAGTCGTTCGAGGTACTCGGTCGTCCCTGGCGATTGGAGGACGTACTCACTCACCTGCGTGTCGAGGCCGGTGAGGGCCCGCAAGCGCTTGTCCCAATATGGGTTCGGCAGGAAACGCACGTCGAAGAGGAGATCCGCGTCGATCGGGATACCGTACTTGTAGCCAAACGATACGACCGCGAACACGATATTGGTGCGCCGCGTGTGTTGGATGAGATCCTCGTTGAGACGCGCCTTGAGCTGATGCACTGAGAGATCGCTCGTATCAACGACGACATGGGCGCGTTCGCGCAGCCCCGCGAGTAGACGGCGTTCCTTGGCGATACCGTCCACAACGCTGCCGCTGCGGGCCAGGGGATGACGGCGACGCGTCTCCTTGAATCGGCGCACCAGCGCTTCGTTCGACGCCTCTAGGAAGACGAGCGTGTACTCCACGGCGCGCTCGTGGAGATCGTCGAGGCATTGCTCCAGGCGCGAGAAGTACTCGCCGCCGCGCACGTCGCTCACGACGGCGACGCGATCGACTTTGCTCCCTTCGCGACGAAAGAGATCGACGAGCGTCGGCACCAACTCGGGCGGCAGATTGTCGATGCAGAACCATCCGGCATCCTCGAAGGCATCCATGGCTACCGACTTGCCTGCTCCGGAGAGACCGGTAACGATTACGATCTGGAGCGCTTGCGTCATGCGACTTTCCCCCCTTCGCAGCGCACGCCTTCCAGTGTGAGGAGACGCTGCTTCCACCGCGGATCGCTGCCGTACTCTCCCAGAGTGCCATCGCTACGCACCACTCGATGGCACGGGAGGATAATCGGCAGACGGTTGCGAGCCATGACAGTGCCGGCGGCTCGCTGGGCGCGCGGGTGTCCGGCGAGCTCGGCGAGCTCGGCGTACGTCACAACCGAGCCGTACGGAACGCGCGCCAACGCCGTCATCACAGCGCACTCGAACTGGGACAGACCAGCGACCTGTGCGTAGGCGTCGACGTCGAGCGGAAACGCAAGCGCCTCACCGGCGAAATAGCTTTCCAGGAGGCGCACCCAGTGGGTGGGGTTGTCCGACGTCGCGGGTGGCGTGTTTGCCTCCGGCAGCTCAACGGACACCGGCAAACTGCCTGCCGTCCAGATGCGTCCGTGGCCAAAGCCCGTCGCGTACGTATCGAGGCGCCGGCCGAGCGGCATCGCCGGCGCCTCACCCTGCCTTGTGTAGATGCGCATAGATGTCTCGCCCCACTTTCGCGGGCAGCCCCGGTACGCGCTCGAGCTCGTCGCGTGACGCGCAGAGGAAGCGTTCGGGACTGCCGAAATGCTCGAGAATGCGCCGCCGACGCACCGGCCCCACCGACGGCAGCTCGTCGAAGACCGAGCCGCGCACGGAGGTCCGCTGTCGGCGCTGGCGATGGAACCTCACAGCGGAGCGGTGCGCCTCGTCGCGGATGTTGAAGCAGGAGCGACGCGATCGTCGTCGTTGGGTAGCTCGAGCGGTCTCGGCGACCGAGCACGAAGACCTCTTCGCGCTGCTTCGCCAGGCTGGACCAGAGCTACATCGACCTCCGCCGCTCTGAGGCGCTGGCGGCGGCCGAGAGCTGGCCCTTGCTGCCGTCGACGACGATTAGATCCGGGAGACTGGCGAAGCTCTCGTCGTAGTCCTCGGCGGCCACGTCGTGGCGTCGCTCGAACCGCCGCAGAAGCACCTCGCGCATCATCGCAAAATCGTCCTGACCGGTGGTCTGGCGGATCGCGAAGCGGCGGTAGTGTGCGCGTTTGGGGACGCCGCCTTCGAACACCACCATTGAACCTACTGGGTGTTTGTCGCCGAGGTTGGAGATGTCGTAGCACGCAATGCGTAGCGGCAGTCGCTCGAGTCCGAGGGCGTCGCGCAGACGAGCAAGCGCCGCGCCGCGCGGCGCGGCGCGGCGGCGCAACTGGTTCTCCTCGAGTGTAGCGGCGAGCTCAGCATTGCGCTGGGCGAGCTCGAGGAGTCGCCTCTTCGGACCGCGCTGTGCTGCGCGAATGTTCACTCTCGCGCCGCGCCGCGCGCTCAACACTGTCGCAAGGCCCTCCCCGTTCTGTAATGGCGCGACGATCTCCGGTGGCACGGCGCTGCCGTCCCAGTAGTACTCGAGCAGGAACTCCTCCAAGACGTCATCGCGATCACGACCGTCCGCGTTCTCCACGTAGAAAGCCAGGCGATCGACCATGGCTCCGTCGCGCATGCGGAACACTTGAACGTTCGCTCCGGGCTCGTCTTGCCACAGCCCGACGACGTCGAAGGTATCTGACCCCTCGAGCCGGGCCGTCTGTCGCTCGCGCAGCTGGCGGACGGCCGCGAGACGATCACGCAAGGCCGCTGCCTTCTCGAACTCCCGGGCTGCCGCCGCCGCGGCCATCTCGCCTTGAATGCCGCACTCCACGGCACCGAGACGGCCACGTAGCACGTCGAGAACCTGCGCGATCATCGCCATGTACTCAGCGTGTGTCGTGCGGTCGTCGCACGGAGCGAGAGAGCGGTGAATGAAGTACTGCAGACACGGCGATCCGCTCGGCCGCCCTGGTCGCGGCCCGCGACACTTGCGGTAGGGGAAGACGCGGCCGAGCACATCCAGCGTCTCGCGTACCCTGCGCGCGCTCGCGTATGGACCGAAGTACACGTTGCCGGGGACGTGCTTGCCGCGAAAGAAGCGCACCCGGGGCCATTCCTCTTTCACCGTGACTTCGATGTAGGGATAGCTCTTGTCGTCGCGCAAGCGCAGGTTGTATGGCGGCCGCGCCTCTTTGATGAAGTTGTCCTCAAGGATCAGCGCTTCGCTTTCGGAGGCGGTGACGACCCATTCGACATCGCGGGCTTGGGCGAGCATCTCGCCTGTTCGTCCGTGGAGCGTGGCGGCGTCGCGCACATACGAGGCGACACGTTTGCGCAGGGCCTTCGCCTTGCCCACATAGAGAACTTCGCCCTGCTCGCCAAGGAAGCGATATACGCCCGGCTCGAGCGGCATCCGTGACACGACGTCGCGAAGGTGTGTGATAGCGGCGGATCGGTCTTTCGACAGCACGGTCATGCCACGATTGTACCCCGGTGCTCGAGGCGCCACGGGCCGCCTCTAGCGAGACGCGGCAAGAGCGAACTTGGCCAAGAAGGTGCCCGTGTAAGAGACCTCGGCTTGCGTCGCCAGATCCTCCGGACTGCCGCTGGCGACGACCGTGCCGCCCTCTTCCCCGCCCTCCGGTCCGAGGTCGACGATCCAGTCGGCCGACTTGATCACATCGAGGTTGTGTTCGATGACGACGACTGTGTTGCCGGCGTCCACGAGTCGCTGCAGCATCTCGAGGAGCCGCTCGATGTCGGCGAAGTGTAGGCCGGTAGTGGGTTCGTCGAGGATGTAGAGCGTCTTGCCGGTGGCGACCTTGCTCAGCTCGCTGGCCAGCTTGACGCGCTGCGCCTCGCCACCGCTGAGCGTCGTGGCCGGTTGACCGAGCCGGATGTAATTGAGGCCGACGTCGGACAGCGCCTGCAAGCGCCGCGCGATGCGGGGCACGCTGCTGAAGAAGTCGAGCGCCTCTTCGACACTGAGGTCGAGCACCTCGGCGATGTTCTTGCTCTTGTATCGAACCTCGAGGGTGTCGCGGTTGTAGCGCTTGCCCGCGCAGGCCTCACATGGCACGTACACGTCGGGCAGGAAGTGCATCTCGATCTTGATCTGGCCGTCGCCTTTGCAGACCTCACAGCGTCCGCCCTTGACGTTGAAGCTGAAGCGCCCCGGTCGGTAGCCGCGTACTTTGCTCTCCGGGGTGAGCGAGAAGAGCTCGCGGATGTGGTCGAACACACCGGTGTAGGTGGCGGGGTTGGAGCGCGGGGTGCGACCGATGGGCGACTGGTCGATGTCGATCACCTTGTCGAGGAGATCCGCGCCCTGGATGCTGTCGTGCTCACCTGGGCGCAGCTTGGACCCACGGTTGAGCCGGCTGGCCATGCCTTTGTAGACGATCTCGTTCACGAGCGTCGACTTTCCCGAACCGGAGACGCCGGTGACACAGGTGAAGGTGCCGACGGGAAAGGAGACATCGATGCCGCGCAGGTTGTGCATTCTGGCGCCACGCACGGTGAACCACTCCAAAGGCAGGCGCCGCCGTGTCGGTAGAGCGATTGCGCGACGTCCGGCGAGGTAGTCGCCGGTAATCGACGCCGGGTCAGCCATGACTTCTGCCGGTGTGCCTTCGGCGACCACGTGGCCGCCGTGCTCGCCGGCTCCCGGTCCCATGTCGACGATGTGGTCGGCGGAGCGCATGGTCTCTTCGTCGTGCTCGACGGCAATCACCGTGTTGCCAAGGTCGCGGAGGCGCAGGAGTGTCTCGATGAGTCGCCGGTTGTCGCGCTGATGAAGTCCGATGCTCGGCTCATCGAGGATGTAGAGCACACCGACCAATGCCGAGCCGATCTGCGTGGCTAAGCGAATACGTTGCGCTTCGCCACCGGACAGGCTCGCTGAGGCGCGCTGTAGTGTGAGGTAGCCGACACCGACATCGTTGAGAAAGGTGAGCCGCTCGACGATCTCCTTGATGACGCGACCGCCGATGAGGCGCTCGGTGTCGCTCAGCTCCAGGGATCTGAGGAACCCGAGCGCGTCTCTCACGCTCATTACGGTGAAGCGTGCGATATTGAGCCCGCCGACCGTGACCGCGAGGCTCGTCGGCTTGAGGCGAGCGCCGCCACAGGCACGGCACGGGCGCTCGGACATGTACTCCTCGATCTTCTGGCGCACGAGCTCCGACTCGGTCTCGCCATAGCGCCGCTGCAAGTGCGCAACGATGCCGGGAAAGGTCGACGAGTAGTGGCGCATCTTCCCCTGGTAGTTGCGATAGCTGAGCGGGATGCGCTCCTTGCCGGTGCCGAGGAGGAAGAGGTCGCGATGCTCCTGAGGCAGTTCATCCCAAGGTGCATCGATATCGACCTCAAATGTCTCCGCGATGGACCCGATCACCTGCTCCAGCCATCCGAACGAGAGCTGGCCGTACGGCAGCAGCGCTCCCTTGGCGATGCTCAGTGAGCCGTCGGGCACGACGAGCGTGGGATCGATCTCTTGGGTGGACCCCAGTCCATGGCAGACAGGGCAGGCGCCGTGCGGACTGTTGAAGCTGAACACGCGCGGCTGAATCTCCGGGAGTGAGATCTGACAGTGGAGGCAGGCGAACTTCTCGCTGAAGGTCAACGTCTCACCACCGGCGATCTCGATCTCGACCAAGCCATCCGAGAGACGCGCCGCCGTCTCGACGGAGTCAGTCAGACGGCGCTGCAACCCCTCCTTGATGGACAGCCGATCGACGATCACGGCGATGTCGTGTTTGTACGTCTTGTTGAGCTCGATGGTCGTGTCGAGTTCGCGCACCTCGCCGTCGATGGCCACTCGCGTGAAGCCGTCGGCGCGCAGTTCCTCCAGCAGTTTCGCGTACTCGCCCTTACGTCCGCGCACCACTGGCGCCATGACGCTGAAACGCGTCCCCATGGGCAACTCAAGGACGCGATCGACAATCTGCTGTATAGACTGCCCTGAGATGGGTCGCCCGCACTGTGGGCAGTGGGGATGGCCGACGCGGGCGTAGAGCAGACGCAGGTAATCGTAGATCTCGGTCACGGTGCCGACGGTGGACCTCGGGTTGCGCGACGTTGTCTTCTGATCGATGGAGATGGCCGGACTGAGGCCCTCGATGCTGTCCACGTCCGGCTTATCCATCTGGCCCAAGAACTGCCGCGCGTAGGCCGAGAGCGACTCAACGTACCGCCGCTGTCCTTCAGCGTAGATCGTGTCGAAGGCAAGTGAACTCTTGCCCGATCCGGAGAGACCGGTGATGACGATGAAACGGTCGCGTGGCAGACGGAGTGAGATGTCCTTGAGGTTGTGCTCTCGCGCGCCGGAGATGACGATGTCGTGAGTCATGGGTTCAGTGTGTCATATTGCTGCGGCGCGAGCTCAGTCGAGCAGAAGGAGGCCGGTCCAGACGGCGCGAGTTACGACCGGAAAGGAGACAGCGAGTCCGGCATTGGCGGCGGTGGCAACGACGTCGATGCCCACCGCCTCCATCGACGGGCGTGCTTCGTAGGGGCGCCGGCACGCCTGTCCGGATGTCTGACCGACACACGTCTCGCAGAGTGGGCACTCGCCGCCACCGTAGGCAGCGGCGAAGCGGTAGCCGAGGCGAAACGCTCGACGCTCGAGCGCCGTCATCAGATCTGCGAAGACGATCTGACTCTCGCGGACCTGGGGCCGATGGGAGCGCGAGTACTCTACCGCGGGATAGACGGGGATCTCTTGCTGCACGAGAACGCCGGTGGTGTAGAGAGCCAGCGTCGCCCGGGTCTCTTCAGGCGAGGGCACGAACGGCGGGCAGCCGAGGTTGAACCCGTAATTGGGACAGAGCGGGACACGGCACTTGAGGCACACACGTTCGTCAACCACGACGAGTGCCGTGGCGAGAGGAGCCGCGTGCTTGGCGCCGAGGCTTCGCGCCAGATCGTCTAGTTCCTGGATGTGCGCCGCGTCAGCCACGGGCCTCCTCGCGGCGCGCGAGTTCCTTGCCAAGCTCTTTGATCTCATCCCGGAGCTTCGCAGCGTATTCGAACTTGAGCTGGTCGGCAGCCTCGAACATCTCCGCTTCGAGACTGGCCACGAGCTTCTCGAGATCCGCCTTCGGCATGGCCATCTTCTTCGCGACCGCTTGAGCTGCGCGGCGGCCCTTGGTGGGTACAGCCGCCGCGTCGCTCATCATCTGCGCGATGTCGCTCACGGACTTGACGATGCTGCGCGGCTCGATCCCGTGTGTCTGATTGTAGTCAATCTGACGGGCACGCCGCCGTTCGGTTTCGTCGATCGCCGCCTGCATCGCCGCGGTCATGCGATCGGCGTACATGATCACTCTGCCTTCGACGTGACGCGCGGCGCGCCCGATGGTCTGGATGAGGGCCGTCTGCCCGCGGAGGAAGCCTTCCTTGTCGGCATCGAGGATCGCGACCAGCGTGACCTCGGGCAGGTCGAGGCCCTCCCGCAGGAGGTTGATCCCGACGAGGACGTCGAACTCACCCAGTCTCAACGCGCGCACGATCTCGATACGCTCGAGGGTATCGACCTCGCTGTGAAGGTAGCGCACCTTGAAACCGTTCTCGATGAGATAGTCGGTGAGGTCCTCCGCCATGCGTTTGGTTAGCGTCGTCACGAGCGTGCGCTGTTCGCGCTCGACGCGCGTGCGGATTTCGTTCATGAGATCGTCGATTTGACCCTCGGTGGGTCTCACCTCGACCTGTGGATCAACCAGGCCCGTCGGCCGGATGATCTGCTCGGCGATGTTCAGG
Source organism: Thermoleophilia bacterium (assembly GCA_041393415.1). GTDB lineage: Bacteria > Actinomycetota > Thermoleophilia > UBA2241 > UBA2241 > CAIXSE01. Next base: position 82,887 of record JAWKKE010000002.1, on the reverse strand, counting down.
CTGTTGGCGAGCTCAAACTTGCCGGGTGTAGCGCTGACGAAGACGATCTGCGGGACCTTGGCGAGGAACTCATCGATTCGCAACGGCCGGTTGTCGAGCGCGCTAGGCAGGCGGAATCCATAGTCGACGAGTGTCTGCTTGCGCGAGCGGTCGCCTTCATACATCCCTTGGATCTGCGGCAGTGTCATGTGTGATTCATCGAGGAAGCAGATGAAGTCGTCGGGGAAGTAGTCGAGGAGGCAGTTGGGTGTGGCTCCCGGCTCCTTCCCGAGAAGCACGCGCGAGTAGTTCTCGATGCCGTTGCAGAACCCCATCTCGCGCAGCATCTCCATGTCGTAGAGTGTGCGCTGGCGCAGGCGGTGCGCCTCGAGCGGCTTGCCGTTGTCCTCGAACCACGCGCAACGCTCCGCCATCTCGCGCTTGATCTCGATGAGAGCCCGCTCGACCGCTGGGCTGTTGGTGACGAAGTGACTTGCGGGGTAGATCGCCACGTGGAGCGGCTTGTCGATGACCTCCCCGCCGACGGGGTCGTAGCTGACGATCTGCTCGACTTCATCGCCCCAGAACTGTACGCGAATGGCGGTGTCTTGCGCGGCGGGCCATACCTCGACCGAATCTCCTCGCACACGGAACTTGCCGCGACCAGGCTCGAAGTCATTGCGCGCGTACTGAATATCTACTAGCTTGCGCAGCATCTCGTCGCGGTCGACAGCCTCCCCCACCTGCACAAGAACCATCTTGTCGAGATAGTCCTCGGGGGAACCCAGACCGTAGATGCAGCTTACGCTGGCGACGATGACGACGTCGCGGCGCAAGAAGAGCGACGTCGTCGCCGAATGCCGGAGTCTGTCGATCTCATCGTTGATCGACGAATCCTTCTCGATGTAAAGATCCTGCGCCGGCACGTACGCCTCGGGCTGGTAGTAATCGTAGTAGCTCACGAAGTACTCGACGGCGTTCTCGGGGAGAAACTCGCGAAACTCATTGCAGAGCTGCGCGGCGAGAGTCTTGTTGTGGGCGATGACAAGTGCCGGCTTCTGAACGCGCTCGATGACGTTCGCCATCGTGAACGTCTTGCCAGACCCGGTGGCGCCCAGGAGCGTCTGGTGGCGATCGCCGCGCTGCACCCCGGCAGCCAGTGATTGCACCGCCTCCGGCTGGTCGCCCGTGAGCCCGTACTCAGAGCGGATCGTGAACTCGGTCATGGCGCAACTCTAGCAATACGAACACATGTTCGCAACTTCCTTGCGGTCCTCCCCGCAAGGCCCGCTGCAGGCGCTAGTCCGCGCCGAGGAGTTCTCTGGCGTAGGTCTCGCGGTAGATCTTGCGGGCCTGCAGCACATCGTCGACATAGGCCCGTGTTTCGGGGTACGCGATATCCGTTGTGCGCAACGAGCGACCTTGGGCCGCAGCCGCCGCGGCCCATGTTTGCACGACCCCCTCGCCGGCATTGTAGGCCGCCACCGCGGACACAGTGTCGCCGTCGAACTGGTCGAGCGTGCGACGGAGGTAGTACGTGCCGTAGCGGACGTTGACATTGGGGTCTTGAAGATCGGCGACCTCGAAGTCGCTGCCGCCCGTCTCATGAGCGATTTGCTTGGCCGTGTCCGGCAGTACCTGCATGAGACCAACCGCTCCTTGTGACGAGCGAGCGTCCTCGTCGAATCCGCTCTCGACGAAGATCATCGCCGCCACCAACGCCGGGTCAACATGGTTCTTGGCGGCGGCGGCACGAATCGTGTTTTCGTGCTCGAGCGGATACACCGTGCGGGCCACCCACGCGGGCGTCAGCGGCGCGAAGGTTTCCGGCGCGACGATGCCGCTGACAACGCCAGCGAGGGCAGCAAGCACAATCGCCACCAGCGCAAGGCGGATCACGAGTTTCATAAGGATGCCTCGATGCTCGCGCCTGCGTGCCGTGACAGGATCTGGGCCACGGCCTCTCCAAGGGCCTCACGCAGCTCGCGCCGTGAACCGACATTAAGGTAGAGGAAGTCGGCACGAGTCGCCTTCTCCTCCTCAGGCATCTGTCGGGAGAGCCGCAGGTCGAGGTCGTCGACCGTGAACTTGGCGAGCAAGCGTCGTCGACGCGTATCGACGGGCGCTGTGATTACCATGGTGAAGTCGAAGTCGTCAGCGAGACCCGCCTCGAACAGGAGCGGAACCTCGGCGACGAGCAGAGCGGATGGGTTGCGATCAGACTCCTTCGCGCGCGCCCATGTCTCGATGGAAGCGCGCACATGCGGATGCAGAAGACGCTCGAGCCACTCGAGTTGGTGTTGGTCCGCAAAGACCACACGCGCCAATGCAGATCGATTGACGCGCTCCTCGTCGACGACGTCGTCGCCGAAGTGGGCGCGCACGGCGGCGACGATCTCGTCTTGTTCATAGAGACCGCGAACGATGTCGTCGCTGGAGATTACCGCGGCGCCTAGCTCGCACAGGTAAGCGAGCGCCGTCGACTTACCGGCGCCAATGCCGCCTGTGAGTCCGAGCCGAGGAATTGCATGCCGTTGTGAATGCACTGTTCTCACCCTGCAACGCAAAAGGCAGCCGCGACGGATATCCGCCGCGGCTGCCTTTTCGACAACTCGATCAGGCTTCCGCGGACTGGTCGGCCGCTGCTGCTGGTTCAGCCGCCTCCGTGCTCGTCGGGAAGACATCGTCGCTCAAGCCCAGCACGGGCTCTTCGCCAGTGGCTTCACCGTCCGCCTCAGTCGCCGGCGCCTCTTGAACCTCTTCGTCGGTCGCCGCGTCTACGCTCTCGTCAGCGGCAGATGCCGCATCCGCTTCATCAACCGGACGCAGCGGCTTGACGCCGTCGCCGTCGACACGCTTGATGCTGAGACTGAGACGGCGACGCTGTGAGTCGACCTCGATGATCTTGACCTGGACCGTCTGCCCGACGGAGACGACCTCGTCCGGGCGCTCCACGTGGCGGTTGGCCAATTCGCTGATATGAACCAGCCCCTCGATGCCGGCATAAATCTCGACGAACGCGCCGAAAGCGACGATCTTCGTGACTCTGCCCTCGACGACGTCGCCCACCTGGTGCTGAGCGACGATCTTCTGCCACGGGTCTTCCTGGGTCTGCTTGAGGCCCAGGCTGATGCGCTGGCGGTCGCGATCGATGTCGAGGACCTTGACCTTGACCTTCTGATTGACCTGCAGCACCTCGGAGGGATGGTTGATGTGCGTCCAGGAGAGCTCGCTGATATGGATGAGACCGTCGATGCCGTCGAGATCCACGAAAGCGCCGAAGTCGACGATGTTGCTGATGGTTCCCTCGACGACGTCGCCGACGTGAAGATCGTCGATGATCTGCTGACGAACTTCCTTGCGCTCTTCCTCGAGCACTGCGCGGCGTGACAACACAACGTTGTTGCGGTTGCGATTCATCTCGATGACCCGGCAGTTGATCTCCTGGCTCACGTACTCCTGAAGATCCTGCACGCGGCGGATGTCGACCAGCGACGCCGGGAGGAAGCCACGAACGCCGAGATCGAGGATGAGACCGCCTTTGACCACCTCGATGACGTTGCCGGTTACCGGCTCACCGCTCTCGAAGGCGGCCTCGATGCGCTTCCAGGCCTTCTCGAAACGGGCCCGCTTCTTGCTGAGGATGAGACGGCCGTCCGCATCCTCCTTGGTCATCACGAGCGCGTCGATCTCCTCGCCAAGTTGCACCTCGTCCGAGGTGTTGACGTTCTTGCGGATGCTCAGCTCGTTGACGGGGATGACGCCCTCGGACTTGTAGCCGATGTCGACGAGAATCTCGTCCTTGTCGATGCGCACCACGTTCCCGGTGACGATGTCGCCCTCGGAGAACACGTTGATGGTGAGGTCGTAGTTGGGGACGATCTCGCCGTCCACCTCGATGAGGTAGCCCTCGCTGCCCGCGACGATGCGGGGATCGTTGGCGGCTGCGAGCTGCGTGTCGATGGTTTTGTCAGCCATAGGTAAGTGTGAGCCTCCCGCTCATTATGCGGTCCGTCGGTGTCAGGAGGTTGGGCTCGCGGACCGTGGCGAGCCTCGCCTAAACTATGGAATTATAGCATGTGGCCGACGCGAGGCTAGGCTTTCGCGGTCAACCAGTTCTCACCGACCCCGATGTCGATCTGGAGCGGTGGCTCCATCGAGTAGGCGCCACACATGGCCTCCGGCAGCAAGCGCAGACAGGCGTCGATCTCCTCCAACGGCGTCTCCACAACAAGCTCGTCGTGGACTTGCAGAACAAGCCGCGACCTCAGCCGCCGCCGTTCAAGCTCGGCGCTGACGGTGATCATCGCTACTTTGATGATGTCCGCAGCGCTTCCCTGCAGCACCGTGTTGACCGCCAGCCGTTCGCCCAGGGAGCGCGTGTTGAAGCTCCGTGAGCGCAGCTCCGGCACCGAGCGGCGGCGCCCGAAGAGCGTCGTCACGTATCCGTCCCGGGTGGCGGCCGCGATCACCTCACGGCGGAATGCATCCACACGCGGGTACTTTGCGAAGTACGCATCGATGAACGCCTTGGCTTCTTCGACGGAGATGTCCACCTGCTGCGAGAGGCCGTACGCCGAGAGTCCGTACATGATGCCGAAGTTGGTGGCCTTCGCTCGCTCCCGTTGTGGCTTACTGACCTGATCGACAGGGATGCCGGCAACGGCCGCCGCCGTCACACGATGCACGTCTTCGCCGTGCCGGTAGGCGTTCAGAAGCGCGGGCTCCTGCGACAGCTCGGCCATGAGACGGAGCTCGATCTGGGAGTAGTCGGCGACGATCAGACGCCACCCCTCGTCGGCGACGAAGCAGGAACGGATCTCGGCGCCGAGATCGGTCCGTACCGGGATGTTCTGCAGGTTGGGATTCGAGCTCGACAGGCGTCCCGTAGCGGCGACGAGCTGGTTGAACGTCGTGTGGAGCCGGCCAGTGGCGGGATCAAGGCGCTCCGGCAATGGCTCGAGGTACGTATTGAGGAGCTTCGTGAGCTCACGCCACTCCTCGACTGCGGGCACCAGCGGGTGGCGATCACGAAGGCCACGAAGAACCTGCGCGTCGGTCGAGAAACCCGTCTTTCCTTTCTTGCCCGGCTCGAGGCCGAGCCGACCGAAGAGAACCTCTGCCACCTGCTGCGGTGAGCCTATGGTGAACTCCCCGCCGGCGAGGCGGTAGATCTCGTCGCGGAGCTCGTCGATGCGATCGCGAAGACGAGCGGTGATCTCGCCCAAGCGATAAGGATCGAGCCGGATGCCGGCCGCCTCCATCTGGGCGAGGACTCGCACGAGCGGAAGCTCAACCTCGCGGAAAAGCTTCTCGAGCCCCAAGTCGAGCAGCTGTGGGCGCTGGGCGGCGGCAAGGCGGGCCGTCAGCACGGCACGGGAGGGCACCTCGAGCGCCTCCGTGTCGTCGGCGTCAAGGCCGGCCGCCGCCACCGCCTCCGTCTCCTCGCAGCCACAGAGCGTCCAGAACGAGCGCTGCGCCTCCGATCTCTCGGGAGTGAGCAGGTAGGCGGCGACGGCGGTGTCGAAGGCGGGCCCACTGGGCGCGCACGTGAAGCCGGGTTGGGCTTTGGCGTCGTGCACCACGGCATGGCCGGCCAGGCGCCAAAGCCCGTCCAGCTGTTCTGCGGCGCACACGCACGCCTGTACGACTTGGCCGGCGTGGACCGCCACCGTGTATCGCCCGTCGCCGGTCGGGGCGAGCGCTAACGCCGCCTCATCCTTCTCGAGTGTGGCCGCGAGGGCCCCCAGACCCGACTCGCGAACGAGACGGGTCCTCATGGCGTCCGCCAATGCGGGGCCGGCGGCCGGTGGCGCAACGTCGTGCAGGCGACGGCGCAGGCTCTCGAACTCGTACTTCGCAAAGAATGCATCCACCGTCTCAATCGGGATGCGGTAGTCGTCGTGCCGCACGAGTTCGACCACGTCCACCGCGAGGGGTACATCGCAGACCATCGTCGCAAGATGCAGGGAGAGGCGTGCCGTGGCTTCATGCTCGCGCAGGAGGGCGCGACGTTTCTCGCTCTTGACCTCGTCGAGCCGGCGGTAGAGCTCGTCGATGCTGCCGAATTGCTGAAGCAGCGCAGCCGCCGTCTTCTCACCGATGCCCGGGACGCCGGGGATGTTGTCGCTGCTGTCACCCTTTAGACCGATGAAATCGGGGACACGATCTGGCGTGATGCCGTAGCGAGCGACGACCGCGGCGGGATCGTAGATCTTCACGTCGGTGACGCCGCGACCTGTGCTCATCACCCAGATGTCGTCGTTGACCGCCTGCAGCGCATCGCGGTCGCCGGTCACGATGATCGAGCGGACGCCTTGGCGACGCGCCTCCTGCGCCAGAGTGGCAAGCAGATCGTCGGCCTCGTAGCCGGGCTGTACGAGGTTTGTGGCGCCGAATGCCTCCATGAGTTCGGGAAGTAGGCCCCACTGGCGAGCAAGCGTCTCCGGCATGCTCGGTCGGTGCGCCTTGTAGGCCTCGAAAGCCTCATGTCGAAAGGTCTTCTCGCGCGCATCCCAGGCCACGACAATGCGCGCCGGCCTGTACTCCGCAACGATCTTCAGCAGCATCTGACTGAGGCCGTAGAGCGCATTGGTCGGAAAGCCCTCGCGCGTGGCAATCCCCTCCGGAAGAGCGAAGAATGCGCGGTAGGCCAGGCTGCTTCCGTCGAGGAGGAACAACCGGTTTTCGAGTTCGGCAGAAGCCATGATCCGATTCTACTGCCGAGCCGCCACCGCCGCTCGGCCGACAGCCACCGTGATCACCTGAACGGCGATGAGATAGAGGAGAGTGGTGTCGGAAGGGGGACTTGAACCCCCATGAGGTATTCCCTCACAAGGCCCTCAACCTTGCGCGTCTACCAATTCCGCCATTCCGACACGGGAGTGAGAGTATAGGCAACCTGCGGCGGAAGTTCAACGCGGCCCCATCGCCGCACTTGCGACGGTGTGTGGTGCGCTCGGGGTGTTCGCGCACACCGATGCGCCGACCAACTCGAACGGCCGATCCCGGAGGATGAGCCCGCGTCTCCCCCATTCGGGGACACTGCACCGCATCGCTCACATGCGGGCACGATTCCAGAGGCCTGACTTCCGATCCTGGGGTGTTCCTCTTGGGTCCGCCAATCGGCCGTGATCACCTAGTTCATTGCCCTGAGCGATAGTCGTGCGCTTGACCATGCTCGAAGGCGGAATCGCCGGTATGCTGGGCCAATGACAACCGTGTGCCGCGAACAACCTCCGCACTGAGAGACAGCACGTGAGCGCGATTCTGGTCGGCAGCTGCTCCTGGACCGATCCCAGCCTGGTTGCCTGCGGCGGCTTCTATCCGCCCGGCACGTGCACTGCCGAAGGTCGCCTGCGCTATTACGCCACCCGGTTCCCGTTGGTGGAAGTCGACTCCACGTACTACGCGCCGCCAACCGAGCGCAATAGCGTGCTTTGGGTGGCGCGCACCCCACCGAGCTTCGTCTTCGACGTCAAGGCTCATGCGCTGTTGACGAAACACCCGGCAGAGGTCAACCTCCTGCCGACGGCGCTTCGCGGGCTCCTGCCGGCGTGGGCTGCCTCGCAGCGCCGCGTGTATGCCGATGCACTGCCCGACGAGCTCCTGGAATTGCTCTGGGAGACGCATCGGACGGCGCTGGCGCCTCTGGCCGCGGCCGGAAAGCTCGGAGCCGTGCTCTTCCAGTTCCCTCCGTGGTTCGTGCGTTCGCGTGCCAATGCTGCCTACGTGAGCGGACTTCCCGGGCGCCTACCAGGATGGAAGCTAGCGATCGAATTCCGCGGCGGAGGCTGGATGGAGCCGGATTCCGCCACGCGCACACTCAACCTCCTCGAGAGGGCCGGCCTCGCGTACGTCTGCGTGGATGAGCCGCAAGTGTCCGACGCGAGCACTCCGCCGACTGTCGCTGCGACGGCCGAGCTCGCCATGGTGAGATTCCATGGGCGCAATCTCAGGATGTGGAACGCCAAGACGCAGGCTGCCTCGGAGCGCTTCAAGTACCTCTACTCTGACGAAGAGCTTCACGAATGGGTCCCGCGCGTGCAGGAGCTTGCCACCCAGGCACGCACGGTTCACGTTCTCTTCAACAACAACTACGAGGACTGGGGAATGCGCAACGCCGCTCGCATGAGGCAGATGCTCGGCGGCTCGGAGCCGCGCGAGCCCCAGACGCTTACTCTCCCGCTCGAGTAGTCGCGAGCGCAGAGTGCAGTACTCCGCGCGGGTGGATATCATACGTGCTTCGCACGGTCGTACTGCCCAGCAGCGATCGGGGGCCATTGTGCTGTGCTTCACCCATACGGCAAGCCGTCTCCGCCGTCCGCGTAGGAGGGCATGATGCCGGCCGGGCTCACGAGCGACGCATTGCGCGATCGCTTCCGCGGCACGCTCCTCGGCGTCGCGGTCGGCGAGGCCCTTGGAGCACCTGCCGACTTCCTCACCGTCGATCAGATCATCGAGCGATACGGCGTTATCACCGAGATGCTCGGCGGTGGCTGCCACAGTCTCGAGGTCGGGGAGACCACGGACGCCACGGACATGATGCTCTGCCTCGCCGAGAGCCTGGCAATCATCGGGGGCTTCGACGCCGAGGACGTAATGGATCGCTACCTCGCCTGGTTCGAGAGCGTTCCACAGGACATGAGCCTGGCCGTGCGCACCGCGCTGCTCAGCTATCGCAGTGGTACTCCCTGGGACCTCGCTTCGCGGCGCGCACACGAGATTCTCGGCGGCCCGATGGCGGGCAACGGCAGCCTCATGCGCTGCGCGCCTCTAGCGATGTGCTACATGGACGATTCCGAGACTCGTCACGCCGTCTCGCAGCGCGAGTCGACCCTCACCCACTTCGATCGCCTCGCAGGGTCTGCCTGTGTGGCGTTCAACGATCTCATTGTCGCCGCCTACCACGACGCTTTGGGCGCGCAGTTACCGGCTATCGCCGATGCCATGTTCGACGAAGACAAGCGCGTCAGCGCAGCGCTGCAGGAGGCAATGGAGGCGGAGCCGGAGGAGATCCAGAGCTCCGCGTTCGTCCTTGACACTCTGTGCGCCGCAGTCTGGGCGGTGGTCGGCACCGACAGTTTCGAGGAAGCCCTCGTGCGTGCGGTGAATCTTGGCAACGACGCCGACACCGTGGGGGCGGTCACCGGCGCTCTCGCGGGCAGCGTGTACGGCGAGCGCGGCATCCCGCAACGCTGGCTCGACTGTCTCAGGGTGCGTGAGCGCATCGTCGCGGTGGCCGATCGCCTCGCCGATCTCGCATATCGCTAGACTTCTCTCCACCCGTCCTCATTCGTCTGTGAGGAGCCACCGTTGCAGCCGTGGCAGACCGAAAGTCAAGCACTCCCCGGTCTTCTTCCGACAACGCAACACTCCGCTTCTCCTCTGTTGGTGGCGACAGAAATGGATGCACCGGCGTTGCTCCGCCCCCCTCCCCGCTCTCGGACGCATGAGCATGATGAGCGTCAACGTTGCTCATGCGCCGGCGGGCGTGCCAGAGTAGGCTACACGTCGTACACCCAGACCCGGGCAAGCGTGCCTGTGTGGCACGTGCGAGCGAGAGGAGAGAGCATGGCCAAGACACCTGCCAAGAAGGCACCTGCGACAGCCGCGGACATCGTCGTCGGCGCGCCACGCAAGCTCACCCGCGAGGAGCTCATCGCGGAATTGAACAAGGATCTGGCCAAGGAGTACTCCGCTCTCGTGCAGTATGTGCAGCACGCGGCCGTGATCACGGGACCCCAGTACGATTCGATCTCGGCAGAGCTTGCGATTCACTCCAACGAAGAGCACGCGCACGCCATTTCATTGTCTGAGCAGATCGCATTCCTTGGGGGAATCCCGGCGGTAGACGTCGCCGACATTCACATTTCGCCGGACTCTCGCGTGATGCTCGAGCAGGACTTGGCCGGCGAACTGGATGCAATCAGTCGCTACAAGGAGCGCATCGCCCAAGCCGAGATGCTGCAAGAATATGGTCTCCGCCGCGCGCTCGAAGACATCCTCATCGTTGAGGAAGAGCACGCGCGCGACCTCCAGAGCGCTCTCGAACTCTAGACGTTGCCCACACGGCAACGGGTAAACACTTCTGACATTATCGCGGCGCCGACATCGATCGTCGTCCTCGACCTCGAGACAACTGGTCTCGATCCCAGGGATGAGCGCATCATCGAGGTCGGCGCTGTTCGCCTTGACCACGACCTCGCCGTGGTCAAGAGGTTCTCCACGTTGGTCGCGGCGGCGGCTCCGTTGCGGCTCGCCACCTGCCGCCTCGTTGGTCTCGACGATGCGGATTTCGTCGGCGCGCCGCCGGAGGCCGACGCGTTGCTGGCTTTGATCGAGTTCGCGGGCGATGCTCTCCTCGTCGGTCACAACGTTAGCTTCGATCGCCAGCACCTCGACGCGTGTGCGGCGCGCACCGGTATCGATCCGCTCCGCGGCCCCTGGCTCGACACGCTCGAGGCGGCCGTACTTCTCCTCCCGGAAGTCGACAGCTATGCGCTGTCGAAGTTGGCCCTAGAGTTCGGCTGGGAACGTCGTGCCCATCGTGCGCTTCCGGATGCTGAAACCGCGGCCGACTTGCTGCGCCTGCTCGCAGCCCGGGCTCGCGACCTGGACGCCGACATACGCTCCCTTCTCGTGTCTGCCGCTTGGGCTCCCCTGCAAACGCTGGACCGCCTAGTGCCGCAGTGTTCGCCGTCGGCCGCCATCACTGCGCCCCCAAGTTGTGCGTCGCCCGAGAGCAGCCCCACTGCGCTTGCCGCTCTCGACGTGGACTTCACCGACTGGCAGTCTCAGCTCGGCGCCGGAGACACATCGCAGCCGGCCATCGCCGCCCGCGCCCCGGGTTTTCGCCGCCGGGAATCACAGGTAGCCCTGGCCCAAGCCTCCGCCGCCGTCTTCGCCCGCGGCGGGGTCGGACTCTACGAGGCCGGTACCGGCAGCGGCAAGAGCCTCGCCTATCTGCTCCCTGCCGCCTATTGGAGCGCCGCCTCCGGGCGCCGCGTTGTCATCAGCACCCAAACCAAGGCCCTCCAGCACCAACTTGCGGCCGGAGAGCTGCCTCTTGTGGAGGTGGGGCTTCCGCCAGATTGGCGATGGAGCGTCTTGATGGGCCGCGAGAACTACCTTTGCGAACGACGCCTGCAGGAAGCGCTGGCGGCGCCCGCAGAACTGGCCGTCGACGAGGGCCGCGCTCTCGCGCTCGCCTTCCTGGCCGGTCGCTCGCGTCGCATCCAAGTCGATCTCGGCGCGCTGCCGTACAGGGCGCTCGAGACGCTCGACTCGCTGTCCCGGCTCGCGCACGAGATGCGCTCAACGAGAGCCGCATGCCTCGGTCGCTTCTGTTCCCTGCGACGAGTGTGTCCTTGGCGACGAGCTCGCAGTGCAGCGGAGGCATCCCACGTGGTGTGCGTCAACCACGCGCTGCTTCTCGTCGGGCAGGAATCGCTACCGGCCTTCGCCGACGTGGTGATCGACGAGGCGCACCTTCTTGGTCAAGCGGCGACCGAGGCTTTCAGTCGACGCCTGGAGGCCGCCGCCGTCGCTCGCCTCGTGCGCGATCTCCGCGCCCCAGGAAGAAGCTCGCTCCGCAACCGCCTCCGCGCCGCAGCGCGGGAGAACCCGGAGGCCGGCGTTGCGCTCAGCACAGCACTCGAGGACAGCGCGAGCGCCGCAGACGATCTCCCGGGGCTGGCAAGAGGTGTCGGCGACGCGTTGGCCGTCTTGGCTCACTCCGACGACCGTGAATCCTCTGCGTCCGGCTCTGCCACAGTGGGTCACGGCCGGCCCAAGACGACCACATCCGGTTCATACAACGTGACTGTGACGCTCGGCCGTTCGCTCATGGAGGCTCCGGCGTGGAATGCCTTCGCCGACGCTGCCGACGCCCTCTCGCGCCGTCTGGAACATCTGGGCAACTCCTTCGACGCTGCCGTCGATGCGCTGCCGGAGACGACCCCGCTCGCGGTCGCGCTCACTGCCGTCGCCGAGGAAGTCCACCAGTTCTCTGCGCTGCTGGTCGGTGTGACTCTCCCCGGCGAGCGCGACCAGGTTACCTGGGCCGAGCTTCCATATTTCGCACAGAAGCGCGCTCGGGGTGGAGCCGGCATGGACGCTGCCTGGACGATAGCTCGAGCGCCGCTATCGGTCGCCACCCACATGCGTGCCTCTCTCTGGGACCGCATGCGCAGCGTCGTCCTTACGAGTGCTACCCTCACGGTGGAAGACTCGTTTGCCTACTACCGCGAGACCGTCGGCCTCGATCGCGACCTGGACGTCGACGCACAGGTCTTTCCATCGCCCTTCAGCTACCCTGATCAGGCTGTTCTCGTCATGGAAGCCGGAAGCCCCCACAGTTCTGGCTCGACGGAGGCGCATGCTCGGCTCGCGAGTCAAATAGCGGATCTCGGGCGACTCGTCGGGGGCAGGACCCTTGCGCTCTTCACCAACACGGATGAGATGCGGCGCGTCGCCAATACGATCAGCGAGCAGCTCGCGAGCGAGCAGATCCTGGTTCTGGCTCAAGGGGTGGACGGCAGCGCAGCGTCGCTCGCGGCCGAGTTCCGCACGGACCCGGCGACACTCCTGATGGGTGTCGATTCGCTCTGGACCGGTCAGGACTTCCCCGGCGAGACCCTTGTCTGCCTCGTGATCGCCAGATTACCGTTTCCGCGCCAGGATCCGCTCTTCGAGGCCCGCCGCGCGCTTTGTAAGATGAACGGCGAGAACTGGTTCGAGAAGTTCTACCTTCCCGAAGCCGTGCTGAGGTTTCGTCAGGGATTCGGGCGCCTCATCCGCAGCGAGTCCGACCGCGGCGTTGTCGTCGTTCTCGATCCTCGGCTCAGCCACCAAGCCTACGGGCGTATCTTCCTGAACAGCATCCCCCCTGCGCCTGTCGTCGCGGCCACGACGGACGAGTTGCCGGCGATCGTGGAGCATCATCTGCGCCGCCTACTACCTGAGATCTGCTGAGACCCGCGGACGGGCCCGTGGTGTCTCAGGCATGGGGATCGTGCCTGCGTCTGGGCTCTACTGCGCAGCGAGCTGGAGCGCTTCCTCGCGAGTGCCTCGCAAGGACAGAATCCCATCCAGGCCGGTGATGCGAAAGAGACGCTCAATGCGGGGCTCGTGGCACGCGATCACAAGCCGGCCCCCACGCAGTCGAAGGCGCTTCTCCCCGCAGATGAATACTCCCAGCCCGGTGGAGTCCATGAACGTAACGCTGCCGGCATCCACCACGACTCGCTGTGCGCCGGTATCAATCGCCCGAAGCAAGACGTCGCGAAACTCCCCAGCGGTGAAGACGTCGACTTCTCCTGCAAGACCGATCACGACGACCCCATCAGGCCTGTCAAGGTTCACTCGCAACGGCTTTCCCCGCATGACACCCCACAACCACGTCGAATCACATCTGTGCCGCCAAGGCTCGCGCAGCACCCTACCCAGATGAATCCAACAGTAACCGCGATTGTCGGTGACGGCGAGGACTCTCTGCCGTGATCTCCTGGACTGGGCTTCAAAGGAGCGACGTATGGGAACAGTCCCACTGCGATCCTCAAGTGCGCCCTCTGTCTGCCGATTGAAGGAGCCGATGGACCTCTACACTCTCACGCTGGCGCTCGGACCCACAGCGATCGCGGATCTTCGACAGTGGCTCGCATCAATTCTCGAGACCAATCCAGTCGCGCGCTCGTCCGCCGCCGAGATCGAACTCGCCGCCGTCGAGGCCCTGAACAGCGCGCTGCGACATTCCTCCAACGGCAGCTCTGTGGTCGTCACGTTGAGCATCGTCGGCCACGATGTCTACGTCCGAGTCAGTGATCGCGATGCCATTTCGACCGACGCGCGTTCTGGCGATGGGCGTGGCGACGAGGCCGATCCGGCCGAGAGTCTTGGCCTCACTCTCATGCACGGGCTCATGGACGAGGTAGACCTCAACGAGACCGCCGACGGGACCACAGTGAGACTCGTGAAGCGTCTCAGACTTAGCGATCCTCGTGCGGTTCCCGCGCTCGACAATCCTGCCGCCTACTGATTGCTGCAGCCGACGCTCCGCGTTGGGCGCATCCCTTCCGAAGAACTAGGACGACGAAGCCCCCGTTCGCGATATGCGAACGGGGGCTTCGTCGCAAGCAAACGCTTGCCTGCTGCTTACGCAGCGAGAGAGCGACTTCTTAGCGGACGCAGTCCTTGTAGTAGTCGCCCCAGAAGCGATCCATGGCCTCGCGCATGACGGCGCGGGACTTGTACATATCCCACTCGGGATCCTCGGCGATCTGAGGATGACGCGGGTAGGTGATGTCGCGCTTGAAGTAGTCGAAGAGACCACCCTTGAAGCTGTTGAGACCGTTGTGGGTCGGCATCGACTGACGGTAGTGGCGCACAGCCTCGATGTCGATCGTGGTCTGCATCGTGCTCTCGACGCCGGCCAGCGGGCAGCGGCAGAGGAGACGACCCTCGAAGTCGCTGATCAGCGAGCCGCCCTGCATGCCGTACGGCGGCATCTGGATCGGGGACCAGCCGGAGTGCGGAGCGAGGGTGTAGCACATGTTGGTGACGCTGCACCAACGGTTCTGCAGCTCATAGTACTCGAGCGGCGGGATGACCCACGGGTCCATGAGGAGCTCGGGGTGATAGATACACTCGGCGCCGTTGAAGGCGAGCTGACGGCCACCCTCAGGGGTCATACCGTCGTTGCAGATCATGGAGCCCCAGTTACCGATGCTCGTCTTGGCGACGGGGTAATAGGGATACTTGTTGAGGTCCCAACCGATGTCGATCAGGTCGTACGGGCTCGGCCAGTACTCATCCGGGATCCACGGGTTGCACTTGTGGTAACGAAGGACGACCTCGCCCTTGTCATCCTGGATGATGGCGGTGTCGAAGGAGGTCTTCGGGAACTCCGGCACCGTGGAGCCCATGCCGTACATGACGTAGACGTCGTACTCCTTGCACCACTTGCCGATTTCCTCGGTGATCGGACCGGGGATCTCCTCGGAGGCACGCAGAGCCTCTTCCATCGAGCCGGCCGGATAACCGTTGGCGGCGTACTCAGGATAGGCGATGACCTTGATCTGCTTCGCGTAGTCGGTGCAGGACGCATCAGCGATGTAGCTGTACTGCTCGTACGTGAAGTCGAAGTAGTCCTTCATCCGCTTGAGGTTGCGCGCGGTGGCCTCGGGGCCGACGTGCAGCTCAACCGGGCTGTACTGAATACCGCAACACATGTAACGAGAAATCAAGTCACCCATAAGTGCGTCTCCTTCCGTTCTTGGTTAAAGCAGGCACTCGCGAACTGGTCTCGCTTACTGTCTCTTGCCCGGCCTCCTTTGCCCAGTGTTGCGCCCTGGGCGGGCGACGTACGTTTGCAATCTATCACAACCAGCGCGTGCCCGACGGGCATACCGTTGCGGCAGCAAACGACCAAGCCGCGATGGTCTCGATGGTGCTAATGGGCGAAGTCTATGCGCCCGATCCCTCATGAGCAAGACGAGCCAGCGCGAGACTACGAAGTGCGCAGGCCGCAGCCAGCTCACTATGGAGTTCGAGCACACGCTCCCCGGTGGTGCCGGCGCGACGAACCTCGTCACGGGCCGCGGCGAGGATATGCACAGTCGACGCTTCCGCAACGACGTCGGGACGCGCGACGATGACGCCTTGCAGGAGGCGATCGACCTCGGTGACATGATCGGGCAGCAAAGATGCCATGTTGCGCAGGCATTGCGCATCATCACTTCCATCCACGATGACGACATCGACGTCGACCAGCGCTCTCAAGAGAGACAGCGCCGCGCGGCGCGGTGGAGCGTCGTCCGTGAGATCGATGAAGTCGCAACGGCGAATCTCACCGGACCCTTCGTAGATGCGGCAGGACCATTGCCCGAGCACCCGTTGATATGGTCGCGTTCCCGCCCACCGAGGTACTGCGTAGTTGAACCATCCCAGCGCAAGGAAGGCGTGCCGAGACGAGGCTCCGTTCAAGGCGGCATTGGGTCGTTCTACGGACACACGCGCGATCTCTTGCAGGTCAAGCTGGCGACGCGACATTCCGGCCTGCAGTTGGGTCGGCACGCGTCCGGCGAGCGCCTCGCAGTATGAGATGTACGGACACTCGTAGGGGGAACGACACCGGCCGGACGGGGCGATCATCGGCAGCGGTCCGTTGAGCACCTCGCGCAGGCCGCGGATCCATCCGGGAACGTCCTGCGTGAGACGGCGAACGTCGCCGGTTACATCGGTCTCGCACAGCAGGCCACTGTACTCTTCGCCTCCGCGGTACGTGAATGCCGGATCAACGGTCGCGAGCGTGAGTCTCGCAATCGTCACCCCGGCCCCCTCGGCGACCCATGCCTGGACGGCCAGATCGCGAAGATGATGCTCGCGCACAGCTGTCGCCGACTTCACCTCGACGAGTCGGTAGGCATCGTCTCGCCGTTCAAGAACGTCGGCGCGCACCAGTACATCCTTGTGGCGAAACGTCGCCTCGAAGAGGGTGAGGTCCCCACGCCATGCCAGCGCCATCCGGGTTGACTGCACAGCTCGGCTGAGACCGACGGAGCCGTCGATCATCGTGCCTGGTCCGTAGAGCCGACGAGCAATCGCCCCGACCTCATCGCCTTGATGCAGTAGAGCTTCCGTGGCCGGACTGAACTCGCCGCACCGTGGGCGATACACACTCAGCCATAGCCGTCGACCACACTGCAGCCCCGCCATGATTCGCGACTTTGAGAGCCGTGATGCACGCATCGCGCGATCATACCCGTGCCGTCCGCAGCCTGGGCTAAGATACGGTCACGTAGGAGACTTGATGACCGCGATACGTTTAGTACACGCTGCCGATCTTCACTTGGACACCCCCTTCGAGGGCATCTCACGCCCGGCACCCGATGTGGCGAGAGCGCTACGCGATGCCTCGTTGGCGGCGTGGGACAACCTGGTCGATTTCGCACTGGCCCAGAACGTGCACGCGATGCTTCTCGCCGGCGACATCTACGATGGTGCAGAACGCGGCCTGCGCGCTCAACTGCGCGTTCTTGCTGGCCTGTCGCGTCTCTCGGCGGCCGGAGTCTCGACGTTCATTGTGCACGGCAACCACGATCCGCTCGATGGCTGGGCGGCCATTCGCGAATGGCCGGCACGTGTACATGTCTTCGCCGCCAACTCCGTGGAATCCGTTCCGCTCCTGATCGAGGGACAAGCGGCGGCGACTGTGCACGGCATCAGCCACAGTCGTCGTCATGTGACCGAGAATCTCGCCAGCGGGTTTCATCGGACTGCGGCGGCAGGCGCGCACATTGGCCTGCTGCACGCGACGGTGGGCAGCTCCGGCGACCACGAGGTCACCGCACCCTGTTCGCTTGCGCACCTCGAAGCCGCCGGTCTCGACTACTGGGCGCTGGGACACATCCATGCCCGCGCGGTTCTTCGTGCGAGCCACCCGTGCGTCGTCTACGCTGGCAACATCCAAGGCCGCAGCCCCAAGCCTTCGGAATTAGGGGCCAAGGGCGCGTACCTCGTCGAGCTAGACAGCCAGGGTGACGTCCTCGGTCTGGAGTTTCATGCGCTGGATCGTGTGCGCTTCGTCGAGTTGCGTCTCGACGTGGGCCAATACCGCGATCTGCCAGCACTCCACGGCGCCCTTCTTGATGGGCTCGAGAAGCTTCGTGACGAGCACGCTGGTCGCGGTCTGGTGGTACGAGTTGTTCTCGAGGGACGAGGAACCGTCGTCGCCGATCTTCGTCATGCCGACGCACTGGAGCAGCTCAGGGACGACCTGCGCGCCCACTTCGCGGCACATGCGCCTTTCGTCTGGGTCGAGAACGTCCTCGATCGCGCTGCATCCGTCCTCGACATGCAGGCGTTGCGCGACCGCAGCGACTTCCCGGCCGCAGTCCTTGCGCTCTCCGAGCGACTCAGGGACAACCCGCAGGAGTTGCTCGCTTTCGTCACCGAGTGCGGCGCTCAGCTCACGCGCGGTCAGGTGGGGCGCGTCCTGAGAGATATCCCCGAGGAGGACGTGGACAGCATCCTCAGCGAGGCCGTGGCCCTCGCCATCGACCGCCTCACCCTCAACGGGGAGTCATGAGGATCCAGAGCTGGCACGTCGACGGCTTCGGCGTTCTCCACGACGTGGATATGTCCGATCTGGGCGAGGGTGTCACGATCTTCGTGGGCGAGAACGAGGCGGGCAAGAGTACACTGCTCGCCTTTCTCCGCGCCATGCTCTTCGGTTTTCCGGACGGACGGCGCCGAGAACGTCAGTATCCACCCGTGGCGGGTGGTCGTCACGGCGGCAGCATTGTGCTCAGCGGCGACAGCGGCCTCTGGCGCCTGCGCCGCTACGCGGAGCCACGGAAGACACTCGAGGTGTTGCGTCCTGACGGACACGCCGGCGACGAGGCAGATCTGCGCTCTCTGCTCTTGGGAGTCGATGCCACGCTCTTCGCTTCCGTCTTCGCCTTCAGCCTCGATGAGCTCCAACAATTCGCGACGCTCAACGCGGAAGGCGTACGCGAGCGAATCTTCTCAGTCGGCATCAGCGGTGCCGGTCACTCGGCGCGCGCCGTCCTCAAGGATCTTGCGAGCACCCAAGCGGACTTACTCAAGCAGCGCGCCGGCAAAGCCGTCCTCAATGACCTGGCGCGCGTTGCCCTCAGCCTTCAGGAGGAGCTTCGCGAGGCGAGGCGCCGGGCGCTCGAGTATCCGGATCTCGTTGCCGCCGAGGGGCACGCCGAGGCGCAATTGGCGTCACGCGATGAACAGCTCGAAGAGATTGCCGCCGATCGGCGCTACTACGAAGCGCTTACATCTCTCCTGCCGGAATGGCGGGGGCTACAAGAAGCGGAGCACGCTCTCGCCCAGTTGCCAGTACCCACCGATCCAGCCCTGGTAGATGAAGTGGCCTCACTCACCGCCCAGCTCCACATTCTCAAGAGCCGCGAGGCGACGCTCCCGGACCTCGCTGCGGAGCGGGACGCCGCGAATGGCGATCTGGAGCGGCATCTCCACGCGCTCGGTCACGGATGGGATCGAGCCCGACTCGAGGCACTTGACGACTCCCTGGCGACGCGTGACCAGGTGCGCGCCTGGGCGCAGAGGCTGGACGAGGGCAGACAAGCTGTGGCGGCCGCACAGGCCACCGTGGCGGCCGCACGGACACATCTGGCGGAGCTCGCCGACGACTGCGCCTACTGCGCACAACGCCTGCCCGAGAACGCACCCCCGAGCCTGAACACGACGACCGGGAAAGAGATGGTCCTGCGAGGGTTGCGCAGCCGGCTCCGCGAGCTCGAGTTGGCCGAGCTTCAGTCGACCGCCCAGGAATCCCGATCCAGCGTGTGGCTGGCGCTGGCAGTCGCGGCCATTCTCAGCCTCGTCGGCGCGCTCGTCGCGATGTTCGCAGACACGATTCAGCTGGCCGGAGGCTTTGCGATCGCCGCACTCGCGCTCGCCGGTTCGGCGTTCGCCCTCCGGCGCGCCACCCACCATGCCGACCCCGACACGGCTGCCGGTCGAGATGCTCTTGAACGACTTCGCAGCGATGTGACTACCACCGGCGCAGCGCTCGGCCTCAGTCCACGCCCGACGGCAGCCGAGCTTGACTCCCTTGAGACCACGCTGAGCCGAGAGCGTGATCAACGCCTCGCCTGCGATGGAACTCAAGCTCAGGTCGAGGAGATTGAACGCAAGCTGGTCCAGGGCCGCGCGCGCCTGGAGCGACTCGTCGCAGCGCAAGCTGCAGCACAGAGCGACATGGACCGCAGTGAGGCGCAGTGGACGAGTTGGACCCACTTGCGGGAACTCCCTGCGGTCACCCCGGAGGGAGCGCTCGAGTTGCTCGACAGCGCCCATCGGGCGCGCTCGGCTGCGCAATTGCAGGAGCGCGCGGACCACGCTATTGCGATCGTGCGCGACGAACGCCGGCAATGGGATCTGGTTGCGGGGAGCGCCCTTCGATCTGCGGCCGCGGCGGACGGCGTCGTTGGCGCCGATCTCGAACGGCGCCTCGCGGCGCTAGCCACCGATCTCGAACGTCGCGCTCGTGTCGCCCATCAGCGAGACGAACACGAGCGTCGCGTGCAGGTCGCACTCGCCGCTCTTCACGATCAGGCCGCCAAGGCACGGACAGACCTCGAGTCTGGCGACCCAGCCTCCTGGGCCGCCAGACTGGACTCCCTGTCGATCGCGGAACGCCTGGCAAGCAACGCCCGAACGACGGCGATCGAGGCACGTCGCGACGCTCAGACTGCTCGCGCACGCCTTGAGGAGTCGGCCGACGTGCCGCGTCTCGAAGCGGAGCTCGAAGTAACGCGAACCGAGATCGCCGCCGCCGCGCACGAATATCGCGTGGCGGCGATGGCGGAGGCCCTTGTCCGCGATACGCTGCGGAGCTACGCCCGCGATCGTCAGCCCGGCGTTCTCGAACGCGCTTCACGCGCCTTTTCGACTGTCACGGCCGGCCGCTACCGCGCGGTGGTACAGGTCGTCGACGCGGAATCCGATGAGATCCTCGTCGAACAGTATGACGGCGCACGCCTCAGGCCGGATCAGCTGAGCCGCGGCACCGCCGAGCAGCTGTACCTGACCATACGCCTTGCGCTGGCCGCGGAGTTCGCCATCCGCGGCCAGGAACTCCCCCTCATCATGGACGACTGTCTCGTCAACTTCGATCCTCGACGCGCCGCGGCCATGGCCGCTCACATCGCCGCCGCGACGGCTGGCGCGCAATGCCTCTTCTTCACGTGCCACCCAGCAACCGCCGACATGCTTCACCGCGCTTGCGACGGACACGCGAGGATCATCCCGCTCCCTACACGCCAGCTTCCATAACAGTCGACAAGACCCACGCAGCTCGTTGACTCTGGTGGCGACGCCAGTCCTTCCTCTTCTTGTGTGCAAATCTGCCGATACCGGGTATATGGCATTCCACACTGACCGAAGGAACGACCATGGAATACCAGAGCGACAAAAGAAGAATTGCGCAGCATCTCTCTTCCGCCCTGGCGTTAGTTGCGCTCCTTGCGATCACAGCGCTGTTCATCGTCGCCGGACCGGCCGCGTAACAGGCTGCACGCAGAAGGGTGGCCGCGCACGTGGATGCCGACCGCCCCGACCGCTGTAGAATGCGGTCATGCAGCAAGTGTCGCAGCAGCAAAGCCAGTACGCCGGTCTTGGCCTGCGCGTAGCGGCGACGATCATCGACACCGCGGTCCTCTTCCTCCTCCTCGTCGTGCTCATCGGCGTATCTGCCGGCGCCGGGTATCTCACGCTGCCGGATCCGGCCACAACCGAACCATTCGACGTTGAGGCAACGCAGGCGACTCTCCCGACGTGGCTGTATGTGGCCACCTATGGCCTCGTCTTCATCTACTACGCCCTGCTTGAATCGCTCACCGGCGCCAGCCTCGGCAAACTCGTCCTTGGCCTCCGCGTGCGCATGGACGACGGACGTCCGGCGACGAGTGTGGCCGTTGTGGTGCGCAACCTGATCCGTGTGCCGGAGGCGCTCTTCTGGTACATCCCGAGCGGCATTTCATGTGCGGCGAGCAGCCAGCGTAAGCGACTCGGCGACTTCGCCGCGGGAACGGTCGTAGTCAAACACGCTCGCCAATCAAGCCCGGCGAGCTCGTCGCCGGGCGGTTTCCCGGCTCCCTCGCCTGGCGCTGCGTCTCCGCTGAGCACTCTCAACAAGATCCCTGACGCGCCTAGTCCGGCGCTCGGCCAAGCTCCGGACGTGCCGACGCCCACAATTGACGATGCTCTCACTCGGCTCAAAGCCAGCGTGCTTGCCGTCCGCGGCGCGCACGACTCCTATCTGCGTTTCTCCGAGCGAGAGCTCGCGCGGGCGTCGACAGATGGAGATGCGGCAACGAACGCGGAGTCGTCCTATTCACCTGAGTACGTAGCTGCCTGGTACACCCTGGCCGAGTCAGTGGAGGCACTGGCGGAGGCTCGACGGGCAGCAGACCGTGCCGCTCTCGAACGCGGTGTCTCGCTGGAGAACGCTCTGGCAGCGATGCCGGATCTCGCGCTGCTGCTGCGTCAATTGGCCCCGTACGTGGCAACTGACGCGCACGACCGCCTCTACGAGGCATACGTGGCGGTTGTGCGCGCGGAGACACGTCCCGAACGGGAAACGCGCTAGCTATCCGGCGCCCAACTCGTCCTCTATCTGCGCCATCCAGTCGCTGATGGGGATGGTCTGCGGGCAGCGCTCTTCGCATGTGCGACACGCCGTGCAGTTGGCGGCTCGCTCGCTCTCGCGCATCCACGAGTAGGTCAAGCGCTGGCGAGCGACGTTTCCGTAACGGCGAGCGTCGTTGTAGAGCGCCAGCACCTCGGGGATGGCGACGCCCTGCGGGCACGGCAAGCAGTACCGGCAGGCCGTGCACGCGATGGGACTGAGGTCGCGATAAGCGTCGCGCACGCGGCCAACGGTCGCGATCTCCTCTCGACTGAGCAGTCCCGGATGCGACCGGTCCGCGGCCTGAAGATTCTCCTCAACCTGCTGCATCGTGCTCATCCCGCTGAGCACACACGAGACCTCGGGTATGCTCCATAGCCACTGTAACGCCCACTCGGACGGCGAACGATGAACCGGCGCCTCATCCCAGATAGTCCGAACTGCCGGCGGAAGGTCGTCGACAAGTGCGCCGCCGCGCAGCGGCTCCATCACAACGACGCCCAAGCCGCGGGCGGCGGCCGCCTCCAGGCCGCGCCGCCCGGCTTGAAACTCTTCATCCATATAGTTGAGCTGGATCTGGCAGAACTGCCAGAGATCGGTCGCGGCGAGAATCTCCATGAACACGTCGGGTTGACCGTGGAAGCTGAACCCGAGATGACCGATGCGCCCGTCGCTCAGTGCGCGCTCCGCGGCAGCCATTTGCCGCTGTTCCAGCACATGCCTCCAGTTGGTCGCGTCGAGACTGTGCAGCAGGTAGAAGTCGATGCACTCAGCCTGGAGGCGCTCACGCTGGATGTCGAGGATGCGATCGAAATCGGTGGGCTTGTTGACATGCCAGACCGGCATCTTGTCGGCGATCTTCACCTTCTCGCGATAGCCGTCGCGCAGCGCCTCGGCGAGCCATCCTTCTGACGTCTCACCGTGATACATCCACGCCGTGTCGACGTAGTTCACACCGCCGTCGATCGCACGACGGAGCATCGCCGTGGCCGATGCGCGATCGATGTTCGTGTAGTCTGGGCGACCGTCGTCGTCACGCAGAATCGGCAGACGCATGGTTCCGAAGCCGAGCGCCGAGGGTTTGAAGCCCGTATCTCCAAGCGACCTATACTGCATAGCTCATCCTAACGTTCTGCTGCTGACGTAAGGTACACTTCCCCCGCGCTGCCCTGCACCGTGCGGCCGTGCTCGCCGCCATCACACTCGAGGAGTAGGTTCATGACACTGAAGCTGGGACTGCCCAAAGGAAGCCTCCAGAACGCCACTTTCGATCTCTTGCGTCGGGCTGGCTACAAAGTGTCAGTGGCCGAGCGCTCATACTACCCCGCGATCGACGATGCCAACATCTCGTGCATGCTCGTGCGAGCACAGGAGATGGCACGATATGTCGAGGATGGCGCACTAGATTGCGGTCTCACCGGTCATGACTGGGTCGTCGAGAACAACTCCGACGTGCACGCTGTCTGCGATCTCGTGTATGCGAAGCAGAGCTTCGGTCGCGTGCGCTGGGTCCTTGCCGTTCCCGAAGCGTCCACGATCCAATCCGTGAAGGATCTCGAGGGAAAGACCGTCGCGACCGAGCTCGTCGGCGCCACGAAACGCTGGCTCGATGCCAACGATGTCACAGCCAAAGTGGAGTTCAGCTGGGGAGCCACGGAGGCCAAGCTGCCACAACTCGCCGACGCCATCGTCGAGGTCACCGAGACCGGATCGTCGCTGCGAGCCAACAAGCTTCGCATCGTCGAGACAATTCTCGAGTCCTCGACGCAGTTCATCGCCAACAAGGCGGCTTGGGCAGATCCAGTCAAGCGCGGACAGATCGAAGACATGGTCATGCTCCTGCAGGGAGCCATCGCCGCGCTGGACAAGGTGGGTCTGATGCTGAACGTGAAGTCGTCAGACCTCGACAGGGTGCTGGGCGTCCTCCCCGCGCTCCGCAATCCGACGGTCTCGCACCTCAGCGACGAGGGATGGCTTGCCGTCAACACCATTGTCGAGGAGCGCGTCGTGCGTCACATCATTCCGCGTCTCAAAGAGGCCGGCGCCGAAGGGATCGTCGAGTTCCCGCTCAATAAGATCGTCATGTGAGGACGAACACGCCGGTTCCGCGACGAGCGAAGTCCCCCGAGTCGCTCCGCTAGGCGGCTGTCAGCGAACGCTCAGCCGGAGGTCGCGCACCCCCCAGCGCGTCCAGTTGGGGTACTCGCCTCGCGCCACCAGTCCGATGACGTTGCTTCCGCTGGCGCGCCAGTACTTGGCGGGAACGTCTACGCGTCGTACTCCCGTCCACGAGAGCCGCGGGCCGGCGCGGAACGTCGCTACCGTGCGCCAGTTGACGATGAGGCGGACTTCGCGGGACTGCACATCCCAGAGACGCAAACGCAGCACGCGATCTCCATTTTGCGCCGGGGCCGAGAAGAAGACCTCCTTGGGGTGCGACGTATCGCCTCGACAGTTGCCGAGCGGAGCCAGATATCCGACGGTAACCGGGAGGGCAGGCGATTGACGGGGATTCGTGCGCACGTTCTTCAGGGGACTCCAATCACCGTCGTTGACATCCGGCCAACTGTAGAGCCCTCCGCCGAGACTGCCAGTTACGCGCAACGCGCGCACGTATGCGGTGGTCTCGGCCGACGATGAGTCCTCGGCGATTCCGCCGATGACGTTGATGGGAAGTACACGACTCCCCATCTTCTCGCGCAGGATGGCAACATTCTCGAGCGTCTCGCGATAAGCCTGAGTAGAGCCGTTGCCGTGGAAGGTGTAGTACCCCATGGCGAGAACCACGTCGTACACGTCGGCGATCATCATGTAGGGGAAATCCGTCCAGTACGGTGGACTCCATTCGAGCGCCACCGGCGATGGGATGATGGCACCGAGAGGGTACCGCGAGCCCACAGCTGATCGAATTCGACGGGAGAGCTGCTCGGCTCGTTGTGCACGCAAGCTCACAGGCTTCACCCCGCGGTGCTCGATATCGAGGGCGAACGAGTCGAATCGCTGACCACGGGGCGAACGAAAGCGGATCGCTGCAAGACTGCGCCGCGCATCGCGGTCAAGATCGTCGAAGCCGGGGAGATACCAGGCCACGATCTTGAGATGGCGCTCGTGGGCGGCTTCAATGAAACGGCCGATGCCGGCCTCATCGACGAGATCGCCGTCGATGCGGAAATTTGCCGTCTCAAGAAAGAGCGTCCGCACGCCGTGCTGGGCCATATCGGCGACTGCGGCCTCGGGAGTGCCCCACGCCTTACTGTCGTAGATGTCCACCCAAGCACCGTGGCCGCGGTAGGCGTTGACTGAGACCGCTCCAGCTTCGTCGGCACATGCGAACAGCCAGAGAGCCGCCAGGACGAGCACAACTGCACACGCCGCGACCTGAAGGGAACGTGCGGATCGTCGATCTGGAGTGCTATCCGCATGGAGATACATGACTGCGAGGTCCTCCGCGAGAAGCCACGTACCGCCAGTATATCCGCTGTTTGAGCGACGAGGTGCGAGCAGCAAGCTGGGACTCAGCGCGGCTGAATGCTCGCCAGAGCATCGCGCGCCGCGGAAGAAGAGAGCGGCGCGTATGTGTCGCGCAGATCCGACGCCGTAACGGGGAGCCACACGCGCCCCTGCCGATCATCGCCCAGCGAGGTCGCCAGTCCCTGCACGAAGCGCCACGCGGTGAACGCCGCCATGAGTGCGTCGAGCGAGGCCGCGTCGTAGTACTCGTCCCAGCGCACTCCGAGTCGCCGAAGGGTTGCGACGCGCAGCCGCAGGCCCTCGCGGGTTGCCTTGGAGGGCGGCGTGCCGCCGAGCAGGGTCACGAACCCCGCGTGCGGGTAGACCTCGAGAGCCGAAGGCGCCTGACCGAGTGCTCCCGGCAGGACGTTCGCCGCGGGAGACTCAAACCCATAGCCACGCAGGTCCCTGAAGTACGCCCATCCTGTTTGGATGTGTGCCGTCCGTGGACCTCCCCGCTCGGCCTGCGCACGTGTGGGAGCCGGCGTCACGGCGATCCGCCGACGCAGCAGCTGTGCATCGGCAACCCGCGCCGGCGACTCGGCAGTTGCCCGTCGAGGGCGCTGAGCAGCGGCCACGGCAACCGCCACGGGAGCGAGCGTCTCGAGCCACTGGAAGCAGCGGGCACGATCACCGGGTTCTCGTTCGTCGACCTCGCGCCAAGCGACGACATCCAGTCGCCGCCGATCGCCCTGCAGCGCGACGACCACAGACGGCCGACTTGCGGCCACGTCGATCCCGACCACGAGAGGAGAGTCTTCCACAGTGGCGAGGTCCTCCTACGCTGCCTCTTCCCTCTCGCGTCAGCTCGCTGAATTGCGAACCGTTGCCACGGCGAACTCGGGAGGCTGATGGATGTGCCGCTTGACGGAGCACTGATCGACAGCGCGAACGATGGCTGCCTCGTACTTCTCAGGGAACCCCGCCGGAAGGTGCAGAGCAATGTTCACACGACTGATCATGCCGGTCCCGGGATCACGCTCGGTCATCAGAGTCAGGCCCGATCCTTGTGGATCGATGCCGCGTTGCTTCATGAAAGAGAGCATGAAGATGCCGGCGCACGTACCGATCGAGGCGACAAAGAGGTCGAACGGTGCTGGAGCGCTGCCATCGCCGCCCCCGGCGACCGGCTGGTCAGTGTGTATAGTGAACCCCTTGTACTCGGCGTCCACGCGGAGGTTCTCCGGGAAGTGGACCTTCATCTCCATGGCACTCTCCTTGCCCAAGTCGCAACGGTCACGAGTTCTTCTACCCCCACAGAGAACCACGGGCAACCGTTCGCGCCTTGGAGACCTGCCGCAGGAGAGCCGGTGACGCGTCCGGGAAGGCGCAGAGCGCCGACCTGCCAGGACCTGCCCAGCCGCACAGAGAGTATGCCGCGCACCGCGGGACGACAGAGATGCTCTCTCACCACATCTCTGCTGCGCAGGCTCCTTGGAGTGCGCCGCCGCGAGGGGATTTCCGCCATCACAGTGTGTGTAGCGTTGTCAGGTACCACAAAGCGGCCTGGCGAGGCGTAGAATGAACGTATGAGCATCCTCCAGTTGCGCGACCTCACCCTAGACTTGGGCGGCAAGCGTATCCTCAACGGTGTCTCGGCTGAGTTCTGGCAGGGTCACGTGCACGCGCTGATCGGCCCCAACGGAGCCGGGAAGTCCACACTCGCCAACACCATAATGGGCGTGCCGGGCTACACGGAGTTCGGCGGCGACATCATCTTCGACGGAGAATCCCTGCACGGCGTACCCGTGGATGAGCGAGCCCGGCGGGGCATCACATTGGCATGGCAGGAGCCGGCGCGCTTTGAGGGCCTGCGCATGGACCGCTTCATCGCCGCCGGAGCCAAGACCAAGACGCGTGAGGCAGTCGCTGACGCGCTCGAGCGCGTCGGGCTCGACCCAGGACGGTATCTGTCCCGCAAAGTCGACAAGACGCTCTCAGGCGGCGAGCGTAAGAGAGTCGAGCTCGCTTCCATCCTCGCAATGCAGCCCCGACTTGTGCTCATGGACGAACCGGATTCGGGCATAGACGTCGAGGCTCTGCAACGCATCTTCGACGTGCTTGCCGACTTCAAGGCCATGGATACAACCGTCATCATGATCACGCACAGCATGACGGTGCTGGAGCACGCTGAGCACGCCTTCCTGCTCTGCAACGGTCGCGTACTCGACAAAGGCTCAGTGGACAAGATCAGTGGCTACTTCGCCGGCCACTGCATCCCCTGCAATCACGAGAACGCCCCCAGCCCCGCAGAGGCAATGCTGTCCTCATGAGCGACGTCGAGACCGCCAGAGCCCTCCTCGCCTCTCTGGGTGAGTTCGGTGCCCACGTCACGGGCGACGACGTCGCTCATCTCGAGGTGCATGGCAACGAAGTGGTCGGCGCCCATCTCGTGCCGGGCCTCGAGATGGATGTCGACGAGCGCGAGGACGGCGTCGAGGCTCACATTCGCCTGAAGGAGGGCGTGCGCATTGCACGACCGGTGCATCTCTGTTTTGGCCTGCTGCCGACCGAAGGCAAGCAGCACATCGCCATGCACGTGGACGTGGAGCCCAACTCATTTGTCTCCGTACAAGCCCATTGCACCTTCCCCAGCGCGGTCGACATCACACACTCCATGGATGCCGTCGTGCGTATTGCGCCGGGAGCCACGTACGAGTATTTCGAGCGCCACTTGCACGGACCGGAGGGCGGCGTCTTCGTCGTCCCAAAGACACGTGTGCAACTCGGTGAGGGCTCGCGCTTCAAGACGGAGTTTGAGCTCATCAAGGGCCAGGCCGGCGTCATCGACTTCGACTACGACGCTACTTGTGACGCCAACAGCACCCTCGACATGGTGGCCCGCATCATTGGCCGTGGCCATGATCGAATCACGATCCGGGAGAGCGGCCATCTCCAGGGCGAGGGCGCGCGCGCTGTACTCAAGACCTACATGGCGCTGCGCGATCAGGCTCGGGCCGAGGTCTACAACACATTGACAGCCTCGGCCCCCTACGCTCGCGGCCATGTCGACTGCAAGGAGATCGTGCAAGGCGAGGCCGTCGCCAAAGCCGTCCCTATCGTAGAGGTGAACCATCCGCTCGCCCATGTCACGCACGAAGCCGCCATCGGTTCGGTAGATTCCAAGCAGCTCCAGACTCTCATGACTCGCGGCCTCAACGAAGAGGAAGCCACCGATCTAATCGTTGAGGGTCTCCTCAGCTAGCACGCCAGGCTGAGTCCCGCGTGCTCGTGTGACATACTAGGATCACGCGCTTGCCCGGCAGACCCGCGCAAGCGTGACGACGAGTTCAAGGCGGGCTCACATGTACCCGGTCGCCGACCGACAAGAGCTCTCTAAGCGAGATCTGATCAGCCTCACTGTTGAGGCGCCACAGATCGCACGCAGGATTCGCCCAGGTCAGTTCGTCGTGCTGCGCGTTCACGAAACTGGCGAACGAATTCCCCTCACCGTCGCTCACGCCGACCCGTCGCACGGCACCATCCGCATCATCTTCCAGGTGGTCGGCAAGAGCACGGCGCTGCTCGCCTCTCTCAAGGTCGGCGACGTCATCAAGGACGTCTGCGGACCACTCGGGATCGCCGAAGAGTTCACGCACGTGGGTACCATCGTCGGTGTGGGCGGCGGCTCTGGCATTGCCGTTCTCTACCACCTCCTCACCGGCCACCGCGAGGCGGGCAATCGGATCATCGGCATCATCGGCGCGCGTGAGAAAGGGATGCTCATCCTCGAAGACGAGATGCGCACGCTCTGCGATGAGCTCATCGCAACCACCGACGATGGCAGCTACGGCATGCATGGCCGCGTCACCGACGCGCTGCGCTATCTCGTTGAACGCGACGAGCCTATTCACCAGGTGATCGCCGTGGGCCCCTTGGTCATGATGCGCGCAGTTACAGAAATGACGCGCGTGTATGGTCTTCCCACGGAAGTCAGCCTCAATCCCATCATGGTCGACGGCACCGGTATGTGTGGCGGATGCCGGTGTACGGTGGGCGGCGAGTCGAAATTCGCTTGCGTCGACGGTCCTCAGTTTGACGCGTTCAAAGTCGACTTCGACGAGCTCATCAAGCGCAATCAGATGTACGCCCGCGACGAGCGCATCTCCCTACTCACCTCCGTCAAGGCGCGGTAGTCGGTGGCGAACAACGAGCTCGAGCTTGCGGTGCTCGCCCTTCGGGGTGACCTGGCAAGTTTCTGTCCCGAGTGCCATGCGCCGCTCACGGTGTACGACGATTCTTCGCGACGCGTGTGGATTCGGCTAGAGATCAAGGCGGACGGACGAACTGAAGATGTCCTCGTCGATCCGCGTCTACGAAAGAGCGATCGCGTCAACACGGACTTCTGGCCGATAGACTGCGTCGCCGAGGATATTCGCTGCCCTCACTGCCACGCCTCGCTCGTCGACGATGAGCAGCGCTGCGAGGCGTGTGGGGCTTCCAGTTTCGCGTTGGCGATCTCCTTGCACACGAGGGTCGCGCCGCTCTCGTGGTGCACGCGCTCGGGCTGCACCTGGTACGGCGTGCCCACCCCGACCCGCGCCAAGGTGCGCGCCGGCACGCCTCGCCAGCGCAAGCCGGAGCAGGACGCCACGCTGCGCATCGGCAACTACAACGAAGTCAGCTACGGATTCGACAGCGCCTTGGCCCAGCTCGAGGCCAGCCGTTGCCTGCAATGTAAGCGGCCGGAGTGTGTCGAGGGCTGCCCGGTGCAGATCGACATTCCGGGGTTCATCAAGATGATCGCCGAAGGCGAGTATGCTCAGGCCGCCCGCCTTATCCGTGAGCGAAACGCACTTCCCGCCGTCTGCGGTCGCGTATGCCCACAGGACGACCAGTGCGAGAAGCGCTGCGTCCTCGGGCGTCAGAGCGAACCGGTCGCGATCGGCGCCCTGGAGCGATTCGCCGCCGACTACGAACGCGAGACCGATCAGGTCTCGCTGCCGCACCGCGCGGCACGCAACGGGCGCCGCATCGCCGTAGTAGGCAGCGGCCCCGGTGGACTCACGATGGCCGCCGACATGGCAGTGAAGGGCTACGCGGTCACGGTGTTCGAGGCGCTCCACAGTCTGGGCGGCGTGCTCGTCTACGGCATCCCTGAGTTTCGCCTTCCCAAAGCGATCGTGGATGCCGAAACGATGAACCTGCGCCGCCTCGGGGTACGGTTTGAGCTCAACAGCATCGTCGGCAAACTCTACGGACTCGGCGACCTGTTTGCCATGGGCTACGACGCGGTCTTCGTGGCCACGGGCGCCGGGCTACCGGGATTCATGAACCTCCCCGGCGAGAATCTCTGCAACATCGTCTCGGCGAATGAGTACCTCACCCGGGTCAATCTCATGAAGGCCTACCGTTTCCCCGAATACGACACCCCCGCGCCAAAAGGAACCACCGTCGCAGTGGTTGGCGGAGGCAACGTCGCCATGGACTGCGCGCGCACCGCGTTGCGCATGGGGGCCCGCGACGTGATCCTCGTGTATCGCCGGACGCGCAAGGAAATGCCGGCGCGCACCGAGGAGATCGAGCACGCCGAACAAGAGGGGCTGCGTTTCGAGTACCTCACCAGCCCCGTTGCCTACGAAGGCGACGATCAGGGCTGGGTGCGCAGTATGCGCTGCGTACGCATGAAGCTCGGTGAGCCGGATGACTCGGGTCGGCGCCGGCCCGTGCCGGTCATCGACTCAGAGTTCGTGATCGGCGTCGACATGGTGATCGTGGCGGTGGGCGCCGGACCGAACAAGGCGCTCTTCGAAGACGCCGCGGGGCTGGAACGAACCAGCCGCGGCTACATCCGCGCCCTTACGCCCGCCGGGCGCACGAGCATCCCGAAAGTGTGGGCCGGCGGAGACATCGTCACCGGGGCGGCCACCGTCATTCTCGCCATGGGTGCCGCACGGACCGCCGCCGAAGACATACACGCCTACCTCAGCAGCGACGACCAGGTGTGGGTCTAGCCACACATCTCGGTCTCTGCGGCGAGCACCCGATGTGCCAGCTCTTGGTAGTAGGCGTGCACGCCCTCTTCAACCTCTTCCTCGTGTGCCCGTGCAAACTCCTCTGAGAGCTCAGCGAGGTCCTGTTCTGTGAGGTAGTGAGCCGTCGTGTCGAAGAAGAGGGTCTCTTCGACCTCGATGTGACAACGGGTCACCTGAACATACTCGCGCAACTTGACCGAGAGATCCCGAATCGCGCTTGTGGTCCCATCCTTGATCGCGGGGAGCGTCTCCTGGAGCTCGTCGAGCGTGGCGCGGCACCACTCGTGTTCCGCCATGAGTTGCTCGAGTGGCTCATCGTCGTTGGTCATTCCGCGGCGATGACAGCGAGCGTACAGGAGACCCTCTTCCTTGGGATCGTGCAACCCGTCGCCGAAGTAGCGAAAGAACTCCACCATGTCGCCGACGAGATCCATGTGCACGTTGCCAGTGCTGTCGATGAAGTCGCATTCGCGCTCGGCGGCGTCGAGAACTTCGAGGAGCAGACTGTGCTCCCCCTCTAGAACGTCTCTCCAGTTCATGGACGTCTGACCCCCCTCGCGGCAGCAAGCCGCCTGTGTCAATGATGCGTCTCAAGTCATAGTACCGCGTAGACCCCGAGAATCGAACCTGAATTCATCCTCTTGTGAGGCTCCCAACCGTGGAGTAGGCTGCGGGCATGATCGTACCCAACAGAGCGACGGACACCGTATTCTCGCCCTCGATCAAGGGACGAGCAGCTCTCGAGCGCTCGTCGTAGACGAGTCCGGCGCGATTCTCGCGACCGCTCAGACCGCGATCGGACGCACGTTCCCGCGCCCTGGTTGGGTAGAGCAGGACGCCGTAGAGCTCTGGGAAGCTCAACGCGACGCCGCCAGACTGGCGCTGGCCCAGAGCGGCGTGCCGATCGCGCACGTAGCAGCGGTTGCGATCACCAATCAACGCGAAACAACGGTACTCTGGGATCGGGCCAGCGGCGTGCCGATCGCACCGGCGATCGTCTGGCAAGACAGACGCACTGCCGCGCGCTGTCAAGAGCTGCGCGGCGCCGGCCACGAAGATCTCATCCGCCGCCGCACCGGACTTCTTCTCGACCCTTACTTCTCGGCGACGAAGATCGCGTGGCTCCTCGACTCCGTTCCCGAAGCCCGTCGGCGCGCCGAGGCCGGTGATCTCGCCTTCGGTACGATCGACACCTGGCTCGCCTGGCAACTCAGCGGCGGGCGCCTCCATATCACCGACGCCACCAACGCGTCGCGCACACTTCTGTACGACATTCACCGCGGCGACTGGGACGATGAGCTTCTGGAACTGTTCGATGTGCCTCGAGCTCTCCTCCCCGAGATCGTCGACACGGCAGGCATTCTCGGCTACACGAGCGCAGAGGCCCTAGGTGCGCGCCTGCCGTTGGGAGCCATGATCGGCGATCAGCAATCGTCACTGTTCGGGCAGGCCTGTACCGCGCCCGGCATGACCAAAGCAACCTACGGAACCGGCTGCTTCGTCCTCATGAACACCGGCACCACTGCCGTCGCCTCCGGCAACGGGCTGCTGACGACGGTCGCGTTACAGCGCGGCGGGCGGCGCGACTACGCGCTCGAGGGCAGCGTGTTCATGGCCGGCGCCACCATTCAGTGGCTGCGCGACGGCCTCCATCTTATCGCCGACGCCGCGGACTCAGAACCGCTTGCTGCCGGTGTGCCGGATACTGGCGGCGTCTACTTTGTGCCCGCGATGGCAGGACTTGGGGCGCCGCATTGGGATGCCGACGCCCGTGGCGCCATCCTCGGCATTACGTCGGGCACTACGGCGGCACACATCGCGCGCGCGGCTCTCGAGGGGGTGGCATTCCAGGTCGCCGACCTCTGCGCAGCGCTCGCTGCTGATGCGGGTAGGCAGCCACCGGAATTGCGCGTCGACGGGGGCGCAGCGGCCAGCAATGTCCTGTTACAGACGCAGGCCGATCTCCTTGGCTTCTGCGTCGCTCGTGCCGCCCAACCCGAGGCAACTGCTCTGGGCGCGGCAGCTCTCGGCGGACTCGCCCTGGGCGTGTGGCACGATGTTGCGCCGATGCAGTCGGATTGGCACGCCGGGCGCCGCTTCAAGCCGAACGCCCACGTCGCGCGCGCCGAGAGATTCTCGTCCTGGCGCGCCGCTGTCGCGAGCGTCCGGAGCTTCGCAGGAGGGCGGAAGGAGACCTCTTAACGCCGACTGCCGGCGAGCCACTGGCGAAGGCTCACCTCTACGGCCTCGCGACCCCTGTCGACCCGGTCTCGGAAGCGCCGCGGCCGGCTACGCACTGCCTCCAGTTGGGGCGGCACAACCGCTTCGGGAACGAGATCGCAAACGCGGTCGAGGAGGGCGATGTCTGCGCCGCCGCCGGACAACGGCTCGCCCGGGGCGATCCCTTCCAGTCCGCGCACGACATCGGCAGCAAACTTGCTCCAGTGCGCCGTGCTCACCACGAGCAACGGCGTATCGGCGCTGCCGCAATCCTCCGCCACCTTCCAGGCGACGGCCGTGTGTGGATCGAGAAGGTAACCACACTCGCGATACACGCGGCCGATGGTCTCCAGACAAGTCGCGTTGTCGACCCAACTGCCGACGAACTCGGTCGCCAACTTATCTCGCGTCGCTGCGTCGACAGCGAAGCGCCCGTGCTCCTTGAGCTCACCGAGCCATGCTGCCACTCTTTGAGGATCCTCCGTCAAGTGGTAGAGGAGACGCTCCAGATTCGACGAGATCAGGATGTCCATGCTCGGCGAGGGTGTCTTCATGAGACGCCGCGAGGCAATGTCGTAGACGCCACTCTCGAGGAAGTCGGCCAGCACCCTGTTGGCGTTGCTGGCACAGAGGAAGCGTCTTATGGGCGCGCCCATGCACTTGGCGTAGTACCCGGCGAGGATATTGCCGAAATTGCCGGTGGGCACGCAGACATCGACCGGCTGCCCCTCTGTGACTTCGCCAGCCGCGACGAGATCGGCGTACGCGCTCAAGTAGTAGACGATCTGCGGCATGAGCCGGCCCCAGTTGATGGAGTTGGCGGATGAGAGAGCCAAACGGTGCGTAGCGGCGAGTTCGTCGGCAAACGCGCGATCGTCGAACACGGCCTTGATCGAGCTCTGGCAATCATCGAAGTCGCCGGCGAGGCGAAACACGTGCAGATTGTCACCCGGCTGTGTGACCATCTGCAGTTCCTGCAACGCCGAGACTCCGGCATCCGGGTAGTAGACGCAGATCTTGGTGTGGGCGCGATCGGCGAAGCCGTTGAGCGCCGCGACGCCGGTGTCGCCTGAGGTGGCAACGAGAACCAGGAAGTCGAGGTCCGTGCCGCTTGCGGCGTAGGCTTGTTCCAGCGCCTGACTGAAGAACAGAGGCATGCACTGCAACGCCATGTCCTTGAAGGCGAGCGTGGGACCATGCCAGAGCTCGAGCACGTGGCGCCCCGGCGCAACGTCGCGCACGGGAGCAACACGGGAATCGCCGAAGTTCTCGCCGTACGCCGTCCGGGCGATACGCGCGATGTCCTGCGCCGTGACGTCAGGCTCGAACGCTTCGTAGACCAGCGCTGCGCGACGATGGTACGGCAGTGCCGCCAGGCCGACGATTGTCTCCAACGACAGGCGCGGCACGCGCTCGGGCACGAAGAGCCCGCCACCGGGGGCGATGCCCTCCAGCAAGGCTCCGCAGAACCCGCGTGAATCTTGGATGAGGCCGCGTGTGTCGCGATAAAGAATCATTGTGGTGAATTCTACCGCAGCGCCGAGCAAGGCCGTCACTCGGCGCGCAAGACCTCCGCGAGCGTGATCAGCGAGATGCGCGCCCCGCTCACCAGGCAGACTGCGCTTGCGCCGGCCCATCGTCGGCGTGTCTGATGATACGCGGCCACTGACAGGGCGCCGGCGCCCTCTACGAGAATCGAATGCTCGACCATGAGCAGGCGGAGGGCAGCGGCGATCTCGGCCTCGCTGAGGAGCACCCATTCATCGACACACGTGCGACACAACTCGTAGGTGATCGCATCCGGCTCCACAAGTCCCACAACCCCATCGGCAAGCGACGCCTGCCACGGCAGCTCAAGCAGGCCGCCGCCCGCGGCCAGAGACGCGGACACGACGGGCGAGTTCGCCGCCTGACAGCCCACGATCGTGATGCCCGGATCGATCTCCTTGAGGTAGCCACCGATTCCGGCGGCCAGTCCACCGCCCCCGACCGGCACGAAGACCACATCGATCTCGCCGACCTGGCGCACCAATTCTGCCGCGATCGTGCCTTGGCCGCCGATAACCTGCGGGTCGTTGTACGGACTCACATAGACTCGGCCACTTTCCTGAGCGGCACGGCGAGCAAGCACCTCGATGCCCCCCGGATCGCCGCCCTCTACAATCTTCAGAGAGGCGCCGCGGCCTTTGAGCGCGGCCATCTTGGCGGAGCTGACTTGATCTGAGATCCAGATCTCGCAGCCGGCGCCCACGAGCTCCGCCGCATACAGCATGCCCAGGGCGTGGTTGCCGACCGAGGCCGTGACCAAGCCCCTCTCGAGATCTTCACCGCTAAGCGCCATGACCTTGTTCACGGCTCCCCGCGCTTTGAATGAGGCGGTGACCTGCTCATTCTCCAGCTTGAGATTGACACGCGCGTCAGATTCCACACTCAGCGCGGGCGAGGGCTCGCACGGCGTCTCACGTACGTGGCCGGCGATGCGCACTGAAGCGAGTTCAACCTCGTGGCGGACGTCCGTGGGTGTCAGGGGCAGCGGTGGCATCGCTGTGTGCTCAACTCTCACTGCGAACTCAACTCTCGCTGGGCGGTCGCGGCGGTACCGGCGGCAACGGGGGCTCCGGCGGTGGCGAAGGCGCCGCTGCAGACGGCATCGAGGGAGCCGCTGATGGCTGTGCCCCGAGTTGATCTGAGGATGCTTCGAGATCACCGGACGGCGCTGGACCACCCTCAGCATCGGCAAGCGGTTGGGACTGGGCGGGGGCAGGCGAAGCCGCCGACGGCGCAGACTCACGTGCGGTGGATGATTGCGGTGCCTCGCCTGGACTGCCCGCCGCCCAGTCGACGGTTCTCG
This sequence comes from Thermoleophilia bacterium, assembly GCA_041393415.1. Classification (GTDB taxonomy): domain Bacteria; phylum Actinomycetota; class Thermoleophilia; order UBA2241; family UBA2241; genus CAIXSE01. Next base: position 46,166 of record JAWKKE010000002.1, on the reverse strand, counting down.
GCTCGGGCGGCGCGGAACTCACCGGCCCCCCGGATACCGTTACTGCGGAGTCCGTCTGATCTGACGCGGGTGGTGCCGCGGCCCAGCCTTGCGCCGGCGGCGGCTGCGTGAACGGAGGCGCTGGCGGAAGTGGCGGCACGCCCGTTGCCGTCCCGTATCCCGGACCGGCGGAAGGTGGGTACGGGGGCCATTCGCCGCCCGGCACTGATGCCCCGCTTCCCGGAGCCCCCGTGTAGGGCAGCCGGCCGATTGTCGCATCGACGAGGGTGCCCTCGTTGGTGGCTTGGAAGTACATTGCGATTGTGTACGTGAGGCCAAACGGAACGACCAGGAACGAGGCCACAGTTCCGACCACGGGCACAAGACCCAGTACTCCGCTCACGACGCCGATAGCCAAGGCGATCACAACTGCTGCCAGGAAGGTCATCCACCAGCCGGTCCTGTGCACGAGTTCGCCGCTCTCACGCAGTGCAGCCATCCCCCCGCTCTCACGGTCCACGATGAGCATGAGGTAGTAGATCCAACGCGTATAGAAGTACAAGGAGGCAGCGAAGGCGACGACGCCGGCCACCAAGCCCAGAAGCGCGATGGCGACGGACGAGGCGGCCGCAGCAGCGATGAACAGTAGGAGCGGGATGAGCCCGATCGCGAACAGGATCACGCCGATGACCAGCGATGCTCCCACCACGGGACCAAACACGCGAAAGCCTCTGAACGCGTCTCCATACCCCATCGCCCGACCGCGCCTGATCCGCTCAATGACGCCCTCGATCAGACCTGCGTAGAGGGGCATGGAGAGCAGCACGACGACGACTGCAACGAGGAACATACCGATCCCGAAGATCGCCCAGCCAACGGCCCCTATCTCACTCCCGCCCGCGTAGCTCGTCGGGGTCGCCGTGATGCTGGCGCCGACGAAGGCAACGAGGAAGACGATCATGGCGGCCACGCTGGGAATGATGCCGGCGATCAGTGCGCCGACAATAAGCGGCCCAACGTCTTTGATGAACAGACCCCAGGCTTGATTGAACAACTTGCCGATGTCCATACTGTTGCGCCTCCCGTCAGCTCACCTGTCGCCGAGCGTCGCGCGCTCGACGGCTTGCGTGACGAGGTGACCCTCGCCGAGCGCCTGAAAGTACATGCTTACCACGTAGCCTACGCCGAAGGGCAGCGCCAGCAACCCGATGAGGCCGCCGATGACCGGAATCACCTGAAGAATGCCGATCACCACCCCCACGATAACGGCCCCGACCAGCCAGGTGGCGAATGTCGTGAACAGGCCAGGAGCAGAGGCGAGATCCTTGCTCGTCCCCATCGCGTCGGATAGAGCAAGACGACGATCTCCGATCAAAGGCAACGAGTAGAGCCAGATCGTCGTGAGGAAAAGACCGGGAATCACGAGCAGGCTGTAACCGATGGCGATGATCACGCCGAGAACCACGCCGGCGACGGCAAAAGAGCCTATCTGATCGAAATCGCGCAGATCTGCGTAGTCGGCCGGGCGTGCCTCGCGAACACGACGAAGCATCATGTGAAACACGACTGCGTACAGCCACGCGTACACAAGAATGCCGATGACGGCAATGAGCGCGACCCCGAGAAACGTGGAGCCGAAGGCCACACCTCGTGAGATGTCGCCGAGGAGACCAACGCCACCGAAAACCGCCAACCCGACGATCGCCACGGCAATGCTCCACACTACAGCGGCGATGAGTGCCGCCGCGATGAGTGGCCCGAGGTCGATCCGAAACAGACCCCACGCATCTTTGGCACACTTGCCGATGTCCATTGCGCCCTCCCTTTGCCGACCGTCTGCAGGCAGACCGTTAGATGAATTCGTTCCCGGGCGCTGTTACCCTTAGTCAACCGGCGAGCCCGCGGCCTCGGTGTCGCGTCCACATTCACGCACGCCCTTCGCAATCTTATGAGCATCGTAACCTTTGACAACATCGAGAAGTCCTTCGCCGGCCAACGTCTGTTCGCCAAGGCAACCTTCGCACTCCACGATCGCGACCACGCTGTCCTCGTAGGCCGCAACGGCACGGGCAAGACGACGATTCTCAACCTCATCGCCGGTCGCGAACATGCCGACGCAGGCACCATCTCACGATCTCGTGGTCGACGCATCTGGTTGCACAATCAGACACCAGAACTCGAACACGATCGCAGCGTCCGCGACTACCTGATCGAGGCCTTCGGCGAGGTAGTCGACCTCGAAAGCGCCCTGCGAGAGTTGGAGGAGCGCCTGTCGGGCTTGGCCCAGGAGAGCCCGGAACTGCACAGCGCCATGCACGACTACCAGCGATTGCAGCGGCGTTTCGAGGCGGCGGGCGGCTATGAGTATCGCAGCCGGCTCGGCGGCGTAGTCGAGGGTCTCGGTCTCCCCGAGGATATGCTTGAGCGAGCTCTCCTCTCGCTGTCAGGAGGGGAGCTCACGCGTGTCACGCTGGCGCGCGCTCTGCTTGCCGACGCAGACTTGCTTCTCCTTGACGAACCGACCAATCACCTCGACATCGACTCGGTCGAATGGCTCGAGGGCTATCTGCAAAACTACCCGCGCGCGTTTCTCCTCGTGACACACGATCGTCGCCTTCTCGAACGAGTCGGCAAGCGTGTCCTCGCCGTCGAACACGAGGGCGTCTACGTTCAGACGGGCGACTTTACGACCTACCTCACAGAGAGCGCAGCGCGCCGAGAACTCATGCAGCGCGAGTACGTTCAGGACCTTGAGAAGATCGCGCAACTGCAGCGCTTCTATGATCGCTTCCACGCCAAGAAGGACAAGGCCAAGCAGGCCAAAGCCAAGCTCACGCAGATCGAACGCATCAAGCGCCAGCTCAGGGAGCCGCCTCGCGAAAGCCGGAGCTTCCGTCTGGGATTGCCGCAGCCGGCCCCGTCGGCGCGCGTTGTCCTTGAGATGCGCACTCCGGCGGTGAGCGTCGGCCCGGCTGATGAGGCCGCTGGCGCACGCACCTTAATCCACGATGTCGACGTGGCGCTCGAGCGTGGTGAAAAGATCGCCCTGCTCGGTCCGAATGGATCCGGCAAGACGACGCTCATCGAGACTGTCGCCGGCCTGCGCAGCCTTGCTCGGGGTGTTGCCCACCTGGGGCACAACGCCCGCGTCGCCTACTATTCCCAGCAGGGTCGGGAACTCGTCGAGTCAGACACTTGCCTGCAAACGGTGCTGCCACTCGTGGGCCACGACGAGGAGCAAGCTCGAGCCCTACTGGGTCGATTCCAGTTTGGGCCCGACGAAGTCGAGAAACGAGTCGAGATGCTGTCCGGCGGAGAGCGCAGCCGTCTGCGACTACTGGCGCTCCTCGTCGGGGATGCGAACTTCCTCCTCCTCGACGAACCCACGAACCACCTCGATATGGGATCTGTCGAGGCGCTCGCCGACGCTCTTGTCGACTACACGGGCACCATTCTCCTCATCACACACGATCGCTTTCTCATCGACAGCGTTGCCTCGCGTGTTCTCGAGATCCACGATGGTCGCCTCCTCAGTCACCTCTCGGCGGAACGCTACTGGGAGGCGCGCGCAGCGAGGCGAGACCCGGACGGCGGCGCCTCCATCGTGGCCGGAACCGGACGTTCCGATGCGGGCCCCGGCCGCAAGACAGGTGCAGCCCCGGCCGCGGCCGCCAAGCGCCGCGACGGCCAAGCTCCCACCTCGGCAGAAGAGGCGCGGCGACAGAGAGCCCGCCTGCGCGCTGCTGAGGCCGCCGTTTTGCGTGCCGAGAAGCGATTGGGGGAGATCGACGCCGAAATCGCCGAACCGGAGATCTACACGGAGCCGGCAGCGCTGACTCGCCTTCTCGAGGAGCGCAACCGCGTCGAGGCCGAAGTGCAGCGCGAGTACGCCGAGTGGGAGAAGCTCGTGGACGCGACGAGCTAGCCGTGACGCATCGACGACCACGCGTCGGCGTTGCGATTCCCGAAGCCGAGTTGATCGCATTGCGTCAGCGCCTCTTGCGGTGGTACGCGAGCAACGGTCGCGACCTCCCATGGCGTCGCACGACGGATCCCTATGCCATCCTCATCAGCGAGACGATGCTCCAGCAGACACAAGTCTCCCGCGTGCTCGCGAAGTACGGTGAGTGGCTGGCCGCCTTCCCTTCGCTCGACCGGCTCGCGAGAGCACCTCTACGGGACGTCCTCCTTCTCTGGCAGGGTCTCGGCTACAACAACCGCGCGCGGCGACTCCACGACACCGCCGTAGCCGTCGCTTCGCCCGCCGGCACCGGAACCTTGCCGGCCGCGCTCGACGCCCTCCTCGCCCTCCCCGGTATCGGACCGTACACGGCTCGTGCGATCCTCGTCTTCGCTCACAACTGCGACGTCGCCGCCATTGATACCAACGTCCGCCGCGTGCTCATCCATGAGCTCGACTTGGACCCGGACATCAAGCCGCAAGACCTGCGGCTGGTGGCCGAGGCGGCACTTCCGCATGGTTGCAGCCGCGAGTGGCACAACGCGCTCATGGACTACGGCGCACTGGAGTTGACAGCACGTCGGACTGGGCTTGCCCCGACCAGCCGCCAAGGTCGCTTTGCCGGCTCCCGAAGGCAGTACCGGGGGCGCTGCCTGCGCGTGATTCTCGCGCGGCAGCGCCTCACGCTCTCAGAGTTGGCAGCGGAGCTCGCGCTGCCTGAGTCCGATGTCGCACTGCTTCTCGCGCTGCTGGAAGACGACGGCCTCGTGGTGCGCCACGCCCATCACGTCGCCATCGCGTAGCGACCGCACTCAAGTGCGGAACATAGTGAGGAGGAAGGTGAGCTCTCCCGTGGCTTGGACTGCGTGCTTGAGATTCGCGGGCATGTAGAACAGCTTCCCCGGGCCGGCCGAGTACGGCACGCCGCCCAGCACGACGGTGCCCTCTCCGGCGAGGACATGAATGACCGCCGGGACGCTCGCGGTGTGCTCGCTCAACTCCTGACCCGCTGCGAAGCTGAAGTGCACGAGCTTGTGGTGATCGTTCTCGACGAGCGTCTTGCTCACAATGCCTTTGTCGGCGACTTGCGTCATAGCCTCGAGATCGGCGACGATCGGTTCGATCTGATCCATACGGAGAACCTCCTCAGGTGAAGCTGAACACGTGATGCCGCAGCCTATCCCTCGGGCGCCGGCACAGCCTTGATCTTGGTCACGCAGCGAGGTGATGGGGAGATATCGATCGGTGAGGGTACAGTTTGACAGCCTGCCAGCCGACTTCTATGCTTGTGCAGCAGTCCACAAACCCACGTCGACGAGGAGGCGGAGATGCAGCACAACGTACTACGCTCGGTTCTTCGGTTCTTCGAGGGTGCTGGTCACGTTATCAGCACTCCCTCCGGTGATGCCCGCGGGCACGTACGCGTCTACGTGTCCGACACCGTACGCAGCGACCGGAACTTCTAATTGACTCACGGGAGCGACGGCGACGCCGGTCTCTCGTTGTAGGAGTTGTCGAAACGCCGCAGAGGCGCCGAGACCTAGTCTCGGCGCCTCTGCGGCGTTCTCACGCTTGCAGGAGGGCGTGGCCCTCGAAGGTCGCGCTCACGCCGGGAAGTAGGCGGGATACTTCCGCACTTTGGTCTTACGGCGACGGTACGTGTTGGCCAGTTCCAGGAAGATGCCGACGTCCCGCTCCAGATCCCCCTGCGTGCCGTCGAAGTAGAACGTGCGAATCGGCATGTTGTCCAGATCCTTCTGGAGCCTCGGATAGACAGCCTCGGTGACGATGCCGTTCATGCACGAGAAGGGGCTGATGTCGATGATGCCGTCAGCCCCCTTGCCATAGAGATAGACGGCTTTGCCGCTACTCAGCACCATCTCGCCCAGGGAACCCGTGTAGGGCAGATACGGGAAGCTCATCTCGAGCACCTCACGCACGTCGCTCGGCTCCTCGTAGCCGACGAAATCGTCGGAGAAGGGAGCGTACAGCTGATGCTCGTCGGTGCGCATGATCTTGCTCTTGATGATGCGCACCGCGTTGTCCTTGCTCAATAGACGGCGTTCATCGGTGAGGCGCCGGCGTTGTTCTGCGTCGGTGTACCAAATCCACTCGCCGATATCGGCCAGCCAGCACTCGCCACCGGCTTCTTCGACAACGCGGATGATGTCGAAGTTGGAGTACGTGTTCATACGACAGAAGATCTCGCCGACCGCTCCGATCAGAGGACGCGAACGGTCGTAGCGAGCCGGCAGATCGCGGAAGCGATCGCGTGCTGCGGTTAGAGCTCCGACGATGGCCGCCAAACGCTCCTTATGCGAGATGCCGGCGACACTGACGGCGTCGCCGACCTCCTCGAGAGCGCGCTGATAGGCGGCGTCCGTGCTACCCTTCTCTGTCTCGTACGGACGCGTCTTGAGCAGCATCTTCATGAGGATGTCTTGACTCACAACTGCATGCCACGCGGTGCGAATGAGATCGCGCGAGTAGTCGCCAATCGATGAGTAGCCGTCGCTCGAACTGATCGTGATCACCGGAACGTCGCCGTAGCCCATCTCCTGGAACTTGGCGCGAATGAGGTGCAGATACTGGCCGAAGCGGCATGGCCCGTTCGCCGTCGGCATGAGAAAGGCCACGTTGTCAGCGCCTTCGTCTTCAATCACACGCAAGTAGTCGCCGATGGTGATCTTCTGTGGGTAGCACTCCTCCCCGGATGTGATCCGGCCGCCGAGCTCCAGAGTACGCTCGTCGGAGTTGCTCGTCGGCCAGGCATCGAAACCCAGCGAACGAATGGCGGCGGCAAGTAGGTAGCTGCCGCCATATGGCATCTGGGCTAAGTACAGGCGCCGGCCCTCGAGCCCGAACTCCTTGATCGCCCGCTGCAGCTCGGCGTCGCGCTTTGTGCTAGGAGCAGACACCGCCCACCACCTCCCTCGCGGCATGCGTGCCACCGTCCGGCGACTGCGACCAAGTGCGCAGGAATCCCTTGCTGTCCAAGTACGCCTCGCAGCGTGTCATCGCTCCGGCATCGTTCTGGTGTTCGTCGAACTGCAGCGTCAGGAACGGCTTGCCGGACGCCTCGCGCACGTAGTGCTTGATGTACGAGTCCGGCCCGCACTTGAAGTTGGTGACGTAGATGAGGTGCAGCGCCTCGTGGTCGCGAACGAAACGCGAGGCTTGCAGGATCTTGCGGCCGTAGTTCCAGAACATGTTGGGGGCGACCTCTTCGAGGCGGATGCCCGCGATGGGCAGGAAGTCCATGGGAATGAGATTCACGCCGTAGAACTTCCGCAGCTTGCGCGGGATGTCCATGTTGATGCCCTTGTCGAACATGTTGTAGCTGCGTCCGATCAGGACGATACCGAGTTCGCCTGTCTCTGCCAGCGTGTCGAGCGCCGTCTGCCCCGCAGTCAGCAGCGACGCACGGAAGTCCTGCTGGGCCGAGTAAGCCGCATCGAGCGCACGCTGCAGTCGCTTCTTGTTGGCACCGAGACGCGTGCCCATCTCGGCAAGATCAGCGAGCAGACCGGCGCGGCCGTCACGGAAGCGAACACGTGGCGAGAGAAGCTTCTCGCGATGCTCCTCGACGCCTGGGGCGGTACGCACGACGAACGGCAACGTCTGCCCCCACGGACAGGCGTGCGAGTTGTACTGCATGAACTCGGTCTCTTCGTTCACCTGATTCGGCAGGAAGATGTAGTCGACGCCCTGCTGTGCCAACCATTGCACGTGGCCGTGCGCGGCACGGATCGGGAAGCAGGGTTCCGCAACCGTGAGATCGACACCCGCCTCGCGAATCTGCTTGTCGCTCTCCGGTGACAGAACTGGCCGCAATCCAAGCTCCGCGAAGAAGGTCGACCAGAACGGCAGCCGATCGTACGTGTACATCGCCCTCGGAATACCCACCGTCGGCGCACCGTCGCCGATCCTGTTCCTAGCAGCCTCATAGGGCGCCAAGAGCCGCTCCTCGCGATATGCGATAAGGTCGGCGATGACCGGCTGTTTGTCGATCTTGGCCGGCCGACGATAGCGATCTGAGCACTTGTCGCCCCAGTACGTCTTCTGGCCCTCGATCGTGAACTGGCGGACGTCGCAGGCGTTGGAGCAGGCCTTGCAGACGAAGTCGACGACGGTGTAGTCGACTTCACCAAGATCCCAGCCGCGGAACCGAGTCGGCACGCCGGTCTGCTCGGCGCGCTCGCGTGCCAGCAAGGCCATACCCAGCGCGCCCATGACGCCGTTATGCGGTGGAACGATGATCTCCTTCTCCAGGATCTGACTGAAGGCTGCGGCAACGGCGTCGTTATAGGCCGTGCCGCCCTGGAAGAAGATGCATGACCCGATGGTGCGCTCGCGTACGAGGCGATTGAGATAGTTCGTGGCGATCGAGAACGCGAGGCCACCGACGAGATCCTCGCGTCGTGCGCCGCGTTGCTGATAGGCCATGACGTCGCGTTCCATGAAGACGGTGCAACGCTCACCAAGGCGCACCGGCGCCGGAGAACTCAAGGCCAGTTCGGCAAACTCGCCCTTGATACTGATGCCGAGCTTCTCCGCCTGCTCCTCCAGGAATGAGCCGGTGCCCGCGGCGCAGGCCTCGTTCATGGCGAAGTCGACAACAATGCCGTCTTGGAGGCTGATGAACTTGGAGTCCTGGCCGCCGATCTCGAAGATGGTGTCTACCTGCCGATCGATCTTGCGGCCGATGAAGTCGGCGCCGGTCTTGTGGGCCGTGATCTCGTCGGTGATGACGTCGGCGCCACAAAGCTCACCGATGAGTTCGCGGCCGGATCCAGTGGTACCCACGCCGAGCAGATTGATTCGCGCGCCGATATCGTCGCGCACGTCGAGGAGGGCTTTGCTGACGACCTCTACCGGCCGCGCGTCCGTCTTGGTGTAGATCTCCTTGAGAACGCGACCTTCGCCGTCGATCACGACGACGTTTGTCGACACAGACCCGATGTCAACGCCCATATACGCGTCGACGACCACCCCCGGCGCGAACTCGTAGGGCTTCGCCATGTCGCGCAAGAGCACGACGCGTTCCATCGACAGCGGCTCCGTCACCGGGAAGTCGGCGGCCGGTAGCCGGTCCGGATCGAGACCACCAAGGGCGGCATCGCGTGCGGCATCGAAATCGTGCTCGATCAGAGCCGCCCCGATAGCACCCATCGACGTGTGAAACTCGGGCACAAAGAGCTGGTCATCCGTCAGGTCGAAAGCCTCGCGCAATGCCTTGACGGCGCCCTTGTTCGCTGCGACGCCGCCGACGAAGGCAACGGGCGGCTCGACGATCTTCCCCTTGGCGATGGTTCCCTTGAAGTTCCGGATGACGGCGTCGCAGAGGCCGCGCAGAACCTCCGGCGGCTGATAGCCCTTCTGCTGCGCATGGATCATGTCGCTCTTGGCGAACACGCTGCATCGACCGGCGATGCTGGCGGCCTTACCCGCGTCGAGGACGATGTCTCCCACATCCTCGATCTCGTACAGCAGTCTGCTGGCTTGCTGATCCATGAAGGAGCCGGTGCCGGCGGCGCAATCCCCGTTCGTCTGGTAGTCGACGATCCCGGCACATCCCGCTTCGTCGATCGCCTCCAGGCGAATGAACTTCGACGTCTCCCCACCCATCTCGAAGACCGTGTGGGCCTCCGGATGAAGCGCCGTCATGGCACGGGTGATGGCTTTGAACTCGTTCTCGAAGCCCGCGCTGAGCGCCTGGCTGATGAGACGTCCACCAGAACCGGTGACGCGCACGCCAGCGACTTTGCCCGTCGGAAGCGCGGCGAGAAGTTCATCGACTAGGGCCTTCGTGGCCTCGCCAGGCCCGCCCTTGATGCGATGGTAATGCGTAACGAGTACCGGCAACTCACCGGCAAGCGTGAGTCCGGAGGCCGGCGAGACGAAGAGCTCCGGATGGGAAACGAGAAGAGACTCGAAGAGGGGCGTATCGGCCGCGTCGCCCACGAGGGCCGCCTTCACGCTGATGCAGCCGATGTCCAGGCCTAGGGACGTCATGATGCGACCAAGAGATAAATGGCGGTTACCTCCGTGGGTTCCGCGTTACAGTGCAACGGGCCGTACGGACGCGCGTGCGAACTCTCCAGCGCGCTAACAAGACTATACAAGTCGTGATTGTCCGTCAACGAGGCCCGGGACGTGTCCTCGAGATTGTACACCAGGCGATTCGCCGGGCGTCACCCGGGCTGCGGGTTCGTCAGCCTTCTTCGTCGGGACGCAGATTCCTAGGATCACTCGCGTCGACGCGCCGTCATTGCTGTCAGCCAACTGGAGCCCCGATGGGAGAATCCGTGAATGAATCAACCACGCTAACCAACCGTGAACGCCGCGAGAATGTCGCCTTTCTGGTGCAAGCGCACGCGTCCGCCGGGCGTTACCCGGTCGATGTGATCGATGAGGAGGACCGATCCCTCTACGCGAACGGCACAGCAGACGACCGCGCACGGGTGTTCTTCAAGCTGCTCTGCTACGGCGCCCTCGCCGCTCAACCGGCGCCGGAGTCGGTCATCGACGCGGATTGGCGTCGGCTCGCCACTGCCGGCGTCGTCGACGCCCTCTACGCCGGCGATTTCGATCTTCGCCGCTATTCGCTCGATCCCCCCGTGTCGCGCAGCGATAGCAAAGGCAAGGTCATCGACTTCACGCGACTCGTGGAGACGTCGTCTGCGTGGCAGGCATTGCTGCCGGAGCCACCAGACGCCGACGTCGCCGTCGACGTGCTTCATGCGGCGTCGGGGGGTGCTCTGAAGTCGCGTTCCTTCTGGGCAATCCGTGAGATGCGCCGCTGTGGGCTCTGGCAGAACGAGGCGCTGGACAAGTTTGCGTGCGTACCAGACGGACGCGTGCGCAAGCGCGCCGTCCGCATGGGGCTCATCGATCTCCCCGAAAAGGCAGACACTTTCGCCGACATGAAGGCCATCTCGCGCGCCCTTCACGCCGTTCTGCAGTTAGGGGAGGCTCCGGTCGAGGTGTTCGATCTGCCGATCAGCTCGGCTGCGCAGCGCTGCGAGCTCTGCGACGCGGAACGCATGGCCACCTGCCCTCTGCCCCACTGTCGCTGGAGACGCGAGCATACAGCCGCATGAGCCCCGGGCGATCTGCGGCCACCGACGGATGCCCCCGCGCGGTGGTCGCAGATCGCCGTCGAACCGCGCCGACGCCGCCTACGTGACCGTCAACGTGATACTGCGGGCCTGTGCTTCGGAATTCCTGCCGCTGTCGAGCGCGTGCAGGGTGATCACATACGCGCCCTTGGTGACCGGTTTCCACTCGCAAGTCTGGGCAGTGTTCTGTTTCACCCAGCCACATGTCACACTGGCAATAGCGACACCGTTCGCGTCGGTGATATCAGCCCACACTTTCACTTTCGCGCTGAACTCGTCTCGAACCGTATACTTCAGCTTCGCTGTCTTCCCCAGCTTCACGCTCGCCGAACTGGCCACCGACAGTCGCGGAGGCACCAGATCGACGATGGTCGTTGCCCCGATGCTACTTGTGCTGAGGCTACTCACGGCGGTGACGCGCAAACCGTACTTGCCGCTGGCGACCAGCGCACCGTTACCGTCACGACCGTCCCAGGTCCACAAGTGCGTACCGGCACCGAGTCTTCCCGCATCGGCAGACCCTACAACCGAGCCTTCTTTCACTACTTCGATCGTGATATCCGCTGCTCGTGAGAGAGCGAACGTGATGCTCGTTGTATCTCTGACACCGTCATCGTTCGGTGAGAACGTCGCGGGCGCCACGCCGGAGAACGCCAGCGTCGTGTCGATCATCACCGGTCGCGTGAACGTCGCAACATTCCCGGCGCGGTCGCGCAGCGCAATCTGCAAGTAGTAGCGACCATCGCCTGCCGGCGCCACTTTGTCGCCACTGGCAAGCATCCCATCCCAAGTCACTGCCGCAGCATCTCCACTCACTGCAGACCACCCGCTCAGGCGCTGCACGAGTCGCTTGTCGGCATCGAGAAGGGATATGCGGGCAGAGCTGGCTTCGCTGGCGGTGTAACTCAGGGTTACCTCGTCGTCTCGCCCATCGCCGTTCGGACTGAACGCTTCAGGACTCACTGTCGCCTGTTTCAGAGCCGGCGGCACCGTATCGAGCACCACCTGAATCGCTGCAGGACGAGCCGCACCTCGTGCCGTCGCCGCGGCTAGAGTGAGCGTGTACGTGCCATCCTCAAGCGCAGTATCGTCCGACGAAGTTCCCCCCCATTCCGTAGTCACACGCGTGCCCCTACCGCCGAACGCATCAACAGAGCGGCCGGACTTGTCGCTCACCGTTATGCGCCAGTTCCCCGCGGACGAAAGCCTGAAGGTGAGGTTTGTCTTGTCGCGACTGCCGTCGCCGTTCGGGCTGATCAATGCCCGCGAAAGCGCGACGTCGTAGATCTTGGGCAGCCCTGTGGTCGCCACTGCCCGTCGTATGGCCGGCAATTGAGCGTACAACGCAGATCCAGGGCAGCTCGTATAGTTGGCGTCGCGGTGGCCAGACACTGTGCGGAGCTTGACCAGTTGCCCAGTCGCATACTTCTCGCCGTAATTGCAGGTGATCCGAGTAAACGCAGTGGGGTCGACATGGTGAACGTCGAGTTTCCACGCCAGTAGCGAGACCAGTGCCGAGCGTGCGGCCGATGTCGGCTTTGCACTCGTGTAGTCGCCGATCACCGACACCCCTGTGCTCCCCGTGTTGAAGCCGAGCGTTTGCGCGCCGATCACGCCCTTCGTGACACCGCCGTATCGGCCCTCGTAGATTCTGCCGTAGCGATCCACAAGGAAGTTGTAGCCGATGTCAGACCAGCCGAGCGTCTTGGTGTGGTAGTAGTAGATGCCGCGCACGATCCCGGGAGTGTCGTTTCGCGTGTACTTGTTGCCGCTCGCTGTGTGATGCACGAAGGCCATCTTCACCGGCGCGTACGCAGGAGCAGAGCCTCGCCACGACTCGTTAGCACCCCATTGCGAGCGCGTGACGATCTTCGGCTTCGCGGTCCATGCCAGACTCTCTTCCGTGAGTCCGAGGCCGGCTACGAAACTCCCGGCGGCGCGCAGCGCGCTGCTCACAGTACCGGCGACTGGACTCATGGACACGCCGGCAGTGTCGAGCACGGTCACGTGCACGGCCTCCAACTGGGTGACGGCTTCGTGTCCATCACCGAGCGCAACTGCTGTGACTTGAACGTAGCGGGCGGGTCCCGTCCATAAGGGCTCCGTGAACGCACGCGCGGGACCCGATCCTTCAGCGGCGTACTCGATAGCCGTCACGTACCATGCGCTCCACGAGTCTCCGTCCATGCTGGTGCGCACCCTCATGCCGACCTCCGGAAAGCCGTCTGGGGGCCGACACTGAACGGCGATCATCGTGAACGCCATACCGGGATCGATCGTTACGGGGTCCGGGGTTGCGGCAGTCGCCAACACACCGGGCACGAGTCGTTGGGACCGGGACGCCGACTTATCGGTGCGAGCGACCACACCGAGTGCCCCGCCGTCCAAGTCGATCGTCTTCGCCACAACGGCAGGAGCAGCCACCCAGGCCGCGTACGACGCGTTGAGACGCGGCAACAGCCATGCCGCCATGAGCAGCACGACCGAGACGACGACGGCCGCGCCGATCACCCGGCGACTCATGCACGCTTGGCAGTAGTTGCTTGGTAGTCGACGCATGGCTCCTGAATCATTCGACGGTAGAAGTATGCTCACCTATACGTGCGGCGGCATTCGCACGATTCCCCGCTGCCCGCGCACCATCTGGCGCGCACGGCCCTCATGAGACGACCGGCGCCTAACTCGGCGATGCGAGCTTCTCGCGCGAAGTGCGATCTTCCAGTGGAATGTGGCGCATGCAAGCCCAGGGCGGACCGAAGACGCGGTTCGCCTCGGCCGAGTATTCGTCGAGTTGATCCCTGAGCTCGGTGATCATGACACCGGCGCCCTCGTGAGTGGGGCGCGCACCGGTCACGGCCATGATTTCGCGTGAGCACTGTGGATTATCGATCCACATACACGGCATGAGCAAGTTGTGATTAAACGGCTGCCGCGCGCGAATCTCACGGAAGTACGGCGAGTTGAACGCCTCCATGAGACTCACGTCACGGATATTGTCGGTCGCGAAGTGCGTGAAGATGCACGGCTCCACCCAGCCCTCGCTGTTGATGTGCATGTAGTGGCGTCCGGCGATGCAACCGCCCACCCATGGAGCATCGCCCCAGAAGTCGACCGGGAAGAAGGCCTTCGTGCTGCGCAGACGCTGGATGCCGAGACGGAAGCTTTCGCGCTGAACCGGCGTGAGCATGAGATTCACGTCGGGGTCGCGACCCACCGGCATATACAGGAAGTGCCAGCCGATCATTGCCCCGCGCGCGACCAGTGGATCGATGAAGTCGTCGCTGACCAGCATCTCCCAGTTGTGCCGCGTCACGGTCGCCGAGTAGCCGAACGGCACCCCGGCGCGACCAAGGCGATCCATAGCCGCCATGACCTCGGCGTGGACACCGTCGCCACGCCGCTCATCCGTCATCTCGGGTGTGCCCTCGATGCTGAGCATGGGGGCAATGTTGCCGACCTTGGCGATCTGCGCGACCAAGCCGTCGTCGAGCAGCGTGCCGTTGGTGAAGACCTGGAAGTAGGCGTCGCGATTCACGGCGGCGAAGTCGAGCAATCCGGGATAGAGAAACGGTTCGCCGCCGAGAATCGTGAACATGTACACGCCCATGTCGTTGGCCTCGTCGACGATGCGCTGGAGAAGGTCACGGCTCAAGTCGCGATCGGATGAGTACTCCGCGGCGTAGCAGCCCTCGCAGGCCAGGTTGCAGCGCATGGTAGGGCTCATCAGGATCGTGGTCGGCGCGATCGTGCCGGTGCTGTCTGTCAACTCGCGGCGCTTGGCGACGCCGCGAATGAGGCTGTTGACGATGAGGCACTCCACCAGGCGCTCGCGACAGTTGGGATTCAGTTCTGAAGTAATGTGCCGCGCCAGGCCCAGGGCCGGATGATCGTTCTCGATCTTCTCGCGTACAAAACGAACGGAACGACGATGGACCTCAGGAGTAATGCGCTCGGCAAGTTGAAACGCCCTGACGATCCGCTTCTTGTCGCCGCTGGATGCCAGCGTAAGCATCTCGTTGACTGCACGCCGCTGAACGGCACTGTAGAGTCCATTGGTGCGACTCATGCGCTACCTCCCGTGCGTCGTCACGTACGCGCAGCGACGCCCAGCAGTCCATGAGAGGAGCATGTTTCGCAAGTCGCGACGTGGTCGTTTGTGCTCGCCGGAAGCAGAAGCATGCTGCC
This sequence comes from Thermoleophilia bacterium, assembly GCA_041393415.1. Classification (GTDB taxonomy): domain Bacteria; phylum Actinomycetota; class Thermoleophilia; order UBA2241; family UBA2241; genus CAIXSE01. The sequence goes on along the minus strand of JAWKKE010000002.1, from coordinate 30,920 downwards.
CCGATCTAACGGCGGCAAACAAGAATTGTATCACCGCCTGAATGACTCCTCTTACTTGATCGCCCGCGTTCATCTGCGTCTATCTGATTGCCTGCACTCGAGAAGACGAGTGTGCCGTCTCCTCCCCGGCGACACTTGTTCGCCGATCTCAGCTCTCGGCGTCTCATCTTTGCCCTAAGGCTGTCGATACTGACCCCGACATGCTGCGTTCGCCGCCGCGCACCTACGTGCCCAAGTGGAGGCCCAAGATGAGAGCGAACAAGAGCACGACATTGACGGCGATCGTCGCGGCCCTCGCCGTCATGCTCATCTTCCCGGCTGCGACGTTCGCCAAGCAGATACCGGAGAAGATTGACCCCAGCGTCGAGACGGTTCTGGAAGCCACCGGCGGCGCGCGAGCCGTGCCCGTCATCGTCACCGGACCGAGCACGTTCGCGGAAGTCGCCGACACTATCCCGACGGGCGTGCGTGTCACCGAACTGCCCATCGTCGACAGTGTCGCCGCGTTCTTGACTCCCGAGGAGATCGCCCAACTCAGCTCCTCGGACGTGGTCACTGACATCCTCGCCGACAATACCGTCTATGGCTTCGAAGTGCCGAGCTCGATGGATGTCACCAATCTGACGATCGGCCTCGGCAACCTCACTCCGTGGAACGAGGGGGGGCCGGACGGTGCCGGCGTGACGGTTGCGATTCTCGATTCCGGCATCGCTACAAACACCGACCTCGACGAGAGCCGCATCACGGGATGGAAGGACTTCGTCAACGGCCAAGCGCTACCGTACGACGACGCCGGTCACGGCACGTTTGTGGCCGGCTTGATCGCTGGAGACGGGACCGCCTCACTCCCTGTTGAGCAGGGCGGCCACGCGACAGTACAACTTCGTGGCGTCGCCCCAGCGGCCAACGTCGTCGGCATCAAGGTCCTCGACAACACCGGCCAAGGACGCGCGTCCGACCTCATCGCTGGTATCGCTTGGGCGGTGGAGAACCGCCGCGATCTCGGCATCGACGTGCTCAACATCTCAATCGGCGGCAACCCCGTCGCATCCGTGAAGCACGATCCGGTCGCCATGGCCGTTGAGTACGCCTGGCAGAACGACATCGTCGTTGTCTGTGCAGCAGGCAATGAAGGCGACTTCGGCGCCGGCGGCATACTCTCGCCCGGCAACGACCCGCTGGTGATCACCGTTGGAGCGACGGACACTCGCCAGACCGCTGACCCGGCCGACGACGCCGTCGCGGATTACAGCTCTGTCGGTCCCACGCTGTTCGATGAGATCGCCAAACCTGATCTCGTTGCGCCCGGCAACCGCCTCGTGTCACTGCGTGCCGCGGGTTCGTACATCGACACCAACTTCCCGGACAACCTTCTCACCCTGGAGGAGTACGCACCGACATCCCCGACCGGCACGCAATCCAACTACCTGCGTCTCTCGGGGACCAGCGCGTCGGCCCCAGTTGTGAGCGGCGCGGTGGCTCTCATGATCTCGGAAGACCCCACCCTCTCGCCGGACGACGTCAAGGTTCGGCTCATGGCGACCGCAGATCCCGTCGCCGGCGCCACGGTATTCCAGCAGGGCGCCGGAACGCTGGACGTCGACGAGGCCCTCGCCAGCTCCTTGCGCGCCACCAGCCCCGCGCTGTCGGCCTTCGTCGGCAACGGCAAGTACAGCCTCAAGCAGAAGCACTACGACAAGTGGGAAGAGCGCAGTTGGGCCAAGTACGGCTGGACGAAGTTTAAGTGGACCAAGTTTAAGTGGACGAAGTTCAAATGGACGAAGTTCAAGTGGACGGACATCGTCTGGACCAAGTTCAAGTGGACGGACTACGAATGGGCCAAGTTCAAGTGGACCATCCTCTTGCAGGGGCAGTAACCGCCAGGGATACCGCTCAGGTGGCCGAGGAGACGGCTGAGCGGCAACGCTCAGCCGTCTCTCTCTATGTCTGGGCTTTTGCACTGGCCGCCGTCCTGAGCTTCGCGTGGGCGACCTACCGCGACGGCTTCTCCCCTTCGTGGGCGCTGCTCGCATTCGTCATCCTCGCCGCGCTCGCAGACCTGCGCGAAGTACGCCTGCCGGTTGTCGGCGTGGTGGGGATGTCGTTCGTGCCGGCGATGACGGCGCTGATCGTGCTCGGCCTATGGCCGGCGATCGTCGTCGCAACCGTATCGGGCGCCACCTCTGCAGGCTTCACCCGCGACCCACTGAAGATCGTCTTCAACATCGGCAACTATGTCGTCTCAACGGCCATCGCGGGCATGGTGTTTCTCGCCCTCGTCCCCGCAGAGGCGGGTCTGGTCGACCAGATCGTCCCTGCCTTCATCGCCACGGCGCTGGACTTCTTCGTGAACACGGCGGCGCTAGCCGGCGTGGTTGCGCTGAGCGCCGGCGGAGCGCCCGTGGCCGTCTGGCGAGCCAACTACCAGTGGGCTCTCCCCGGCTACCTCGCTGGAGCAACCTTCGCCCTCTTCGCCGCATGGTTGTTCACGATGCTCGGAGTGGCGGGACTGGTCCTGGCAATTCCGCCGGTCGTACTCATCTACTACTCATATGAAGTGTACGTAGGCAGAGCCCGCGAGCGGGCTACCTTCGGCGCGGAGCGTGACGCATTCCAGGCCGAACTCAGCGCCTCCGTGGAACTCCACGAGGAGCTGCGCAACGCTCAGCGGAAGGTGGCCGCGGAGATCGAACGGGCGCGGCGCATCCAGACGGATCTTCTCCCGGCCGGCACCCCGGAGATCCCCGGTCTCGACCTCGTTCATCGGATCCAGTTTCTCAACGAGATGGGCGGCGACTACTATGACTACATTCCCTTCCCCGATGGTCGACTAGGCATCGTCTGCGGTGACGTAATGGGCAAGGGGTTGGCCGCCGCCCTGATCATGGCCATGGCAAGGTCGCTACTGCACACGGCCATCGAAGCCAATAAGAGCGCCGGTGCAATACTCGCCGAAGTCAACGACGGACTCACGAGAGATCTGGAAAGCCAGCGTCTACCGTACTTTCTGACCATGACGCTGGCGGTCTACGACCCGCGCGATCGTGTCATCACATTGGCTGGAGGCGGTCACAACCCGGTCCTCATCGTTGGGTCCGGTGGACTGCGCGAGATCCCGTCGCGCGGCGCAGCGCTCGGCGTCCGAACCGGCCTCACCTTCGAGGAGGACGTGCTGCGTGCAGAGCCTGGTGAGCTCTTCGCCCTCTACACCGATGGTCTCACGGAAGCGCGAGACCGCGACGGTAAGCTCTACGGCATGGGGCGCCTCAAGTCTGCGCTTGCGGCGAACCACGAGCATGCCGCTGACGATACACTCGCAGCCATGTGGGAGGACGTCGCGGACTTCCGCGACAACGCTCCCGCGACCGACGACGCAACACTACTCTTGGGGCGCTTCACATGACCATACCGATGCAGCAGCCAGACACTTCGCGCGTGATGAGAGGTCTCACAGCGGAGAGCACCCCCAACTCGGCAAACACCGGCCCGGCATCGCTGCAGGTGTTTCGCTATCGCGTCGGTAGCGAGACGGTCGAGACTGTCATCGGTCCGCCGTCGCCATGTCTGCCTCACGCGGTTCTGGCCGCGCACGCAGCAGACGCGCTCGGCAGCCGAACATTCATGTTCTACACACTCTCCGATGACGGCGCCTTCGATGCCGACGAGCTGTGCTTCGTGCCGGCTGGCGATCACTGCGACATCCTGAGCATCCACTCGCACCATTGGCATCGTCGTCGTGGTGACATTCGCCGCGATCTCATCGACATCCTCACCGAACTCGCTGCCGCCATCGCCTGCGGCAGCCTGGTCATTCTCGACGGCGAAGAATTGGGCGACCACACCGCCCCCGGAGACGAGCTCGTACGCATCCCGATCGATGACACCCAGTCGCTCGCCCGGGCCAGAGAGGTCGCGGACTTCGCGATGTGTGGCTGCGACGTTCCTCCCCACGTCCGCCGGCAGACGGTGCTCGCTATCTCGGAAGCCGCCACCAATATCCTTGTTCACGGCGGCGGCCACGGTCACATGACAGTTCGCCTGCTCGATGATCGCCTGCGTTTCGTGGTCGACGACAGCGGGACCGGCCTGAACTTCCTCAGCTGGCGCGACGGACCGCGTGTCGACAGTTCCCCTTCAATGGGCTACGGTTTCAAGATCATCCTCGAGAGCTTCGACACGGTCGGTCTCCATAGCGGCTCCTCGGGAACCACATTGATCCTTGACCGTATAACAGACTGAGAGGGCAAGCATGCTTCAGACAACCATCGCCCCAGGTCCGGCGCCGACGATCTACCTCGCCGGCGAAATGGACCTCGACTGCGCCGACACGCTCCGTGCCGCTGTCGCCGAGGCAGCCCAAGGGGCAGAGATGGTGGTTCTCGACTTCAGCCACGTGGACTTCATCGACTCGTCAGGCACGGGCATCTTCGTTCGCCTCTGCCTGGACATGGTCGGCCAAGGGACTCCGATCGCAGCGCGAAACCTCTCACCGGCCGTGCGGGGCGTCTTCGATATGCTGCGCGTAAGCGACCTGGTTGGCGCGAACGTCTTCGCCAGCTGAGACGTGAATATGGTGGCGAGGGGCGGAATTGAACCGTCGACACCGCGATTTTCAGTCGCGTGCTCTACCAACTGAGCTACCTCGCCACATGAGGCCCTCGGGCCTCTGAAGCGTCGCCCATGCTATCGGCTTGGGCTCCCGAGGGTCAACCTGACCTCAGTTCTCCTCCGAGATATCGAGCTCGGACTCGACCTGCAGCCTCGCCGCCTCTGCATCTGGCAAGAAGACCATCAGCAGCGCCTTCTCTTGATCTGGCGGCAAGAGACAGATGACATAGTCTCCAGGCAGTATCTCGGTGTGCCCTCTCGCAACCAGTGCATGGCCGTCACGGAGGATCGCAACCAGAAGCACACCTTCGGGCAGATCTATATCCTGTACAAGGGTGTTGGCAAACGGTGACGATTCGCCGATCTCCAGTTCCACCAACTCGAGTTTCTCGTGGCGGAGCGACAACAGGTGCACGAACTTATGTGTCGGCAACTCGTGCATGATCATGTTCAGCATGCCGGTCGTCGCGCTCACTGTGTTCTCTATTCCAAGGAGATCGAAGGTCGGCTGATTGTACGGGTTGTTGACGCGCGCCACGACCTTCGGAACACCGTACTTCTGGTCGGCGATCTGCGAGATGATGATGTTGTCTTCGTCATCCCCGGTGACCGCCACGACCATGTCTGCACGACCGACACCGGCACGCTCGAGCACCCATATCTCCGTGCCGTCGCCGAAGATGAGGTACTCCTCGCCCATGGTCTCCGCGATCGTCTTGTAGCGCACCGACCGCTGTTCCACGAGCACGATCTCATGCCCCATCTGCATAAGCTGACGGGCTGTATTGAAGCCGACTTTGCCGCCGCCGACGATGAGCACGAACATGCTTCAGCCCTCCTCAGCGGCCGATTCGGCCGTCGCCGTCGGCACACGGCAGGCACGCACCGCGTCGAACAGCGTTGCGCGTAACTCACGCGTCGGGCATACGGTGCGAATCCCCTGCTTGGCGAACAACTCTGCGCGCAGCGGGTCGAAGACCCGCGCAACAACACACTTGATGCCATACTTTCTCTGCGCGATCTGCGCAACGACGAGATTCGTGTTGTCGCCGTCTGTGCACGCAACGAAGGCCGCCGCGTCCTTGAGGCGCGCCTTGCGCAACACGTCCCACTCGAGCGCCGGCCCGTGCACCATGTCACCATGGAAGTTCTCGCCCAGCAGGTAGAAGGCGTCCGGATTCTCGTCGATGACGCAGACGTCGAAGCCTTCGTGGGCGATGTCTCGCGCGAGCCCGGAGCCGACTCTGCCGCAACCTGCGATCACCACATGCTGCATCGATCACCTCTCACTTGATGGCTGGGGTCCCGTGGCGGGAGGAGTGTCTTTGGCGGCGATCTGGGGGGCGCTCTTCTGTGCCGCTTGCGCCACGCCTGATCCTTCCATGGGATAGCTCGTCGGCACCATATTGAGGAGAACTTCGCATGGTGCATGATCGAGCACATAGTCGATCGTTCGTCCGAAGATGCGATCGGCGATACGCCGCTTGCGCGCCATACCGAGAATGATGACCTCAGAACGAAGCTCGACTGCCTGATCGACAATCGCGCGACCCGCCTGGCGCGCGGCGACGATGTGCGGCCGGAAGGTAATCTTGAACTGCGACGCGATAAGTGCCGCCGCATTCATGATGCGCTCGGCCTTGGCGCGCTCCTGCGTCAACCTGGCGTCCAGCGGCAGATTGAGAGGCACCTCGATCACGTAGACGCCATCGATGGACGACTTCTTCTCCTTCGCCAACTGACAGGCGAGGACCATCATCATGTCGCTGACACGTGTGCCCACCACCGGAACGAGGATCTGGTTGTAGTCGACGTCCTCCTGCATGGACTCGGGCATCACCACCTTGGCCACCGAGCGCGTCAGCGAATAGCCCTTCGAGCGTCGATAGACGACGTAGACGATGAGCCCGACGATGATCCAGGCGAAGCCGATGAGACGGCTGTAGTCCTGGAACCACACGATCACGATCCAGACGGCGAATGTGCCGATACCGCCGACTATGGACGTGACCGGCAAGAGGTACCCGCGAATCCGTACGTTGAACGGAATTCGCCACGGTCTGGGAAGGTTCGGCTCCTTGATGCGCAACACGATGACCGATACGTGCGCGGCGGTAAACGAAATCATGGAGCCAAAGACGTACAGATCGACGAGGAGGTTGATGCGCCCCGGGAAGATGAGCACACACGCCACGAGCCCGAACAGGATGATCGACACATACGGCGTCATGCGCCGCGCGTGCAGCCTCCCCAGAGCCGGGGGCATCTGGTGATGAAGACCGAATGAATACGTGAGCCGCGAGACCCCAATAAGGCCCGCATTCGTGGCGATGACCAGGATGGTAGCGGCGAGAATACCGACCCAGATCGCCAAGACATTCTTGACCCATCCGATGCTCTCCGGCAGGAAGCGGACCATACCGAGCACCGGGTCACCCGCGTAGTTGCTCCCGAGTTGCGTGCCATAGAGTCGGGCCACCTGATATCCACCGACGTCCACGAAGGCGCTTTCCGGTGGCTGTTGGGCGGGGATGACGGCCGTGTTCTCGTCCAGTTCCACCACGGGCACGTACACGACCGCCTCAGGATCGCCCTTGAGATGGTACGTTCCCTCCGGTTCGCCGGGCTCGACTTCAACAGGCAACGTCCAGCCCGGCTTCTGAGGATCGAGCGGAACATCGTTCGAGCGCACCGGCATGGCGGAGAGTCCGGCCAGCGGCATGCCGATGTACACGAGCAACACGACCACGATCACCATGTTGATCGCGCGCGGCACATCCCGGCCCGGATTGGTCGCCTCCTCCGCCATGTTTGACACGGTCTCGATGCCCGTGTACGCAACGGTGCCGATGGCGAGACCGTAGAGGAAGTCCTTCCACGTCGGAGCAATGCCCCACTGGATCTGCTCGATGAGAATGTTGGGTTCGAGCAGCAAGATGAGGGCAATCACCATGATCAAGACCTGAGTAGCGAGATCGAGGATCGCCAGGAGGGTGTTGATGCGCGCGGCCTCTTTGAGGCCGATCACGTTGATGATCACGAGCGCGATGGCCGTGACGATGCCGCCAATGGCGTTGTAGGGCCATTGCCCGAGGATCGGCCAGAACACCCCCAGGTATTGCGGGACGAACAACGCCGAAATGGCGACCGTCGCCGTGTAGACCAGCATCTGGCCCCAGCCGATGCCAAAACTCACGAGTTCGTTGAAGGCGCGCCGCGCAAAGCTGGCAGACCCCCCCGCCTCCGGTAGGGCGGCCGTCGCCTCTGCATAGCTCCAGGCGATGGTGATGAAGAGCATGCCCGTGAGGACGAAGACGATCGGCGTCGCGCCCATGGCCGAGGCCGCGACGACGCCGAGCGCGTAGTAGATGGATGAACCGACGTTCCCGTAGGCGGTACTGAAGAGCGCGGGAACGCCCAGTACCCGATGCAGCTCCTCGCCCTCGCGATGCTTGCGGCGTGCCATTGCCTACCTCAGGCTAGCCGAGAGTCCGCCAGCGCACGACGGCGTAGACAATGAGCAACACTCCCCCAAGCAGCTGATACGACAGCGGCCAGACCCCACCCCACGCTCCTTTGGCGATCAACGCGAGACCAAGAACACCCAACGCGAAGACGAGCACCCGTTTCGCCGTGAGCATCTTCTTCTCCGCCTTCCCCCACGCGATGAAAGCACGCGAAGCCGCCACGGTACCACCGCGGCATCTCTGCGACAACCATCGTGCGCGACACTCAACGGACTTGCCTGCCGGCCGACAACTGCCACCATCCTAGTCCAAGAACAAGGACCGCGGCGAGAGTCCGTTGTGCACTCCCGCCGCGGTCCTCTACCACACGCAGATTGAAGCCCGTTACATCACAAGAAACGGAATCACGAGAAGCGCGACGATGTTGATGACCTTAATCATCGGGTTGATCGCCGGGCCGGCGGTGTCCTTGTAGGGATCGCCGACGGTATCGCCCGTGACGGCGGCCGCATGTGCGTCGGAGCCCTTGCCGCCGTACTCCCCGTCTTCGATCAGCTTCTTGGCGTTGTCCCAGGCACCGCCGCCGCTGGTCATACTGATGGCGAGGAAGATGCCGGTGATGATCGTGCCCATGAGCACGCCGCCGAGGACGAGGTAACCCTTCTCACGGAAGACAAGACCAATGATGATCGGTGTGAGCACCGGGATGGCCGCCGGGAGGAGCATCTCGCGAATAGCAGAACGGGTGACGATGTCGACGGCCTTGGCATAGTCTGGCTTGCCGGAGCCGTCCATGATGCCCTTGATCTCGCGGAACTGCCGACGGACCTCTTCGACCACCAGGCCGCCCGCCTTGCCGACCGACTGCATACACATCGAGGCAAAGAGGTACGGCAGCATGCCGCCGATGAACAGTCCGGCGAGCACCCACGGATTGTCAATCATGAAGCTCAGGGTGCCTTGGAAGTCGTACTTGCTCGCGAAGTGCTCTTGAAGGTCCAGCGTGTACGAAACGAACAGGATGAGCGCAGCGAAACCCGCGGACCCAATCGCATAGCCTTTGGTGATGGCCTTGGTGGTATTTCCCACAGCGTCGAGAGGATCGGTCGTGGCGCGCACGTCCTCGGGCATATTCGCCATCTCGGCGATACCACCAGCGTTGTCGGTAATGGGCCCGTAGGCGTCGATGGCGACGATGATGCCCGTCATGGAGAGCATGGCCATGACCGCGACGGCAATGCCGTAGAGACCGATGATGCCGCCACCGACGACGGCGTAGCTCACGAGGATGCCCGCGGCAATGACCAGCACGGGCAACGCCGTGGCCTGCATCGAGACGGCCAGGCCCTGAATGATATTCGTGGCGTGGCCGGTGACGCTCGCCTTGGCCACGCTCTTGACGGGCTTGTAACGAGTTGCCGTGTAGTACTCGGTGATTATGACGATGAGGGCGGTGACGACGACGCCGGTCACGGCCGCCCAGAACAAACGCCCGACCGACGGAACGCCGAATACTTCCTGAGCAACCCTGTTGCCCATGAGCCAATCGGTGATGGGATAGAAGAGGGCAATGGCGATGATGGCTGACACGCCGAGACCCTTGTAGAGCGCGTTCATGATGTTCTTGGAACTACCGAGTCGCACGAAGAAGGTGCCGATGACACTGGCGATGATGGAGACGCCGCCGATGACCAGCGGATACACAACGGCAGGCTCGTAGGCGACAACGCCCTCGAGCCTGATGAGCGCGCTCTCGCCGATGCCGGTCACGGCGACCTTGGTGCGAAACGTGAGGAAGGCGAGCAGCATGGCCGCGACTGCGGTGACCGCATACGTTTCGAACAGGTCCGCGGCCATACCGGCGCAGTCGCCGACGTTGTCGCCGACGTTGTCGGCGATGACGGCCGGGTTGCGCGGGTCGTCCTCGGGGATACCGGCCTCGACCTTACCCACGAGGTCGGCCCCGACATCGGCGGCCTTCGTGAAGATGCCGCCGCCGACGCGTGCGAACACACTGATGAGGCTACCGCCGAAACCAAGGCCCACGAGCGCAGCGACATCGCCGGTGATCCAGTAGTACACGGCGACGCCCAGCAGAGCCAGACCGACGACCAGTAGGCCGGTGACCGAGCCTCCGCGGAAAGCGACCGTAAGCGCTGGGCCGAGACCTTTGCGCGCCGCCTCGGCGGTGCGCACGTTCACACGCACGCTGACCATCATGCCGATGTAACCGGCAGCAGCGGAGAGCGTCGCGCCAACAACGAAGCCCACGGCGGCATGCCACGCGTAGGTCCAGTCTTTGCCGACGCCCAAAGCGACCAGGAGGATGACGAACACGACGACGCCGACTATGGCGATGGTCCGGTACTGCCGGCCCAGATAGGCCTTAGCGCCCTCTTGTACGGCGCTGGCGACGTTACGCATCGCCTCGTCGCCAGCCGGCAACTGGAGCAGCCAGCGAATGAGCAGAATGCCATACACAACGGCAATCAGCCCACAAATGACCGCCAGTAACGTGGCGTTGTTGGACACGAACGACTGCACTCCACGACTCCTTTCTGACCCCACTCGGTCTGCGTCAACCTGCTTCCCGCAGACCATCCTCGTGTGTCGGACGCCGTGACGGCGTCCCTATACTGACGTCGCTGACGCCGCCTCTGGGCGGCGTCAGCGCAGATACTTGCCGAGTAGCAAGTCGAGCTTCTCTTTTGTCGCCGGCGGTATAAGTTCGGCCGGCGTCGTGATCGCCTGCGCGACAGCGTGGCGACAGGCACAGTCTCGTTCGCTGTCGAGTCTCGCGACTGCACCCCTGACGATCGCCTGCGCCGTCTCCACGTTGCGGCGCACGTTAGCGAGCACCTGTGCGAGGGTTACGTCTTCCTCACCCTCGTACCATACATCGTAGTCGGTAACGAGGGCCATGGTCGCGTAGCAGATCTCGGCTTCGCGCGCGAGCTTCGCCTCCTGAAGGTTCGTCATTCCGACGACATCGAACCCCAGCTGCCTGTACACACGCGACTCCGCACGCGTTGAGAACTGAGGACCCTCGATGCAGACGTAGGTGCCTCCGCGATGGATCGTGCTATCCAACTCATCGCCGGCGGCAATAATCGCATCACTAACGTAAGGACAGAAGGGATCGGCGAAACCAACGTGGACAACGACGCCATCACCGAAGAAGGTACTTGGTCGCGCCTTTGTGCGGTCGAAGAGCTGGTCGGGAACCACGACATCGAGCGGCTCTATGGTCTCTCGCAGGCTGCCGACGGCACTCGCGGAGAGAATCGAGCGGACTCCCAGCGCCTTCATGCCCCAGATGTTGGCGCGGTAGTTGACCTCGTTGGGAGCAACGCGGTGCCCGCGACCGTGACGCGGGAGAAAGGCAACAGGCACACCGGCGATGTGGCCGAGGAAGTAGCTGTCGCTGGGGGAGCCGAAGGGTGTATCGACGGCAACCTCACGTGCGTCATCGAGGAGTTCATAGAACCCGGATCCTCCGATGACCCCAATCTGAGCCAAGTCTGCGTCCATCGCCGGCTTCCCCCCTGGTGCCGTAGGAAGCCGGAAGTATACAGCCAGGACGGCGGGAGACAAACTCTCGCGCGTGGGATGAATCTTCCACTACAATCCCCGCACGTGTCGAACAAAGAAGCGCACGTATCAAGGGAGTACCCATGCACGACGCACCCGACGGTACCGATCACATCGTCTGGAAACCCTACGGCGAGTATCTCCAGAAGAGCAACATCCGCCGCTTCATGGACGCACACGGAATCGGCACTTACGACGAGCTCATCGCCCGCTCCACGACGGACGTCACATGGTTCTGGGACGCCGCGCTCGAAGACCTCGGCGTCACCTGGGATCGGCCGTACGACACCATCCTCGATGAATCCGATGGCTTCCCCTGGGCGCGCTGGTTTGTCGGCGGCAAGCTCAATATCGTGCGCAACTGCATCGACCGGCACGTGGCCGGCGGGCGTGGCGAGCACATCGCCCTCGAATGCGTGACGGAGAGCGGTTCGCGACGCACGGTCACGTATGCGCAGCTTGATCACGACGTCTGCTGCGCCGCCAACGCCATGAAAGCCGCCGGCTTGCGCAGCGGTGATGCCATCGGCATCTACATGCCCATGGTGCCCGAGCTCGTCACGGTCTTCTACGCCGCTCTGAAGGTCGGGCTCATCGTGATCCCTGTCTTCTCGGGATTCGGCGCCGCCGCCGTCGCGACACGACTTCAGGACGGCGCCGCACGCATGCTCTTCACCGCCGACGGCTCCGTGCGGCGCGGCAAGGTCTTCGCGCTCAAGCCGGAGGCCGACCGCGCCGCCGCCTCCTGCCCTCTTCTCGAGACGATCGTCGTCGTCGATCGTCTCGGCGACGACACCCGTGAGGCCGCCGGCATCGAGGTTCCACTGACCGCCGGACGTGACGTGTGGTGGCACGACTTCGTCGACGGCCACAGCAGCGTCTGCCCCACGGAGAGCCTCGATGCCGAGGCACGCTCCCTCGTCATCTTCACATCCGGCACGACCGGCCGACCAAAGGGAACAGTGCATACCCATGGCGGCGTACTCGCCCAAACGGCAAAGGAGCTCGGCTACGCCTTCGATGTGAAGTCGGACGACGTCTTCTTCTGGCTGACCGATATAGGCTGGATGATGGGCCCCTGGGAACTCGTCGGCGTGCACTTCTTCGGTGCCACCGTGGTGCTGTTCGAAGGCGCCCCCACGTGGCCGCACGCCGGACGCCTCTGGGAGGTGTGCGCCCAGCTTCACGCCACTCATCTCGGTGTCTCACCGACAGCGATTCGCCTCCTCATGAAGGAGGGGTCGGAGTACGTGAACGACTACGATCTCTCGTCACTCAAGTACCTCGGCTCGACCGGCGAGCCGTGGGATGCGGAATCGTACATGTGGTTCTTTGAACATGTCGGGAGATCGCGGCTGCCGATCATCAACATCTCCGGCGGCACCGAGATCATGGGCTGCTTTCTCCTCCCTCTGCCAATCGCGACACTCAAGGCGACCACACTGCGTGGGCCCTCGCCGGGCATGGCCATCGACTGCGTGGACGATCACGGCGAGCCTGTTCGCGGACAAGTTGGCTACCTCGTCTGTCGGCGCCCGGCGCCCTCGATGACCAAGGGGTTCCTCAACGACGCCGAGCGCTACATCGACACGTACTTCACGCGCTTCGGCACTGGCATCTGGTACCACGGCGACTGGGCGTACGTCGACGCCGACGGCTTCTGGTACCTTCGTGGTCGTGCCGACGACACGATCAAGATCAGCGGGCGACGCACTGGCCCGGCCGAACTCGAATCGGCTCTCATCACACATCCCGCGGTCGCCGAAGCCGTCGCCATCGGGGTGCCGCACGAGATCAAAGGCGAGGGACTCGTGCTCTTCGCGGTCCTCCACAAAGGATACGAGCCCTCCGACGAGCTGCGAGCAGCGCTCGAGCGGCACATGGTCGACACCGTGGGCAAGACCATGAAACCCGAGGATGTCCGTTTCGTGGGCGCGCTTCCCAAGACCCGCTCCGGCAAGCTGGTTCGCGGGGTCATCAAGCGCGCCTACCTGGGCGAGGACCTCGGCGACTTGTCCAGCGTCGAGGACCCCGGCGTCGTGGAGAGCCTGCTCCAGTCGCACGAGCGCGGGAGTACATGAATTGGGTGATGGTACTCTTCGCCACAAAGCGCCCCGCGATGGAAGCAGCATCCAAACTCCCCGCGAATTCGTGTTTTCGCTCGCCACAGCGGAGGAATGTGACGTCATCATCACTGAAAGGGATCTCTCTCTCACCCCTATCCAGAGGTTGACCGCATGCTCACGGATGCTCCCTGCGGCTACTCGCTCTCAGATCTCACGGCGTCCACAGACATGAAGCATGCCGCCACCGCAGACGTGCGTTGTTTGGCAGACGACCACGACTCTCGGAGACTATCGTCCACGGAGGCAGAGTAATGGCTGACCTGATCGACTCCTTCAGCCGCAAGCAGTGGAAGGGCTGCTGCACGAAGGGATGCAAAAAGTGTGAGCTGGCTCAAGCCTATATCGACGCCTACGGCCGCCACGACGGCCTTCAGCATCTCAAGGCGGATCGCAAGATCGCCTTAGGCAAGAAGCGGAGGAGTGTCGATGCTGCCGCCACCGGCAAGAAGGGCGGCAAGAAGCACAAGAAGCGCGGAAGGAAGAAGTAGGTCCACGCGTGCAGCCGCATGACTTCACCGGCGCCTCCCCATCCGACCAGGGAGGCGCCGATTCCTTTGAGACGCTCGGGTTCGTCGACATCGGCACGAACTCGATCCGTCTCGTGGTTGTGCGCGTCGATCCCGACCGTACCTGGACGACGATTACGTCGCAGAAGGAGACAGTGCGACTCGGCGAGGGCGAGTTCGCCGGCGCCACCCGCATTCAGCCGCAGGCGATGGCGCGTGCGATTCACGTCAGCCGAACCTTTGTCGAGCTGGCAAGAGCCCACGGCGCCACCGAGATGATCGCCGTCGCGACGGCCGCCACGCGAGAGGCGGAGAACGGTGCCCAATTCGTCCGCCGGCTCCGCGACGAGGCCGGCCTCGTTGTCAACGTTGTCTCAGGAACGGAGGAAGCGCGCCTGATCTTCCTCGGTGTCCTGACGAAAGTGAACCTTGGTGAGCGTCGCGCGCTCGTCATCGACATCGGCGGCGGAAGCACAGAGATCGCCTACGGAGGAGTGAGTGGGGCCGAGTTCGTCGACTCATTGCGCATCGGCGCGATTCGCCTCACGAGCGAGTTCCCGGACGCCGCGGGGGCCATCAGTAGCGAGCGCTACGCCGAGATGACACACCGCGTGCGTGTCGCCGCCGCGCGCACACGACGCAAGCTCGGTGACGGCCGATTGGATGTCGCCTTCGGTACATCCGGCACCATCCGCAACGCCGCCGCCATGGCGGCGCGACTCGACGGCGGCAACGGACCCAGCGATGGCCTGCGGTACGCGCACGTGCGTCGGCTTGCCGGACTCCTCCGTTCCCTCCGTCTCGAGGAACGTCGCGCGGTGCCCGGACTCAGCAGCGACAGGGCCGACATCATCCTCGCCGGCGTGGCCATCCTTGACGCCGTAATGGGCGAGCTCGCTCTTGACGAGCTGCGGCCCCTCGCCGACTGCGGGCTTCGCGAAGGGCTCATTCTAGACCACCTCGAACGACAAGCCGGCCGTTCCTGTTGCGGCACCGGAGTGCGCGAGCGCAGCGTCCTTCAGCTCGCCCGTGCCACCACGTTCGACGAGCCGCACGCCCAGCACGTGGCAGATCTGAGTCTCGACCTCTTCGACAGCGCCCGCGAGGCCGGTGTTCATCGTCTAGGCAGCGAAATGCGCGAGTTGCTGCGCTACGCCGCGCTTCTGCACGACATCGGCACCTTCGTCAACTACGCCGACCACAGCGCGCACAGTGCCTATATCATCCGCAACGCCGATCTTCTCGGCTTCGATCAGCGCGAGATATCACTCATCGCCGCCGTCGCGCAGTTTCATCGCAAGGCGCGACCTACCCCTCGTCACGCGGCGCTGGCCGATCTTGGCGCTGCCGAGCGCAAGGCGGTGCGTCCACTCAGCGCCATGCTGCGACTCGCCGAATACCTCGATCGCGGTCACAGCGCAGCGGTCGCTCACGCTGCCCTGCGCCGGGATGGCAAACGCACCCTCGCCTTGGAGGTTCACGCCCAGCGCGAGTGGGACCTCGAGCTCTGGCGCCTGCAGGCGAACTTGGCGAGCGTCGAAGCTCTACTCGGGCGCAGGCTCACGATCTCCGCCGTCGACACCAAGAAGTCACGCACCAGGCAGCAGGACTCGGCGCCGGGCGGGTCCGACTAGATCTCGGCGATCACACGCGCGAGATCGCGACTGAAGCCGGCTCCCGCGACCTTGGGCCAAGCCTCGGGGAACCCCAGAACCAGGCGCTCCATCTCTTCCTGCCGCGCAGCAAGATAGCGCGCGGCACCCGGCGCCACAATAAGCTCGGTCGGTTCGGGGAGCGTGTGACCGTGATGACGCCACTCGCCCCAGGTGATGTAGTCGCGCAGGATTCCACAGGTCACCACCGCGTCCTGCAGGTCGCCAAGATGATCTTGCAGCCCCTTGACGCGCTTGATCAGCGAACGTGACTCAGAGCCCAACACACCCTCGAAGAACTCGAGTGTGTAGCGCAGACCCTTGCAGGCCTTGCGCAATGCGTGGAAGGTCAGCAAGGGCGTGTCCAGACCATCGATCTGACCCTCGTACGACCACACCGCTGCCATGTCCTGATAGAGCAGCCCGGGCAGCACGCGCGCCACACGCTGCGGCCGATCCACGGATGCCAGGCTCGGCGCCATGCGCTCAACCGGGCCCTCCAAGAGCTCGAGCGTCATGTCGACGAACCGGCGATAGCGCGATCCGTCCAGGTACGCGACAAGCTCCTGGCGCCGGAGGTCGCGTTCGCTTTTCCACGCCGCGAGAAGGCCGTCGAGATCGTCCGCACGCGCTGCCGGCACGCCATCGAGGTAGCGCTTCGTCTTCTCGTAGAAGACGTCGAGATCGCGCACAGCACCGAGCGTCCTGCCGGTGCGCCGCAGCCCTTTGAGAACAGGACGCAGAGTCTCGGGGTCGAGGTAGTCGGCGAACACGCGTAGGGCCATGCGCATGCGCCGCGTGGAAACACGCATGTCATGCAACTCTTCGATGTCCTCCCCGAGCCGTGTGCCGGCCTCATGCTCCAGCATCCGTTCGAGATGGAAGCGCAAGGTGCTCGCGGCGGCGACTGTCATCGAGTCCGACGGGTCGATGTTTGGCCGCTTCTTCGATCCGTCTCCGGCCGGCGGTTTAGCCTCAGGCGTTGGCGTGGGCGCCTTCACCGGCGGCGCAGAGCGCTTCACCGTGGCAATCGCCGCCGCTACGTCCGGGGTCACTTTCGCCGCTCGCCCGTAGATCGCCACGCCTTCGTTGCGGTAGCGTGCCAGCCAGTACCGCACTTGACGGTCGGAGAGCCCGGCGCGCAGCCCCGCCTCCACCTGTGTTGCGCCCTCATCCAACGCTAACAGGGCGATCGCGCGGCGCGCTCGCCGGCCACCCGCCTGGGCGAGTTCTTCATGCCGTTTGCGCTCTACACTCGGCAGCAATCTCGCCGGGAGTTCCTCATGCCCACGCGAAATCGCATCGAGGGCACGCGAGAACTTCGCGCGGGTCTCCGGCGTGAGCTCTGCTTGAGTCGTGAGCGCAGCAATCAGTCGCGCCAGATCGTCCTCGTCGCCATCGCCGCGGATCTCGACCTCAACCTCGTACCACTCTGACCCATCACCTGTGTGAACGGTATCCAGGCTCAGCTCCGCGACTTCGCGATCATCGTCCAGGACGCGACGCGCCACCCTGTCTTGATGTAGATGCAGAAGCGTCTCGAGCGGGACTTCGGCGATGATGTCGCACACTCTGTCGCGCAGATCACCGGGCGGCCACTCGGCCGGAGGAACATCGACCGCCACCAGAGCCTCCAACTCCTCGCGGCGAAACACCCCGTCGTTCTCCTGGGCGACGAGCCCCTTGAGCGTCATGCGCACGCCTGTGCCCGTTTCGCGCCGACGGAGGTAGTACCCCGCCGCAAGCAATCGGCGATCCGCCGTGTCGAGAAACGTATCTTCGTCTGTCCGCGCCTCTCCCGATTCCAGTCTGTAGCGATCGAGCGCTGGAAGGGCTGACAGCAGAGCGAGCGTCTCCGCGTTCGGCACCGCGTACTTGGCCTCGATCTCCACTGCCTCAGGCTCCACGCATCTGACCCGGCGTCAGCAGCGAGACCAGCACGCCGAACACCATGTCGCCGACGCGTTCGACGATGTCGACTGTCGCCAGTCCACCTTTCTTCAGCTGTATGCGTCCCCCGCCGAGGAGCTTCGAGACCGTCTGGCTGAAGTCTGGTTCGTGGCCAACCACCATCATGCACTTCGCGTCGGGGTGTGCGTCCATGAGCTTGACGAGGCAGGCGCTGTCGAAGTCACGCGCGAGACACTCGCTCTCCTCCAGCGCGCTACTCTTGCGCAGCGCGACCGCCACGATCTCGGCGGTCTGCCGGGCGCGCGTGAGAGGACTCGTGACAATTAGGTCAGGTTGGATGCCGAGTCGGTTCATGGTTGCTGCCTGCCGACGCATGAGTTCCATGCCCTCTTCGGTCAGCGGGCGCTGGGCATCGTCTCCTTTCCAGGTTTCGCGTGCCGCCGACTTGCCGTGCCGCAAGAAGTAGACCCTCATGAGGCTGTACCCTCCTCCCCGCGTGCCGCCTCGCGGGCGCGGGCCACGAACCACTCTTGACTGTTCAACGGCGTCTCACCTTCGCCTGGCCACACATGCTCCCACGTGCCATCGGCGTGGAGAACGCGCGTCTTCATGTTGTCGGCAAGATAGACCGCCAGAATCTCCTCACGAATTCGCTGCACAATCGCGCGATCCTGGACCGGGAAGAGAATCTCGACCCTCCTGTTGAGATTGCGCGGCATCAGATCGGCGCTGCCGAGCAAGACTTCTTCGTCACCGCCGTTGCGGAACCAGAAGATGCGACTGTGTTCCAGAAAGCGTCCGACAATGCTCCGCTCGCTGATGGTGTCGCTGATCCCAGCCACCTCGGGACGCAGACAGCACATACCACGGACGATCAGTTCCACCTTGACGCCAGCGCGTGAGGCCTTGTAGAGCCTGCGGATCATCGGCTTGTCGATCAGCGCGTTCATCTTGAAGATGAGACGAGCCTCTTCGCCGCGTCGCGCGTGCTCGATCTCACGGTCGATCCGCTCCTCCAGACCGCGCCGCATGCTGTGCGGCGCGACGAGGAACTTGCGATACGTGGCACCGGTGGAATAGCCGGTAAGCGCGTTGAAGACCGCCGAGGCGTCGGCGCCCAGATCGTCGTTGCACGTGAGGTAGCCGAGATCCGTGTATTGCTTGCTGGTCACGCTGTTGTAGTTGCCGGTCCCCAAGTGAACATAGCGCCGAATGCGGTCTCCCTCATTGCGCACGACCAGCATGATCTTGGAGTGCGTCTTCAGGCCCACGAGGCCATAGATGACGTGCACTCCCTCGTGCTCCAGCGCCTTGGCCCAGCCGATGTTGCTCTCCTCGTCGAAGCGCGCCTTGAGCTCAATGAGGGCGGCGACCTGCTTGCCGTTCGCCGCCGCCTCCATGAGAGCGTCGACCACCGGAGCGTTGCGCCCGACACGATAGAGCGTCGTCTTGATGGCGAGAACATCCGGGTCCTGCGCCGCCGCCATGACGAAGTCGACGACCGGATCGAACGAATCGTACGGATGGTGGAGGAGGATGTCGTGCTGACGAATGGCGGCAAAGATGTCTACACCCTCAGCATCGTCCAGCGGTGGCGGGACAGCCTGAACGAACGGCGGGTACTTGAGGTCGGGGGCGTCGATCTGACCCGCCGCCAAGAGGTCACCGAGTCCCAACGGAGAATCGACCACGTACAGATCCTGTTCCTCCAGGTCGAGGTTCTCCTTGAGGATCTTGCAGATGTGCGCCGGCATGGTGGAGTCCGTGGTTACGCGAATCACCGACCCGAAGCGACGGCGGCGTACGAACCGCTCGATGGTTTCGAGCAGATCGTCGGCCTCTGCCTCCTGTATGGCGAGATCAGCGTCGCGGGTGACCCGGAACGGACTCGACTCGACGATCGCCATTCCCGGGAACAGCGAATCCAGATGTGCGGCGATCACTTCTTCAAGCCAGACGAACCAGTAGCCCTCTTGCCCGTCGACTGGAATCACCGGAACAAGCCGTTGCAGTGTCGGTGGGACCTTGACGCGGGCAAAGTGCTCTTCACCTGACGGATCGCGTACGACGACGGCGAGGTTGTGGCTCAGATTGGAGATGTGAGGAAACGGGCGCCCGGGATCGAAGGCCAACGGCGTCAACACCGGGAAGACACGCGCTTCGTAGTAGGCGCTCAACGCCGCACGCTGCCCAGTGGTGAGCGCCTCGTAATTGAGGATGTGTATCCCGGCCGCATCGAGTTCCGGCAGAATCGTCGCGAAGCACTCGCGTGCGGCGAGCATCTGTGCCAGCGCCCGCTCGCGCACAATGGGCAGCAATTGCTGCGGCGTGAAGCCATCTTGCGATTCGGTCACGCCGGCGTCGACCTGCTGCCGCAAACCCGCCATGCGCACCATGAAGAACTCGCCCAGGATGGACTGCGCAATCCCGATGAACTTGACGCGCTCCAGCAATGGGTTGTTGGGGTCGCGGGCCTCATCCAGCACCCGCTCAAAGAAGCTGAGCAGACTCAGATCGCGGTTGATGAACAGTGTGCTGTCCGGAAGCTCCTCGAGATCCACGTCGGCCGCCTCAAGAGACTCTTCCTCGGACGCGCGTGTTGCAGTCGCGGATCGGCGGCCTGCCGACTCCTCGCCGCCCGCGTCATCATGCATGTCGGCCTCCTCGCCGCAATCTCCACCCGTCATCTGCCCGCGATCCGCGCTCTCGGATCCTCATGAAGTATACGATGCCCCTCTGCGAAGCCCGAGCGTTTTCGCGACCGGACGCCGAAAGGGCGGGGTGACGACTTGCATCCACCCCGCCCTTCCGGCCTTCACGCCCTCGGCGAATCCATTCTTGCCGAGCGCCTCACATCATGACGTTGCGAACGCCCTCGACACCCGGCACGACGTTCTTCAGGTGCCGCTCGACACCGTTGGTCAGCGTCATCTGCGACATCGGACAGCCCGCGCACGCACCCTGGAGGCGAACACTCACAATGCCGTCGACGAAATCGACGAACTCGATGTCACCGCCGTCGGCCTGCAACGCAGGACGAATGTCGTCGAGCGCCTTCTGTACCTGCTCCCTCAACTCGGTCATTTCCTTCACCTCCTCGCAGCGTGAGAGCGGACACCACCGCCGCGGCGGGCAGACGCCCCCCGGCAAGGTCCGCGAACGTCACAGTCTCGAGCTCGCTCGTGAGCAGCATCTCGACGCCGCGCCAGAACGCATGCGTGCGGCACGGCGGTTCACACGTCTCAGCACGAATCCGACACCGGCACATGAGGATTGGCCCCTCGACGGCCTCGTACACGTCCCGTACGGTGATCTCCTGAGCGGGGCGAGCGAGCACCACTCCCCCCTGCCGGCCGCGGAGCGTGCGCACGACATCGGCGCGCGCCAAGTCTTGCACAACCTTGCTGAGGCGCGCCTTCGGAATGCGCTGCGCCGCCGCGATCTCGTCGGTGTGCAGCACGGAGCCGGCCTCGCGCCGGGCAAGCTCGCACACGGCGCGAACCGCGTAATCCGCCTGTGTCGAGAGTCTCATAGACCATTTCTATCCTAAGTGGTCCGAAATGTCCACTTTGTCGGTAACGCCCGCCAGCCGGAGGTTCTCTTCGTGCGCGTTTCGGTACACCGCCGGCACCTCGACGCCTGCGGCGACCCAATCCTCAGCTCGGAACATGCCACCCGTCCGCACGCTCCCGTCACCCTCCCCCGCCCGGTCTAAGCGACCCAGGTACGCCTCATTTGCATCCAGGAGCCCAGCGCCGGCGACCGGCACGCCGTGACTCGGAATTACAAGCTTCGGGCGCAATGCCCGAAGCTTACCGATCGTCTTCCGCCAGGCTCCGAGATCGCTCGACTCACCGAGGCAGGGCAGCGGCCACTCCAGCGTATCGCCGGCGAGAAGAACGCGTGCGCGCTCCAGCCACACCACGATGGACTCGGGCGTGTGGCCGCCTGCATGCAGGAGATGCACCGTCTCGTCACCGCAGTGAAATATCAGCGCCGACTCGAAGACGATCGTCGGCAGCGGCACGCCCTCGGGCGGCGGCTCCGGCGCAGGTTCGCCGACCCCACGCAGTTGAGCAGCGAGTACCGCCCGGCAGGCCCGGTGAGCGACGATGTCGTGGTCTGCGAACGCGGCGTTGCCGTAGACATGATCCCAGTGCGCGTGCGTGTTAACGACGGTGATCGCGCCGTTCATCGCCACCGCCTCGGCCTTGGCAAGGAGCGGCGCGGCCGCCGTCGGCGCCGTCAACGTGTCAACGACGAAAACACGCCTGCGCGTCGCCAAGACCGCCGCGACGGTAGGAAAGCCGTCGGCAACGACACGTTCGAGCCAGATGTTGCCCGCCGCGTGATCCACACCTTGCCGTGGCGGCTATGCCAGCGCCCCTGTGCGCCACACGACGAGTGCCGCCAGCGCCACAGCAATGCCTGCCACGAGGACGCCGTCCCGCCACGTGAACGGCGCCGCAAGGTCGCGGCGGCCGAACTGCGTCAGCACCTCCACCGCTGCCATGCCGCCGATCAGGCCGCCGACATGGCCCTGCCAGGAGATTCCCGGAATGAGAAACGTGATGAGGAGGTTGATGGCGATCACCGAGCCCATACTGCGGAGCGCGCGCCCGGCCGCCGTCTCGTGAAAGTGCACACTGTAGAGAAAGAGCGCACCGAAGACGCCGAAGATTGCCGTGGATGCACCAATAGTGGCCGCACTTGGCGCCGAGAGAAGATACACGGCCACGTTCCCGGCCAGTCCGGAGATGAAGTAGATGAGCAGGAACTTCGTGCGACCGGCGAGCATCTCGAGGAACGAACCGCCGATGTACAGGGCCCACATGTTGAAGCCGAGGTGGAAGATGCCTGCATGAAGGAACATAGCCGTGAAGAGCCGCCAGTACTGACCCTCTGCCACCACCGAAGGCACGAGCGCACCCATGCTGTTCAGCGTCGACGATGCATTGCCGGTGAAGGTCATCGCGCCCAGGAGCACCTCGAGCAAGAACACGGCAACGTTGATGATGATGAGGATGCGTGTGACCGGAGCCGTACCTCCGAGCGCTCCTCCGCCCGATCCCCAACGAGCTCGCATCTGGCCGCGAGTCACGACCTTGCCGCGCGAAGAGCCACGACGGCTCCCCTTGACGCATTCGGGACAGTGAAAGCCGACAGGGGCCGGAATCATGCACTCATGACAGATGGGTCGACCGCAGTTGCTGCACGAGACGCCTGTCTCGCGATCAGGGTGGCGATAGCAGGTGCGTACGTCGATGTCGTCCGGGTAACGTGCCTCGAAGTCGTCGGGCAGCCCAGGATTCTGATTCGGCGGCGAGCTCATGACTCGTCCCGCCCCTCGCCGTCGCCCCGCACCTCAGGGACACGGGCAAACAACTCCCGCAACCACGACGGCATGGGCACACAGCGACCTTGCTCACGCTCGCACACCGCCATTCTTGTCCAACCCGTGGCCAGGAGCAGACCGTCGTCACGATGGATCTCGTAGTCAAAGGCAAATGACGCCGGGCCGACAGAACGAATTCTCAGCGACACATCAAGGAGATCGTCGAGGCGGGCGGGGCGAAGGTACTTGACCCCCGCCTCCACCACCGGCATGAGCAGTCCGCGTGCCTCGACCTGCGTGATGGGCATATCCAGTGCGCGCAGCAACTCGACGCGTGCAACCTCGAAGTAGGTGAGGTAGTTGCCGTAGTACACGACGCCAGCTGCGTCGGTCTCGGCGTAGCGCACGCGCAAACGAGTCGTGAAGGCGTCAGTATGATCTGCGCGTGCACGAGTGAGTTCGGGCGATTCCAGCGTCGTCATCTAGTCTGAGTCTAGCACGGCCAGAGATGAGTCTCCCCCGCCTCCCAAGCGTGCGACGCCTCAGAGAGTGCTGGTCCCGTCACGGTAGCGAGGCACTGCCTCTTCCGGTACAATCCGTCTCCGCGTCGGGGTGTGGCTCAGCTTGGTAGAGCGCTCGGTTCGGGACCGAGAGGTCGGCGGTTCAAATCCGCCCACCCCGACCATTACTCCTCTTTCGCCTCCAGATCCAGCAGTCGCGTATACGCGTCCGGGTTGTATCCGATAATGAAGTCGTCGCCGATCTTCATGAAAGGAAACGAACGCGCGTTGTGCGCCGTCATTTCCTCCTGGATGCGACTCTGAACGTCCGCCTCCGCGAGGTCGTAGTCGATGTAGGTATACGTGACCCCTCTGCTGTCGAGAAACGCCTTCGCCTTCTTGCACCACGGACACGTGCTCAGCGTGTAGAGCTCAACATGTTTGGCCTGCGACATAATGTGACCTCCGTCACTCGTCGTCTAACAGCTCTCGACCGTCCTCCGCGTTCCCGCTTACAGCCTCGAGGTAGCGCCAAAGGCGCTGTTGCGCCTCGCGATCAAGGCTCGCCCGCGGCGGCGTCGTCTCGCGACCATCCTCGAAGTACACCCCTGTGAGACATGCAAGCTCGGGCGCGGACACCAGCAGAACGCTGGTCTGCGCACCGGCTACCACATCCACCCCAACGAGCCGCGGCCACCCCAGTCGCAGCATCGCCGTGTCGACATTGCCGGGATCGAGGCACGCGACCGTCACGTCCGTGTCCTGCAGATACGACGCCCATGCCATCGTGAGCGTTGTCATTGCCAGCTTGGACTGCTCGTACGCGGCGAGTGGATCGTAACGCTCCGCCAACTGGAGATCGTCCCAGTGCATCACTCCTTGCCAGTGCGACGTGGAGCTCAGATTCACGACGCGCGACGGCGCCGCCGCCAACAGAAGCGGAAGAAGCTCGCGCGTGAGCACATGCGGAGCCACAACATTGACGGCGAGAGTCAGCTCCAGACCGTCCGCCGTGACCACCCGCTCGGGAGCGAAGACGCCCGCGTTGTTGACGAGCACATCGAGACGACGGCATCGCTGCACTACCTGGCGCGCCAGCGAACGGACTCCGGCAACGGTCGCCAGATCGGCGATGAAGAGTCCGCCCCGTTCGCCGCGATCACCCGTCGCGGCGCGAACCTCCGCAAGCACCGCGGCGCCACGCTCGGGGTCGCGACCGTGCACAAAGACCTCGGCCCCGAGACTTGCCAGCGCGAGTGCCGTTTGGCGGCCGACGCCACTGGTGGAGCCGGTCACGAGGACCGTCTTGCCGACCATCGACGGGTCTTGACCCGCGGTCGGACGACACTCGCTCGTCGCTCCTCCTTCCCCGTGCATCACGAAGAACCGCAACGCATCACCGCCAGACTGCCGAGCCGGTCTAGCCTCCCTATCATGCCCCAATGAGTGGCGGCTGGCGACCGCTCCTACGCCAGCGTCACGATGCGCGGTTCGAGGCGTCCGCGAACCACCTCTACAAGCGCGACCGTCCGCGGCAAGCCGAAGCGCGCCCTACCCGCGGATCCCGGATTCAGAAGCAGGACGCCGTCCTGCCACTCGACTGAGGGACGATGTGAGTGGCCGCTCACGAGCGCGTCGATGCGCTCGCGGCGCAGGTCGTGCTCGCGCAGAAGCCGTTCTCGGATGTGACCCACGAGGAAGCGCACACCGCAGATGGTCGCGAGCACTTCGTGAGGCACGCCCGGCAACACCTCTGGCCAGTCCGTGTTGCCGAGCACGGCAGTGACGGGTGCGTGCTGCAGCAGTCGCTCGTACACGCCGGAGCCGATGTCGCCGGCGTGCACGATCGCCGCCACGCCGGCAAGGAGATCGTCCAGAAGCGGATCGTAGAAGCCGTGGGTGTCGCTCATTACCGCGATGACGACGTGCTCGCTCACCGCGACAGCATACAGCCCCGCACGCGCGAAGGGGCCCTGGACCGGCGCATCTCCCAAGCACCGTCCAGGGCCCCTTCTTCAGAGGCGCCGAGCGCTCCCGCAGCGCGCCAGATGCGCTACTCGACCGATCTGATCGTCGCCTTCACACTCAGCGTCGAATTGCTGTTGCGATTGGGATCGGCGCAGGCGCGGTGAGCCGCGTACTCCATCTCCAGTCCCTCGTAGGCTCCGTGACCCAGGGCCACATCGTTCAGCACGACCAACTGGAACGGCTTGCCTTCGAGATAGTTCGCACTCTCGACGCCGGAGAAGTCGTCGGTCCACGTCCCCTCTGCAGCGGTCAGAACCCAGAACCCGCCAAAGAGGACGTTGCCCAGCGGGCTAACATCCGCCCATGTGACCCAGAGCTCCATCGTGCCGTTGATGCGTTCGTCGGACGTGCGCATCTCGTAGACGATGTACTCCGCGCCCGACGGGTAGACAACGCGCGAAAGCTCGACGAGTTTGCCGTTGATCTCGTGCTTCTCCGGCCACTGCGATCCGGGAGGATCGCCCTCGAACGGCGACACCGCCATCGCTGCTCCCGTTAGAAGCAAGAATGACGCCAGCATCACCACTCCAAGTGTCAGAACGTGACCCAGCCGCCGAAGTGATCTCGTCATCGCAACCCCCTCGTTTCGCTCCAAGAATATCGCGTGCAACGAACTACCACAGTCGTATCTCGGTGAGAAGTCTCGGTGTTCGAGGAACCATCTGTCAATAACTGCGGATTGCCCTCCCCCATGGACAACTCGTCTATGTGCGACGCCCGGCGAAGGGCCATGCCCCGGCGAAGGCGCTGATCGCCAACTGCACAAGGGCGACAAGCGCCAGCCACAGCACCACCCAGAGCCAACTCCATGAGAAGAGCGCCAGGAGCAAGAGACCGACGCCGAGACCGGCGATCCGGAGGAGATCAACATGCGCGGCGCTCCACGTGAGTACACCGGACGCGCGCCGCACCTGGCTCCCGCCGGCGGACAGCGCCCCGTGGGCAGCGCGCAGAACGTCTTGACGCCCGAGCACCCACGCGCCGGCGGCAACGATGACGCCGACAACCACAATCCAGATCGTCATCGTCGTCAATGGACCGAACGAAGCAGCGACGATGTCGCGGGCGACCCCGCCGACCTGCTCGGAGCGCAACCGCTCAAGCAGCACGTCGGTGACGCGCGCCACCACGACGTGGAAGATGACGAGCGCCGCGACAACACCGATCGCGAGCTCGATCACCGTTCGCCGACGATCCCGTGACAGGTAGATCGCCGCCGCCGCCAGAAGCACCGTCACTATGGGCAGCACGATCACCAGCCGATCGAGCCATTTCACGGCCGTCTGCGCCGGCCCCAGCGCAGAGGAAGTGAGCAATGTGATCTGCCCGGCGTCGGACGGCAGCGATCGACCGAGCCACGCTGACAGCTTCTGGATCGCCTCTTCCGGCGACATGTCTGCCGTGATCACCGGCGGGAACAGGTGCGTGCTCAGCGTGCCGGGCAGCGCGGCGTCGATCCGAACGAGGGCTTGACTGATCAGCGGCAGCGTGTTGATCACCACCGCGTCTCCCTCAATCCGCGCGAGCGTTGTGTCGCCACGCAGGAGCGCCACGACTTGCGCGTGGGCGACGCGGTTACCGGCGATCCAGAGTTCCTGCGCCTTTGGCGTGCTCACCAGCGCGTACGTCTGGGTACTCACAAAGTCTCTCACTGCGGCGGTCAACGGCGGCGCCAAGAAGGTGAGGCGCTGCGGCAGCAGCTCTGACGTTCGCGCCTCAAGGTCCGTCACCTCAACGACTTGTCCGGCGACGTACTCGCTCAGCGCCTCCAGCGTGGCCGGATTGCTCGAGACGGACTCGACGACAGCCACGTAGCCATCGGTATCAAGAACTGTGTGGTGCACCCAGATGGCGACGCCACTCAGGAGAAGCGCCACGGACGTAAGCACGACCAGGAGACCCACGAGCAGCCGGGAGTACAGACCGGACGGGGCCCGCGCTACCCAGTCTGCGAATCGAGTGCGCACGCCGGACTCACCCACGCTGCCTCCAGACCTTCGACACGACGAACCCTGTCAGACTATCCTCTTGGCCGTGTCCAGACTACGGCACAACAACGGCGAGACGTCGCCGAACGCGACTCAGGGCTCGCCGCGGACAGTAGCACAAGGCGACGCTCATGCGAGCTTGCGAGAGGCACGAGGCGATCGCCGCTCGTTAGCAGGACGGCGGAAGCGCGCCGAACGAGACGGTGAGCGGTCAAGCTCTTGAAGAGGACAATGCCTGCACATTGAGGCGAAATGGATGGTAGCGGCGGTAGGACTCGAACCTACGACACGCGGATTATGATTCCGCTGCTCTGACCGACTGAGCTACGCCGCCACGGGCAGGTACGGTACCACAGGCGCGCGCGAGGCTCAAACCAGAACCAGGCGTGCCGGCGACACCTTCGGGCGCGCGATTGGTTGAAGCCAGACGGCGTTTCCTGTACCCTCATCCGGCTCCCGGGGGAGTGCCCGAGTGGCTAAAGGGGGCGGACTGTAAATCCGTTGGCGCAGCCTACCTAGGTTCGAATCCTAGCTCCCCCACCAGCTTCGCCCGGTTAGCTCAGCAGGCAGAGCACCTCCATGGTAAGGAGGGGGTCCGCGGTTCGAATCCGCGACCGGGCTCCATCTTTCTTCCTCAGCAGATTCGCGGCAACAACTCGCCCACCGGCATATCGAGGACACGACGCGTGCCCAGCCCGGTGCGCAGCGCGACGCGGCCAGGGTGCGCGGCGACGACGGAGCCGATCTGCCGCGCGTTACGTCCATAGGGGGTGGCACGCACGGCGTCGACCACGTCGGGCGCCACCTCCGGCGCGACGACGAGCACCATCTTCCCCTCGTTGGCCAGCGTGAGAGGGTCGTACCCGAGCAGATCGCACACGGACTGCACCGCGGGAGCAACGGGGATGGCGCCCTCCTCCACCTCCACACCGAGGTGCGCCGACTCGGCCATCTCGGCGAGCACCGTTGTGAGCCCCCCGCGGGTGGGGTCGCGAAGGAAGCGCACGGCCTCGGGAACGCCAGCGGCCTCAGCGGCCTTGAGAGCGGCCGCGACGACGTCCCAGAGCGGCGCGCAGTCGCTCGCGACATCGGCGCGGAAGTCGAAGTCGCCCCGCGCCGCCAGCACGGCAACGGCGTGATCGCCGACCGAACCGCTCAGAATCACCGCATCGCCGACCCGGACGGCAAGCGGCGAGACCTCATGAGCGACGACGATCTCGCCAACGCCAGTCGTCGTGATGAAGAGCCCGTCGGCCGCACCTCGCTCGACCACCTTCGTGTCGCCGGTGACGATCGCGACGTTCGCCTCGCGAGCCGTGGCCGCCATGCTGGCGCACACGGCCTCCAGCTCGGCGAATGGAAGTCCCTCTTCGATGACGAATGCGGCGGCCAGCGCCAGCGGTCGAGCCGCCGCCGTCGCCAGATCGTTCACCGTTCCGGCCACCGCCAACCGCCCGATGTCGCCGCCGGCGAAACGTAGTGGCTGGACCACATGGGCATCGGTGGTCAAGGCGATGCGCCCCGATGCGGACAGAGCGGCGGCGTCGTCGAGGCGCTCCAGGATTGGGTTGGCGAAGGCGCTCAGGAAGACATCGCGCACGAGGTCGCGATACAGACGCCCGCCGCTGCCGTGACCGAGCAGAATACGGGCGGTGTTCGCGGGCGTTGGCATGGACTCAGTCATACGCGGCCCTCATTCGTCGATTCCTCGATAGCGGTACCCCGCCGCACAGGCGCCCTCGCTGCTCACCATGCACGCGCCGACCGGATCCTGCGGAGTGCAGCGACGGCCGAAGAGGGCACACTCGGAGGGCTCGAGCACACCGCGCAGCACTTCGCCGCAGCGACAGCCCCTCGGCTCTAGCGACGGCCCCGGATCGACCGGGTAACGCAGAGCGGCGTCGGCGTCGGCGAACCCAGGAGCGAGCGCCAACCCCGAACCAGGGATGACGCCGAGCCCACGCCATTCGGCGTCGCTCGGCGTGAATACAGACTCGAGCAGACGCTGAGCCACAACGTTGCCCTCAGGACGCACGGCGCGCGTGTACTCGATCTCGATGCGCGGCGTCGACTGCCGCACGAGCATCACAAGCGCGAGCAGCACGTCGTGCGCTTCGAACCCTGCGACGACGCCGCCGACACCGTACTCGCGCGCCAGGAAGTCGTAGCATGCCGTCCCGGTGACGACGCTCACGTGGCCGGGGAGCAAGAAACCGCCGATCGGCGTCTCACCGAGATCGAGCAGGGCACGCAAGGGCAGGGGCATGGTCTTGTGCAGGCTGAGAACGGAGAAGTTGCCTAGCCGACGTTCCCGTGCCTCGAGCAGCGCCGCGGCGACGGTCGGCGCGGTTGTCTCGAAGCCGACACCGGCGAACACGACTTGTCGGCCGGGCTCTGCCGCAGCGATCTCGACCGCGTCGTGTGGCGAGTAGACGACGCGCACATCAGCCCCGGCGGCGCGTTCGGCCGCCAGGCTGCTCCGTGATGCCGGCACGCGCACGAGGTCGCCGAACGTCGTCAGGGTCACCTCGGGAATACGCGTCACGGCGATGACACGATCGAGATCGGCCATCGCCGTGACGCAGACCGGACAGCCCGGCCCGGACACCAGCCTGAGGCCGGGCGGGAGCAGCTCACGCAAGCCGGCTCTGGCTATCGCCATGGTGTGGGTGCCGCAGACCTCCATGAACGTCTGGCCAGGGCGAGCCGCTGCCTGCAGTTCCTGGACGAGCCGCTGGAGCAGCTCAGGATTCGCGGCCGTCGCCATCCAGATCGCCCTCTGCCGCAGCGGCCAGCTCGGTCAGCAACCGCAACGTCTCAAGCGCGTCGTCCTCGCCAAGCACATTCAGCGCGTAGCCGGCGTGGACCAGCACGTATTCGCCTACTTTCGCCTCCGGGACGAGCGCGAGACTGGCACGCTGTTCGAGACCTTCGGCACTGATGGTGGCAACGGTGCCGTCGATAGCGACGATACGCATGGGAAGCGCGAGACACATACCAGTTCCTAACGGCCGGGCGGTGAATACTCACCGCGTTGGTACAGAAGAGTATAGCCGCCGACCGCGGCCTGCCCCAGAGCTACCCCTCCGTCGTTGCAGGGGACGAGGCCACCGCGCACGACGCCGATACCCGCGGCCTCCAGTTCTCGCGCACAGAGCGCACTGAGCAGCTCGTTCTGGAAGACGCCGCCCGAGAGGACCACGGTCGA